>DASZCR010000116.1:0-8234 GCA_035942915.1 Pyrinomonadaceae bacterium | reverse complement strand
ACGCGCTGCTGTTCGTCGTCCCGCGCCGACACGGACGCCGGGACGCTGGCTAACGGGGAGTGTCCCTTCTAATTCCGAAAACGCTGGAATTATACATGACTAATGGGGGAAATGTTCTACTGAATGTGCGCGTGCGTGGAGGCGGCGCTGGCCGCTTTTCGTAGGCGTTTCTTGCCGCGCGCTTTCAGGAGGCGCGCCGCCATCCGAGCGGGTAACGCGCCGTCAAAGCCAGACCGAGACTGACGACGGCCAGCCCTGCCAGCACAAGCGGCCACGCGTAAGGCAGCGACAACACGACCGCCCAGAAACTCGCGCCGAGCAGCAACGCCACCGACTCCGAACGCCGCTCCTCGCTCAAGAGCACGCGCTGGAGCCAGCGCCCCGTCGCCGCATGAACGACGACGCGCCCGAAGAGGAAGGCCACGAGCAGCAGGACGAAGGCCGTGAACCAGACGACGAGGCCGAGCATCGGTGGCAGAAACCTGAGCGCTAAGACCACTCCCGGCCCGATGACGACCGCGCCGACCAATCCTATCAGCGCGACTCTCATGCTCGTCAGTTGCAGGCGTGCGGCCGCGCGGCTGACCGCGCCCGGCGTCACGGCCGTCACGGCCAGAGAGAAGATGAACCAGACGAGAATCGAGAGCAGACGGATGCCGAGATAGGTGGGCGAGAAGGCCGGGGCGAGCACCGACGCAGGGTTACGAGCCATCTCACGCAACTCCTCCTCGTAGCCCGCAATCATGACGGTCGTGCTCTCAGGGTTTCTGCCCGGCGCAGCCTTGCCGTGATGATAAGCGCCGCCGATGACCATCACGTCGCCGCCGATGTAGGAGCCTTCGCGCTGCGTCACCGTCCCGCCGACGACGCCCACGTCGCCCTCGACGCGCCCCTCAACTATCACGTCGCCGCCGAAGACGAGGACGCCATGACGAATCGTTCCGCGCACGCGCACGCGCCGCCCGTAGACAATCACGTCGCCGACATAGTTGCCCTCTCGACCCTCGACGACCAACTCCTCGCGCTCGTCCGCAGGCGGTGAAGCGGCGGCGGCGCTGCTGCGACTTCCCTCCTGCTCCTGTCCACACGCTACGATGGCCCACGCGAGCGACAAGCAGGCCAACACGACGATGCGCCACCACGCGCCACGCGACGCGCTCGACCTCACCCCCGCGTTGTAAACAATCGCTTCCACGAACAGAGTTGTCTCTACACAGTAATCTAATCAGTCATCCGAACCTGTCTGAAAACTACCGAGCCGATTCCTCCACTTCCTCTTAGCGACCCTCGCATCTTCCGCATGGAACCGGATTTTAAATTCTCACGCGGGTGTGGCGAGAGGGGCACAGAAGACGAAGGAAGTGTTTTCAAACAGACGCCGAATACTTATTCAAAAATTCTCTTGGTCGTTGACTCGCGCGCGGTGGTAGTTGCCAATCAGTCGCAGCAGCAGGAGGGCGGCGCCCGCGAGGAATGCCCACTGGAGATAGCTGAAGGGGTCTGGGTCGGAGACGAGACGGCTGCCGAAGGCGCGTGAAATCATGACGGCTCCCGAAGCGGCGTCGAAGAGCGCGTGGCCGAACATGCCGAGGAGGCCGCCGACGGCGCGCAGTGCGCGCAGCACCGGCCGTACGACCACGTCGAAGGACGCCGCGCCCGTCAAAGCGAACGAGGCGATGGCGAGCGCCACGCAAATCTTCAGCGCCGTCCGGTGCTCGGACTTGCGGCGCAGGCCGCTCATGTCGGTCTGCGCGCGTGCCGTGACGACGCGCGCGAAGTCTCTGGGCAGTTCGCCGCCGGGCGCGGGGCGCGCACCGAAGGCCGTGTCGAGCAGACAGAGCAGGCGTCGTTGTTCGCGCACGGCGTCGCCGCAGGCCGCACACTCGCGCAGGTGAGACTCGAAGCGCAGCGTCTCGGCGGCGTCAAGTTCGCCGTCGAGGTATGCAGCCGCACACTCGGCGCGGCGACAAGAAGCTTGCTGCACGGTCTCTTCTCTCACTTCACACTCACCTACATGCCCGTGATACCGCGCGCGAGAAGTTCGGAGCGCATCGCCTCGCGCGCGCGAAAGATGCGGTTTTTGACCGTCCCTAACGGAAGCCCGGTGACTTCCGCAATCTCGTCGTAGCTGAAATCGAGCGCGTGGCGCAGGACGATTAACTCGCGGTAGGCCGGCGGCAGACGTTCGACCACCTCTTCGATTTCGGCGCGCCGCTCGGCGCGTTCGCTCAACATCTCCGGCGACGGCTGGTTGCTCGCCAGAGGCTTCTCGTAGAGGCCGCCGGAGTCGGACTCCTGTTCGAGCTCTTCGAGCCGCGCGCTGTTCGAGCGCCGCAGGTGGTCAACCGCTGCGTTGTGCGCGATGCGGTAAATCCACGTCGAGAACTTGAACTCGGAGCGGTAGCGCGCCAGCGAGCCGTAGACCTTGATGAAGACCTCCTGCGTGAGGTCGAGGGCGGCGTCGTAGTCGCCGACCATCCGGTAGACGTAGGCGACGAGCGGGCGCTGGTAGCGTCTGACCAACTCCTCGAAGCTCTCCTCGCGCCCCGCGATGGCGCGCACCACGAGGTCGCTATCAGCCAGTGACGCAAAATTGTCGGGGGAAACTGCGTGAGCACTCATGCGCATGATGCAAACGTGTTACGCGCGCGCGGCGTGGAAAGTTTCAAGGGGCAATAAGTGAGAGGTGATAGGTGATGGGTGATGGGTGATAAGAAAAAGCCTTTCTCCTATCACTTATCACCTCTCACCCATCACTCCTAATTTCTACGCCCAGGCGAGGGCGGCCAGTCCGGCGGGAGCGGCCATCTGGTTGAAGTCGAGTTCGCTGGCCGGGAGCGAGAGGCGCACGTCTGCGGCGTCGAGCATGTGCGGGACGGCCGAGAGCGTCTCGGAGATGATGGCCGAAGCTTCGCGCGGGTCGAGACCCTCGCCTGCGACGAGGAGGCGCTCGATGGTGTCGCCCATACCGGCAGAGAGGTCTTGTGCGAGCGGCGCGGTCGTCTCGGCGGCAGCCGTCGCGGGCAGGTTGCGGTCGCGGTAAAAGAGCAGGAAGCGGTAGAGTTCGTCCGCGCGGTCTTCGGCTTCGCACGCGACATTGCGCACCAGCAGCGGTTCGCCGTCGCGTAGGACGACGGCCGTGAAGCCTTCGCGGTGCGAACTGACAAGCAGCGAATCGGTCGCCAACGCACTTCGTGCGTTCCGGTCGTCCTTGAGCAGCCACCATGCTTCGCCGACGTGACGGGGCAGGATGAGTCCTGCGTGCCAGCCGAGCGTGGCGAAGACCTCTTCGTATTCGGCGAGCACAGAGAGGCGGACGGCCGTCAGCAGATAGCGCGGACGCCCCTGCGCATCGGCGCGCAATTCGTCGCGCCCGACGCGTAACTCGTCGAGCGGGACGCCGACCGCGCGCTCGGCCTTCCAGCGCAACATCTCCTCGCGCTCTTGCCGCGAAGCAGGCGCGCTCTCAAGCGTCAGAATCGAGGTGTGCGTCGCAGCTTCGGGCAGCGCGACCGACCAGCGATGGCGGTTCGAGAGACCGACGCTCGTCACCAACTCGCCGAGCGTGTCGGCCAACTCGGCCGTGTCCGAGACGTTGCCTTCGTCGAAGCCGGGGCGCAGCAAGCCTTCGGGCAGCGGCACGTAGCCCGCGCGCTTGACGACGAACTGCCCGCGCCGCCTGTCCAGAGACACGACGCCCGCGCCCTCGCCGGAGAGACCGACGGCCGCCGACGGCAGTTTCGGGTCAATCAATTTTCTGAAGGGACTGGACATAAGAAGTGCTGAGTGATGAGCGGGATTCCCCTGCCGACTCACGACCGTTGTCTGCAAACTGTTCCGTGTCACCAGCGCGAACAGTCGTTGTAGGGTGAGCCGTCGGCCGATTGGTCTGAAGACGAGCTACAGACGTTGACGAGTCCTTGCCCGCCTTCAGGCGAGTTCGGGTCTTCGCCCCAGACGGGCGTCCAGTTCGGCTCGCCGGTCATCGGGTCGGGCGGTATCTTGCCGAGATAGCCCGCCGTCACAAGGTCGTCGAGCGATTGCGGCAGACGCCCCTTGTCGGCCGCATACTGGTCAATCATCTTGCGCATCTGGTGGAGGTTGTCTCTGAGCGTCGCCTCCTTGGCGGCCTGCACCGTCTCGTTGTACTTCGGCAGCACGATGAGCGCGAGGATGATGATTATCGAGATGACAATCATCAGTTCGAGCAGCGTGAAGCCGCGCGCTAGATGTGCTCTACCAATCACTATATTTCTCTCCGTTGAGCGCCTCGCCTTCGGCCTTCGAGCGCACGTCAAAGACGTTCTCGCCGCCCCAAGAGGAGGCGTCCGCCGGGTCGTAGCACGAGCGCAAATCCCACTCGGCTTTGCCCGTCACGGGGTCTACCGGAATCTGTCGCAGATAGACCTTCTTCTTCGTCGAGAGCAGTTTATTGTCTGTCGCCTGCGCCCCGGCGGCGACCTGCGGCGTCGTGCGCGAGACGACGTTGACGCCCTCGACGAGCGTTTCCAGACTCGGCGGATAGCGGTCTGGATTATCGACGCCGAAGATGGTGCAATCGCTGATGACGACCCTGCTGCGCGGGTCAATCGTCGGTATCTGCTGTTGCTGCTGCTGCGGGTTTGCGCCCGGAACTGCGGCGCCCCCGCCTGCGCCGCCGATGCCCGTGCACTGCATCCCGACCGTGTCTCGGTGAAACTCCTTGATGGCCTCGCGCATCTCCCTGAGCGTCTCGCGCAGACGAAGTTCGCGCTGGCGTCGCACGGAGGTCTTGACGAGCGGGATGACGCCGACCGACAGAATCGACAGTATCGTGATGACGACGACCAACTCGATAAGCGTCCATCCGCCGGACGAACGTCGCAGAGCGTGCGCAGCGGCCGGAGATGAAGCGGTCTGCTGCGCGGCCACTCGCCGCACGCGTCGCGCTCCTCCTCTGAGCCTCTTCCACATCTTCGCTTCCTCTGCGTCTCTCACGACTACCGCCGCTGCTGCTGCGTCTACTGCGCCGCTGCGACCTTCAGACGGCTTTCGTTGACCTTCACCTGCACGGCGCGACCATCCGACGCGACGAGATGCACCTTGCCGGCGTCGAAGTTGAAGACGCTCTCGCCGACGCCCAGCCCTTCAACCTCGATGATGAGCAGGAGTCCTGCCCCCGTCAGCGGCGACGCGCCCGCAGCCGGTGCGACCGAGACGACGAGCACGCCGGACGGGTCTATCGTATGTGTGACGACGGGCGCCAGCGCCTTGTCAGCGCCGAGCGTCCCTTGCGAGACCGAGCGCACGGCCAGCAGACGCGGGTCGAAGCGCAGCGTCGCCGCCGCCAATCCGATGGGCGCGTCCGTCCTGAGCATCAACATCAAACGCCGACGCTCTCCGACGCGCATCTCCTGTTGCTCCGGCAGCAACAATAGCTCCGCCTGAGTCGGCGCGGGCGCGGTCGTCTTTGTCATCGTCGCGGGTGTGGCCGCCGGTGCGGTCGTCGTCGTTGTCGCAGCCGGTTGGGTGACGGGTGCAGTTGCGCTCTGTGTCGTCGTTGTCGTCGCCGTCGTCACGACTGCGGGCGCGGCGGGCGCTCCGCTCGTCAGGGAGTTGGCGGCGGGCGACGGCGCCAACGCGCTGCCCATGATGTTGGCGACCACCTGTGCGGCCGTCGGCGCGGCCGTCTTGAGGCTCGCGGCGGTCGGCGTGGGCGCGCCCGCCGTGTTCGCTGCCTGAGCTGAGGCGGCGGCGCTCTCGGCGAGTATCTTCGGCGCGGGGACGTAGGTGACGGCCTCCTCCTGATTCGGCAGTTGGACGGAGGCGCTCTTCGGAAGTTGGCGCGCGGCTGCGAGTTGGTCTTCGCGGTCTGCGTCCTGCACGAGAGCTTCGAGCGATTCGGAGGTCGGCGACTGCATCGAGCCGCTCTTGAGAGGTTCGAGGTCGCTCGGCGTAATCTGCGGCGCACGCAGCACGCGCGGCGTCATCGTTATCACGATGTCGCTCTGCACGTTGTTGCGACGCGGCGTGCTGAAGAGTCGGCCGAGGACTGGGATGAGGCCGAGCAGCGGCAGACCGGCGCGGCCGTCCGTCTGCCTGTCCTGCGCGATGCTGGCAATCATCATCGTGCGATTATCGGGAACGCGCGCCGTGCCTGTGATGCGGCGCTGCGTGAAGGTCGGCGTCAGCGCGCTGGCCGCGCCCGACCCGGTCACGCTCGTGTCCTTCGTCTCGATGACCATCTTCACTTCCACGTCCTGACCGGGATAAACCTTCGGCGTGAAGTCGAGCGAGAGACCCGTGTCTTCATACTGGATGACGGGGAAGCCGCCGCCGAAGACGCCGCTCGCGCCGCCGGTGACGCCCGTCCCCGTGCCTGTCGTCGGCGTCGGGTTGCTCAGGCCAAAGGGCGTGACGCTGGCGGTCTGGACGGGAACTTTCGCGCCGATTCTGACTTCGGACTTCTCGTTGTCGAAGGCGTGCACCTGCGTCGAGAAGACGAGCCGCGTGTTGTCCTTGCTCTGCAATGCGGTGATGGTCGAGGCCGGGATGAGGATAGCTGCGCCGAGCGCGGTCGGGACGGTCGCAGCGGCCGCGCCCGAACCCTGTATGACGCGGCGTCCGCCGCCGATGAGCACCGAGCCGGTCTGGATGCCGCCAAGATTGCCGAGCGTGTCGGCCGTGCCAATCTGGTTGCCGATTTGCAACAAGTCCTGACGCGAGACCTCGTAGATGGCGACCTCCATCACGACCTCCACGCGGTCTTTGTCGATGGTCTGCAAAAGCTCGCCGATGATGCGGACGTTCTCCGGCGTGTCGCGGACGGTGATGCTGTTGGTGTTCTTGTTGACGACGACCTGCGGCTGGCGTCCGGCGTTGGCCGGGAGCGCCGTCATAATCAGGTTGCGCGCGTCGTTCGGGTCAACGTTCGAGAGGTAGAAGGTACGCAGCACGAGTTGCTGGTACTGCGGACGCTTCGATTGGTCTGCGACGAGGATGGTGCGGCGCGACAATTTCTGGAAGAAGAGACCGTAGGAGAGAAAGATGTAGTCGAGCGCCTGCGCGGCCGTCACGTCCTTCAGACGAAGCGTGATGTTGCGTTTGGTCTGCGCGAAACTCTGGTCGAAGACGACGTTGAGATTAAGCTCTTCGGCGAGATTGCGGATGACGCTTTCGAGGTCTTGGTTGCTGTAGTTAATCGTCCGCAGGGGTTCGGAGCGCGTCGGCAAAGCGGCGGTCGAGGGGCGCTGTGCGCCGACGTTGTTGCTGTTGAAAGACGAGGGCGTGACGCGCGGTGCGCCGTTCACGCCGTTTGTCCCATTCGTCCCGCCTTCGTCGTCTGCCGGAAGCCCTTCCTTCTCGCGCTGAAGACGGAGCATGCGCCTCATCTCGGAGGCGGCCAGTTCGTTGACCGGGTCGTAGCCGTAAGCCTGCCGGAAGGCGTTGTAAGCGCCGACGTAGTCGCCCGCTTCGTAGAGCGCGCGCCCCTTCTGCATGTAGACCTGCGAGGCGTTGAAGATGGCGCGGCGGTAGTGGAGTTGATACTCGGTGTCCGAAGGGTTGGCGGCGACGGCCAGCGCAAACTCCTGCGCGGCCTTCTCCCATTGCTGCGCGCGCTCGGCTTCGAGGCCGAGTTTGTAGTTCTTCTCGCCCTTCTTTGCCGACGCCGTGATGGGGGCGGCCAGCAGGCAAAAGGCCAACAGGAGCGCAGTCATCGTGCGCGCGCGAACAAAAGATTTCATGTCGTTCCTCACTTTATAAAGCACGCGGCCAACGGGGCACAACCGGCCGTCATTTATTACCTTCGGAGACTCTCTTTCGGGAAAAGAGTGCGAGATTCTTCGACTGACGAGGCACGAACCGAAGCGCCCGACCTGCCGCAGACGCTTTCGGGGCGGTGCAAGAATTGCGTCCCCTCACGTCGGCAGAAGTTTACACGCCGGGTCGTCGGTCGATGTTCCAAAAGCCTAACAGGTAGGCGTGCCTTCAGACAAATCGGCGCGCGGGGAGTGTCGCGTCCGCGCTTATTTAACTTTGTTCGGCTGCTCGCCGTCGCTCTTAATCTCTTCGACGAAGGTCACGCGGTTGATTTCGTGCAGCGTCGAGACGCCGAGGAAGACTTTCTGCAAGGCAGACTCGCGCAGGCTCTTCAAGCCCTCGGACTCGGCTGCGCGTCGCACCTCCGAACCCGGCCGCCGCTCGATAATCATCTCGCGGATGTTGTCCGACAGGTTGAGCAGTTCGTGGATGGC
>DASZCR010000115.1:0-9477 GCA_035942915.1 Pyrinomonadaceae bacterium | reverse complement strand
CGTCCACACGGCCGCGATGGACTTCAGTTTCCTCGGCGGGTCGATGGGTTCGGCCGTCGGCGAGAAGATTACGCGCCTCGTCGAGCGCGCGATTGAAGAACGCGCGGCCGTCGTCGCCGTCGCCCAATCGGGCGGCGCACGGATGCAGGAGGGCACGCTCTCCCTGATGCAGATGGCGAAGATTTGCGCGGCGCTCGCGTTGCTCAACGAATCGCGGCTGCCTTACATCTCTGTGCTGACCGACCCGACGACCGGAGGCGTGACGGCCAGTTTCGCCTCCGTCGGCGACATCATCATCGCCGAGCCGAAGGCGCTCATCGGCTTCGCCGGGCCGCGCGTCATCGAACAGACCATCCGGCAGAAACTTCCCAAAGACTTTCAGCGCGCCGAGTTTCTCCTTGAACATGGAATGCTCGACGCCGTCGTTGACCGGCGCGAGATGCGCGACTTCATCATCAAGGCGCTCAACTTCATGGTCAACCCGGAAGTGCAGCGTCGGCAGCCTGTCACGGCGAGCGCGATTTCCGGCGACGGTAACGGCGCGGGCGTTCAACCATCTCAAAGCACAAAATTAAAAGTCTGAATTAAAAGCCCGGAATCCGAAGCCCGAAGTCTGAAGTCTCGGCCTCAGCTTACGGACTTCAGACTTCGGACTTTAGACTTTAGACTTAGATGAACTACGCAGAGGCGCTGGCTTATCTTCTGAGTCTGGGGCACGAGACGCTGGCGATGAAGCTCGGCCTCGCCAACGTCGAACGGCTGCTCGCCGCGCTCGGCCACCCGCAACGCGACTTCCCTTGCGTCCAGATTGCGGGCACCAACGGCAAGGGTTCGGTCGCCGCGATGCTCGACTCCATTTGTCGCGCCGCGCGCATCTCCTCCGGCCTCTACACGTCACCGCACCTCATCGACATCACAGAGCGCATACGCATCGACGGGCATGACATCGCGCGCGAACGCTTCGCCGAAGTCTCGACGCAAGTCCGCGCGGCGGCCGAGCATCTGGCCGACGCGACGGGCGCTCGTCCAACCTTCTTCGAGCAGGTGACGGCCTCGGCACTCGTCGCTTTCCGCGATGCGCGCGTCTCTGTGGGCATCCTCGAAACGGGGCTTGGCGGCCGTCTCGATGCGACGACGGCCGCGCGTGCCGCCAACGCCGCCATCACCTCCATCGCGCTCGACCATCAGGAATATCTCGGAGCGACGCTCGCAGAGGTGGCGGCTGAGAAGGCGGCTATCATTCATCCCGGCACGGTAGCGGCGGTCGTCGCGCCGCAAACGCCGGAGGTCGAAGCCGTCATCAGGCAGCGTGCACAAGCCTGCGGCGTCGAGCCGCGTTTCGTGACTGAAGCGGTGGAAGTCTTCGGCGTGTGTGAGGACGGGCGCTTGCGCGTCTGCCTGCGTACGGAGCGCGACGTTTATGAGAACGTCCGGCTCGCTCTGCGCGGTCGTCATCAGGCATTGAACGCGTCTGTCACCGTCGCCGTCGCGGAGGAGTTGTCGGCGCAGGGTTTCAAGTTCACGCGCGAGCAGATAATCGAAGGGCTTGAGACGGCGCAGCACGCCGGTCGGCTCGAACTCGTGCGCGACGGCGCGAGCGGTCTTTTCGTCCTCTTCGACGGAGCGCACAACGCTGCGGGCGCGCGTGCGCTGCGCGACTATCTGGACGAGTTTGCGCGTGCGCCCGTCACGCTCCTGTTTGGCGCGATGAGCGACAAGCCTCTCGAAGAGTTGTGCGCGACGCTCTTTCCGGCGGCGCACAGAATCGTGCTCACGCGGCCTGATAACGTGCGCGCGGCTGCGCCGACAGACATCCTGCGCGCCGTGCCCGCCCGTCTCGATTCGGGTACAATCACGCTCGCGCCGGACGCACGCGCCGCGCTTGAAGAGGCGCGGCGGTTAACGCCCGTCGAAGGCTTCATCTGCGTCACGGGTTCGCTCTATCTGGTCGGCGAGGTCAAGGCCATTCTGGGAAGTTGAGACAGGGACAGGACGCGGGACATGGAAGACGGGAGCAGCAGCGGAGAGGGACGGAAGGAGCGCCCCTGGTGGTTCATGATGGCCGTCGTCGGGGGTATCGGCGCGGCTGTGCTGTTGGTGATGGGAGCGATTCTGGCGGGCGTCGCTATCCCGGCTTACAGGAGCAAGGTGGTGGCAACGAACGAGTCGGCCGCGCTCTCGTATCTCGGCGAGATTGCGGCTCAGCAGCACGTCTATCTGACGAGCACGGGCAACTATGCAAGCTTCCGCGAACTCGTCGCCGCAGGTCTTATCGACGTGCGCTTCGACTCCGACCAGCCCGTCCTCAACGGTTATAGCTTCACGATGAAGGTCACGCCCCGGACAGAGAGCCAGCCGCCCTTCTTCAGCGTCAACGCCGACCCCGTCGATAAGCAAGGATTCACGCCGACGGGCAAACGCCATTACTATCTCGACTCGGAGACGGCGGGCATCCGTTACCACGAAGAGCGCCCGGCGACGGCCACCGACCGCGCGCGCTAAGGACAGACGACGAGCAACCTTCTCATGGACACCTCCGACAAAGACTCACCGGAAGTCCTCGGCAGCGAGGAGATTTTCAAAGGACGCATCATCGAGGTCGCCATCGACACCGTGCGCGAAGGCGACCACACGTACACGCGTGAAGTCGTCAGGCACAACGGCGGCGCAGGCATCGTCGCCGTCTTCGACGACCTGACGGTGGCGCTCGTGCGTCAGTATCGTCATCCGACCGTGCGTTACCTGCTGGAACTTCCGGCAGGCAAGCTCGACCCCGGCGAGCGCCCCGAAGTGTGCGCGGCGCGCGAGTTGGAGGAGGAGTTGGGTGTGCGCGCCGGACGCCTCGAACAACTCTCCGAGTTCTACACGACGCCCGGCTTCTGCGGCGAAAAGCTGTGGGTCTTTCTCGCCACCGGGTTGAGCGAGTCGGCGCAAAATCTGGAAGAGGATGAAATCGTCGAGGTTGTGCGGTTGCCGCTCAGGCGCGCCCTCGAACTCATCTCGTCGCGCGAGATTGAGGATGCGAAGACCATCATCGGCCTCCTGCTCGCCGCCGCGCGTCTCGGCGTGGCGACGGGCGACGTGGCCGAGCAGACCGTGTGAACGAAGTGGAAGTGACCATCGCGCCGCGCACGGCCGAGCCTTCACGGCCGACGCCGCTTAACTATCTTCATTCGGCCGTCGCCATCCCGCTCATCTATCTCTACACGGCCGTCATGGGCACGCTCTCGCTCTCGGTCTCCTTCTTCGACCCGGCGGGGCGCAGGCAGCATTGGTGCGCGCAGACGTGGAGCCGGATGATTGCGCGCACCGTCGGCGCACGCGTCCGCGTCGTCGGCGCTAACCATATCCGCCCCAGCGTCTCCTACGTTTTCCTGTCCACGCATCAGAGCTACATGGACATCCCCGTGATGCTCGGCTACCTGCCCGCGCAACTGCGCATCGCCGCCAAGCGTGAAGTCTTCCAGATTCCCTTCCTCGGCTGGCACATGCGACGCGCAGGTCACATCTCGATTAATCGCGGCTCGACGGCCGAAGCCGTCTCGACCTTGCAACGTGCGACGAGCGGCATCCGCGACGGCGTCTGCGCCTTTCTCTTTCCAGAGGGCACGCGCTCGCGCGACGGCGTGCTGCAACCCTTCAAAAAGGGCGGCTTCAAACTCGCCATGCAGGCGCGCGCGCCCATCATCCCTGTCACCATCGTCGGCACGCGCCAACTCCTGCCGCGCGACTCCATCATCTTCCGTCCCGGCCTCGTCACCATGTACGTCGATGCACCCATCCCGACCGACACACTCACAGACGAAGACCTCCCAGCCCTCATGCAACAAGTCCGCGAACGGATGGCGCAACACTTTGGAAGTGATAGGTGATGGGTAATAGGTGATGGGTGATAAGTGATAGGTGATAGGAGAAATGCTTTCTTCTTATCACCTATCACCTATCACCCATCACTTCCTTCCCATCACCTATCACCTATCACTTATCTTCTCCATTGTTGACCGGTTCAGTCGAAGTCTCTTACACTCGATGGCGTGAGCACGCCTCTCGAACCTTTGCCGCAGAACAGCTTGACGGAGTTTGCAGATGGCGCTCTGCCGTCGACGTTGCCGACGCCGGAGACGCCGCACGTTCCTGACCCTGACAATCCGCCGTGGTCAATCTTCGGCGCGGTCGGCGTCTGGTTGGCGAGCGTCTTCTTACTGGCACTGCTGCCCGCGCTCTTCGTCATCGCCTACGCGCAGCAACGCGGCATCGGCGTCGCACAGCTTGCAGAGTTCTCTATCACGGACAAGGTCGCCATCTTCCTTCAGATTCTCTCGAACGTTCCGGCGCACATCTTGACCATGATGCTCGCGTGGATGCTGGTGACGCGGTTCGGCAAGCGCCCGTTTTTCAGTGCGCTTGGCTGGCAGTGGTCGCGCAGGTTCGGCTTCTGGACGAGCGCGGGGCTGGCCGTCGGTCTGCTCGGCATCGGGATTCTCGTGATAAAGCTGGCAGGCGAGCAGGAGACGCCGCTCGACAAGGTTATCAGCAGTTCGCGCGCGGCCGCGCTGGCAACGGCCTTCATTGCGACGGCGACCGCGCCGCTCGTCGAAGAGGTCATCTACAGGGGCGTGCTCTACTCGGCGCTGCAACGCGCTATCGGGGCGGTCGGGGCGGTCTTTATCGTCCTCAGTCTCTTCGCGCTCGTACACGTGCCGCAATACTGGCCGAACTTCGGCGTCATCGGAACCATCTGCCTCCTCAGCGCCGTGCTCACACTGATTCGCGCGTGGACGGGACAACTGCTCCCGTGCGTCATCGTCCATCTCATCTTCAACGGCCTTCAGTCCATCGGCATCGTCGTCTACCCTTACCTACAGAGAGCCGAGCCGACGGCGACTCCTGAGACGACCGTGACGGGTTGGCTCGTCGCTCTCATCTCACACTTCGTCAACTGAAGAATGACTTACGATGTCGCGGTCGTCGGCGCTGGCGTGGGCGGTCTGACGACGGCCGCGCTGCTGGCGGCGCGCGGGCTGCGCGTCTGCGTCGTCGAGCGCGAGCCGCAGGCGGGCGGCTGCGCGACGATGAGTTGCGAGAGTTTCGGTTACAGCTTTGAGCCGGGCGCGGGACTCTATGCAGCGTGGCAGGCGGGCGGCCTGCATGAGCGCGTCTTCGCCGAGTTGCCGGTTGATGCGCCGGAGGTGCGCGCCGTCTCGCCCGCATACGTCGTGCGCCTGCCGGACGGCGCGGACGTGCGCGTGGGTGGAAGCGCGGGAGAGTTTGCAGAGACCTTGCGCGAGGCGTTTCCCGAATGTGCAGACGAGGCTGTACGGTTCTACCGCGAGTTGACGGCCGTAGCCGACGCGCTGCGCCGCGCCGCGCGACGCGAGCCTGCGCTGGCGACGCTTTCAAAACTCGGACGGATGCGACTCGCCGCCTCCGAGCCGCGTATCGCCTCACGCGTCTTCTCGGCCGAGAAGGTGACGGCGGCCGCGTCGCTCAAACGCGTCTCGACACGCTTCCGCCGCTTCATCGACGCGCAACTACAACTCTCAGCACAATGCGCGAGCGACCGTTGCGCTTATCTCTACGCGGCACTGGCGCTGACCGAGCCGCTACGCGGGATGCACGCTCTGGTCGGCGGGGCGTCGGCACTCGTCGGCAGGCTCGTCGAATCAATCGAAAAGAGCGGCGGCACGGTGCGCTTCGGAGCGACCGCTCTCAGGCTCGAATACGACGCGCAGGGTCGTGCCGTCGGCGTCCGCCTGTTGTCGGGCGAAAGGATAGAGGCGACGCGCGCTGTCATCAGCAATCTCACCGTCTGGGACACTTACGGAAAGCTGGTCGGGCTTGAACGCACGCCCGCAGAGATGCGTGCGCGTCTCAAACAGCTTGCAGGGTGGGGCGCATACCTGCTCTATGCGGGGGCGGACGAGGATGCGGTGGAGCGTCTTCCGGCGGCGAACCTGCTGGTCTTGAGCGATTGGCAGGAGGGCGCGGCGTTCGACGCCGAAGCGGCGCTCTTGATGTTCAGCGCCGCCGATGCGGCCGATGCGCGCGCGCCGTCTGGCAAACGCGCCGTCACCGTCTCGACCTTCACGGAGGCGGAGCGTTGGTTCGTCTTCCACGAAGACGAGACGGAGCATGAAGGGCAGGACGAGGAGACGCTCGCGGCTGTGTGGGCGCGCCTCCATGCCGCGTTGCCGGAGTTGGGCGCGGGCATCGAGGTCATTGAGACGGCCACGCCGCGCACCTTCTACGAGCGGACGCGGCGCAAGCTCGGCATGGTCGGCGGCGTCGGCCAATCGCTCGCCGTCTTCGGCCGCAACGCCGTCACGCATCGCACTTCGGTTCCGAACCTCTACATGGTCGGCGATACGGTCTTTCCCGGTCAGGGCGTGGCCGGTGTGACACTCTCGGCCGTCATCGTCGCCAACGAAATTGCCCCGCCGGTCTGAGGATTCCGGCGGGGCTTGTGCGGCCTTCTTGATGTGAGTTTTTAACTGCTTCAGCGGCACGCGCTCATTGGTCGCGGCGTGCGGGCATGGGAGCGGCGCTCGGCGTGCGTTCGATGACGGCCGGGCGCGGCGCTTCGCGCACGATGGGCGCTTCAATGGTGCGCGTTGGAGGCGGAGAGACGACGACCGGATTCGAGTGAGTCGTCTGCGTCGCCCCGCCCGTCTGGTTGGGCTGCGGCGTGTGACCGGCGATGCCCGTGCCGCCGCGCGTGTGACTACCCGCGCAGGTGAGGCAAGTGGTGTTGACGCCAGTGCCGTGATAGCCGAAGCCGTAGAACTGGCTGCCGTAGGAGAAACCGTAGGGCGAAGACCAGCCGCCGTAGAACGGGATGAAGGTGAAGCAACGCGCGCCCGGATGGAAGACCCAGATGCCGCCGCGCGGCACGGGCGAGGCCAACGGATTATAGAAGCCGTACGGGTCGAAGTTATTGCCGACAAAGAGGTCGGTCAGCGTGCGCCTCGTGAACTGCCGGTTGGCCTGCGCCAATTCCTTCCCGCGTTGCTTGCTCCACTCGTCGAGCGCGTCGGCGTTCTTCTTGTCGAGTTTGGCGATTTCCAGACCGGAGCCTCCGCCGATGCTCGCCACCTGCCCGCCCTTCAAGAGGGTCGAGCCAATCATCGCGCGCCCTTTGTGGACGGCCACTTCGGTCGTGCCCGCCGCCGTCACGCTGAAGCGATAGATGCCCTTTTTGATGATGGTGATGCGCGTCTGCGGCGTGTCGAAGGCGATACCGAGCGGGAGGTCGTCGTAGCCGTTGGCCTCGACGATGGCGCTGCCTTTAACCAGACGCACGCGCAACGTGTCGAGCGACGTGTCGGACATCACGAACTCCGAGTTGCCGCCGACTCGCAGGTACGAGCCGGGGCTGAGGAGCACTTCGACGCGCCCGCCCATCCCGGTTTTAACGGAGTCGCCCGTCTCAAGCGTCTGCTCTGTCGTCAGCGCGCGCCAGTCCGCCTCGCCTTTGAGTTTACCCGTCACGTCGCCGGAGACGTAGTTGACGCCCCCGGCCTGCGCCGAGACGAGGCGAGCATCGCGGCCGGTCTGCGCCTGCGCCACGGCGCACAGGCAGAAGACAGCCAACGCCAATGCGGAGAATCCCCCCGCGATGGCTCTGAAATTTCTTCTCATGGTTGTTTTATCCTCCGAAGGAAAGCGACCAACTGCCCCGGAAGGGAAGATTGCTCTCTTGCGCCGACAGCATACTCCTGACAGCGCACAAAGAACAAGCAAATGTCGTTCAAGCGGCCTCACGAATTTCAAGACGCGCGCGACCCTTAACGCAGAGCCGCCTCGAACGTCTCCCGCACGTCCGTCTCCACCCCGCGCACGACGACGACGCCTTCGCCTTCGAGCCGCACGAGCGTCACGAACGCGCCCTCTCGCCAGACGGCCTGCGATTCGCCGCCCGCGTCCATTCCTGCCGCCGCGTCATCGACGCGCGCGGCGCGACCGGCTTTGAGCGCGTTATAGGCGCGGAAGAACTCGCGCGCATCCTCGCGCCCGTCCCAGACCGTCTTCCAGACAAAGAGCGGTGTGCGCCCCTCGCGCTCGAAGACGTAGGCGCGGTCGCCGCCCCACCCGGCCGACGCCCGCCGCGCCTCTTCCGCCGAGACGCCCGCCAGCAGCAATCCGCGCACGCCGACCTCTCCGAGCGGTGTCGAAGCTGCCGCACGCCATCCTCGTGCGCTGAAACCTTCGGCGTTGACTTCCGCCTCGCGCGGCGTCTCTCCCGCGAGATACTTTTCGGGATGGAGCACCTGCTCGCTCGACGCCGGCGGACGGCGGAAGAGCTCATCGACGCTCGCGCCCGGACGGCTGCGCCTGACGGCCTCGACAAAGCGCGCTCCGTCTCGATAACGGAAGATGAAAGTCTCGGTCAGGAGCGGCGGAAAGAGCGCGCCGACGCCGCGACGATAGAGGCCGAAACGCTCATCCTCCTGACGCGCAATCTCCTCGACCGTCCGCCGCGCCCAGACCGACGCGCTGCCCGCTTCCAGACGCCGCTGCACGTTCATCGCGTCGCCTTCGACGAGCGCAAACATCGCCTCCGTCCGGTCGAAGTTGTACGGCCGCGCGTCGAGCATCTTGAGCAGGTCGAAGTGCTGGTCTTGCAGCGCGTGGACGAATTCGTGCGTGAGCAGAGAGTTATCAGGACGCGCACCTTTGGCCGAATCCTCTGCGACGAATAGCACCTGTTTGTCGAGTGGCGAGTAGGTCGCCCCTGCTGTCGCGGCCGTGAAGGTGACGGCCAGCGAGGCGAGGTCTGTCCCTTCGGGCAGCAACCCTCCGGCGACGGCCAGTTTGCTCATTCCCTTGAGGTCTTCCGTGCCGAGCACGTCGGCCAGTTCCCTCGTCCGCGTGCCGTACTCCCAACCGGAAAGTTCCGTCATGCCGACCGCGCCAGTCCACGCCAGTCCGCGCATCTCGGAGGCCGCGCGCATGGCGCGCTCGCGCGCGGCGGCCAGTCGCGGCGAGAGCGTGCGTTGCGGCAGAGGCGGCAGAGTGCGTCTCTCTGCGGCGGGCAACGGCGTCGTGGCTGCGTCCGGCTCGGCCGAGACGGTCTCGCGCCGCACGGTGCGCGCGCGCCACACGGCGACCCCTAAGCCCGCCAGCGCCAGAATCACAAAACAGAGAATTAGACGGCGTCCCTTCGCTCGCATAGCGTCGTTTAGACGCGCCGCGCGGCCGCCGCGATGCAGCAAAAAATCAGCAGTCAGCGAAACCTTCAGGCGTCTTGCGGGGATTGCTACTCAATCATGTCGAGCATGGAGTTGCCGCCCGCGCCGTCCGACTGTTTGTTGGGTGCGCCGCTGCTGGCGCTGCCCATGTCTGCGAGGCGCAGCAGGAGGTTGCCCTGATTCGAGGCGTAGGAGACGCCATCTTCCTTGCTGACGACGCCCTCACGAATCATTCGTTCGATGACGCCGTCGAAGGTCTGCATCCCTTCGAGGTCGCCCTGATCCATCG
>DASZCR010000114.1:0-6117 GCA_035942915.1 Pyrinomonadaceae bacterium | reverse complement strand
GTCTTGATTGCCAGCGTCGTGTGGAGCGTCGTCAGCGTGCTCGTCATCTTCGGGCCGCCGCTGTTGCTCTACGGGGTGAAGACGGCGGTCTCAATGTTGTCGATAGGCGTGCTGTCGGGCGTCGTTACACTCGTGCTCGGCCGCAGCTCGCAGACCTCCGCGAACGAGGAGGGAGAGGATAAGGGAAGCGCGACGGGCGGTCTGAGCAGTCTCGTCCTGCCGCTCGCGGCCGTGCTCTTCACGGCCTTTATTCTGATTCTTCTCTCGTTGGTGACGACGTGGGTGATTAAGTACCTGATGGTCTTGCTCTCGACGCGCTTTCAGCCGCCGACGAAGCCGTTTCTCTCTTACGAGTTGGTCGATTTTCTACGCGTCTTCTACGACGCGCCGGGCTGGTTGCTGATTGCCGTCACCGTCGTCTTCGCGGTGCTCGGCGTCTTCGCAGGCTTCTACATCAACATCAACAAGTTCTCTTTGCACGCGGCCTACCGCGACCGCCTGATTCGCGCCTACATGGGCGCTTCGCGCAGCATCCTTGAGCGAAAGCCCAACCCGTTCACAGGACTCGACGACGGCGACAACCTACAGATGCACGAACTGCGCACCGGCCTCCTCAACGAGCAGAGCATCACGAACTTGAAGGGGTTGGCGACGGCGTTGCGCGCGGCGACCTCGCCCATCTCGCTCTACCTTCAACAAAACCTCTCGCCCGCGACGCAAGCGTTGCTTGAGCAATATGACCCGGAGCGGCCAGACCCGATAGTGGAAGATGACTTGCGAGTCGGGCTGGCGCGAGACCTCAACGCCATCATGCAGGGCGACTCCATCTACGACGCTAACCGTTTCCCGCAGACGACCGATGAGATTCAGGCTCTGCTCAAACAAGACCCCCTTGTCGAGCGGCTGCGTCTGAACCGTCTGCTGCTCGAACTCGCTTATCCAGACACTTTCAAGAGCGCCGAACTGTGCCGCCCGCTGCACATCGTCAACGCCACGCTCAACCTCGTTCACGGCGACGACCTCGCGTGGCAGAATCGCAAGGCCGAGTCGTTCACCTTCTCGGCGCTGCACTCAGGCAGCTATTGCATCGGCTACAGAGATTCGCGCGCTTACGCCTACAATCCCGGCACGCGCTCTTCCATCACGCTCGGCACGGCCTCCGCCATCTCCGGCGCGGCCGCGAGTCCCAACATGGGTTATCACTCGTCGCCTCTGGTGACGTTCCTGCTCACCATCTTCAATGTCCGTCTCGGCTGGTGGCTCGGCAATCCGGGGCCGGCCGGCTACAACACGTACTTTCGCCCCGGCCCACGCTTTGCCGCGCGCCCGATTGTCGCCGAAGCTCTCGGCCTCACCGACGACAAACACCCTTACGTCTATCTCTCCGACGGCGGGCACTTCGAGAATCTCGGAGTCTACGAGATGGTCTTGCGCCGCTGCCAGCGCATCGTCGTCAGCGACGGAAGCTCAGACCCGAATTACACGTTCGAGGGACTCGGCAACGCGCTCAGCAAAATCCGCGTCGACTTCGGCGTGCCCATCCTCTTCGACAAGATTCTCATCTTCCCAAGAAAGCACTACGAGCAGAACGACGACCACTTCGAGCAAACCTATGCGACGAAGCCGGGTCACGGCTACTGCGCCATCGGAAGAATCTGCTACTCGTGCGTTGACACGAGCGGCGACGCCGGTGCTCCGGTCGAAGACGGCATCTTCGTCTACATCAAAGCCTCTCTGAACGGAACGGAATCGGCCGACGTGTACAACTACTCGCGCGCGCACAAGGCGTTCCCGCACGAATCGACCGGCGACCAGATGTACAGCGAAGACCAGTTCGAGAGCTACCGCGAACTCGGCTCACACGTCATCAGCCAGATTTGCGCGGGTCTGGAAATCGACCCGGCGGGCGATGCCATCGAACAACTCTTCAAGCACGTCGAAAGCAACATCGGCAACCCTCCCGGCTGCCCTTAGAAGATAGCTCCCGTGCAGAGAATGTAAGACTTCGGTGAGAGGTGGCGTGTGCGACGCTGTTAAGGATTGCAATGCCCTGCCTTACTGCCAAGAGGTAGCGAAATGGCGAATATGAACATTAACTTGAAAGAGCTTGTATCGGCGATTCGCAGCGAGCTTGAGCAGATTGACCAGGCACGCATTATGGACGCGAAGCCGCCGCTCTTTCATTTGACAAATCTGGAACTAGAACTCAATTTCACGGTGGTCGAGAATGACTCTCAAAAAGCCGGGTTCGATCTCAAGGTCGTATCACTGGGCAGCGACCTTGGGACGAGCAGCCAGGAAGTTCAGAAAGTGATTCTCAAATTTGAAGTCCC
Organism: Pyrinomonadaceae bacterium; assembly: GCA_035942915.1. Lineage (GTDB taxonomy): Bacteria > Acidobacteriota > Blastocatellia > Pyrinomonadales > Pyrinomonadaceae > DASZCR01. Next base: position 3,784 of record DASZCR010000114.1, on the reverse strand, counting down.
GGCAGAGGCAAAGACCTCCACGGTGCTCGGAGTGCGCGCGCACTCAAGCCACACGCCGACGCTGACAGATGATATCTCGCCGCTTGAGTAAAATGAGTTGAGGTCGCCGGATGAACATCGAACTCGTACCGGTTGACGATTGGCCTTCACTCGTCCGCCCAAGCTACACGCACGAAAACAACTGGTACAGCTACAAGCTGAACACCATCTGGCTAGAGGGAATCAGCGACTCCGCTTCCGGCTATGACATCGCGGCGCACGAGCTTTCGCACTACCTGTTGCACGTGTTCACACCTTACGGGGCTTTCCTGGATGAACTCAACAACATGCAACAGAATCAGGTGCTCGGTCATTGCATTGATGTCTTGAACTACTTCAGGGACAAGGTACAGTATCCCGTCTATGCCTTCGCGAAGGACTTGCTGACCTCTCAGGGGCGAGCACAGACCTGCGTTAAAGACCCCGAATTTCTCCAAGCCGTAATCAAAAAGTACGTCAACCCGTGGGCGCATTCAGGACGGCTGGAAAACATTCTGGAAGGCAACAACACCCCCAACGTGCGCGCGGCATTGGAAGGTGATTTCCTCTCAAGCTTACGCGCTGTCGAGAGTTATTGCGACAGTTATCTGTATGATGACGACGCCCTCTTCGAGCAGCCAGTTCAAGACAACCCTTCTTTGCCCCCGCGCCGCTTCCCAGAACCCATCAACACCGGGACGGGCGGTGAGCAAAACTACGCGTGCACGCGCATAGAGTGGGGGGACAGGCAAACCTACCCCGTCGGCGCAATACACATCATCGAGTCCTTAGCGCAGCTTAGCGAATCGTTCAACGAGGATACCTGGTATCGCCTGTACCGTTCAGCGACGGGGCACCCGTACCTCATGCTGTGGCTACTGACGAACATGAAATTAGCGTCTCAGCTACCCGATTCGCGTGAGGGCTTTGGTCGGTTGCTGAACACCTATCGCGCGTTATGTGACCTCGCCATGTTCGTTCCGCTCGGTATCATCTATGGTCGCCTGCGCCCCAAGGGAGCAGCATGGTTCGACCTGCATCCGGGATGCCGATTCATGGTCGCACTCGACGCCGTGCCGAAAGTCGGTTGGGTCGAGAATTTAGAACATGACCTCGACCACTTCCAAAAGGCCATCTGTCGTGAGACGGGGTGGCCGGAGCCGGAGCAGTTCCTCAAACTCGGAGCACAACTCAAACACCCGGAGTTTCTCGCCCATCGTGATGCCTGCCGTCTGAGGTTACAGCACCCTTCCGCGCATTTGGATGCCGGACTGAAAGTAATTGAAGACGACGGCTTCGTTGAGAAGCACCTACCCCTGACGTATTTATCCACCCACGGCGAGTTAGCCGTCAGGGGAACGGGCGCGCAAGCCCTCAGTCTCATCATGGGCTTCTTTCTACCTCAGCTCTGCCGGGCCATCATGCTCAAACCCGAACTCAACTATCAGGAAATGTTGCCGCAACATATCCAGTTCGAGGGGCTTTTCGCAAACATCAAATCCACGGACGACTGGCTTGAACTAATCTTCAAAGCAATTCCCAGCTTGAGACCCTCTAATTTTCAGAAGTACACGGTCTGAGGCCGTAAATCTCTAGGCCGGTTTCCAGTTACAAGGCACACACAGGACATCTTTCGTCGGCGGCGACCTCTGTGTTAGTATCGCCGCCGATGGAATTCGTCGAGAAAGCGCGCATCATGGATGGGCCGCGCATCAACCGTGCGCTGGCGCGTCTGGCCTCCGAGATTGTCGAGGACAATCACGGCGCGGGGAGTCTCTATCTGGTCGGCATCCAGCGCCGGGGCGTGCCGCTCGCCAACCGTCTCGCAGACAAAATCTCCGACCTCGAAGGCGAACGCCCGCCCGTCGGCATCCTCGACATCACGCTCTACCGCGACGACCTCTCGACCGTCGGCGCCAACCCCATCGTCAACCGCACGGACTTGCCCGTCGATGTCGAGGGGCGCAACGTCCTCTTGATTGACGACGTGCTCTACACGGGGCGCACCATCCGCGCCGCGCTCGACCAACTGATAGACTTCGGCCGCCCGCGTCGCGTGCAACTGGCCGTCCTCATCGACCGGGGCAAGGAGCACAGGGAGTTGCCGATTCAGGCGGACTTCGTCGGCAAGTTCGTGCCGACGAAAAAGAGCGAGATAATCAAGGTCATGCTCGAAGATTTCGACGCTGAGGAGGGCGTCGCCATCGTCGAGCGACCGGCGGAAGACGGCAGATGACGGCGGCCAGCGATGGCCGCTTTTTCGTATGCAGAGAGAGGTGGTCGGTCAGTTTCCATTGATGAAAACCGGACTCACGAAAAAGCATCTGCTGGGCATCCGCGAGCTATCCGCCGCAGAGATTACGCACGTGCTCGACACGGCCGAGTCTTTCCGCGAAATCTCTTCGCGCGAGATTAAGAAAGTTCCTGCCCTGCGCGGCCGCACCATCATCAACCTCTTCTTCGAGCCTTCGACACGCACGCGCACCTCCTTCGAGATAGCCGGTAAACGTCTGTCGGCCGATGTCGTCAACGTCAGTTCCTCGTCTTCGAGCGTGACGAAGGGCGAGACGCTCATCGACACGGCGCGCAACCTCGAAGCGATGGCTCCCGACCTGATTGTGATTCGTCATCCGTCGGCCGGAGCGCCGCATCAACTGGCGCGCGTCTGCCGCGCCTCAGTCGTCAACGCGGGCGACGGCTCGCACGAGCATCCGACGCAGGCGCTCCTCGACGCGCTCACCATCCGGCAGCACAAAGGAGGTTTCGAGGGCTTGCGCGTCGCCATCCTCGGAGACATCCTGCACTCGCGCGTCGCGCGCTCGAACGCGCACCTGTTGACGAAACTCGGAGCGCAGGTCGCGCTCGCAGGGCCGGGGACGCTCGCGCCGCCGGAGTTTGCGTCGGTCGTCGAGGGCGGCCCGCTACGCATCGCGCGGCGGGTCGAAGAGGCCATCGAGGGCGCAGACGTGGTGATGGTCTTGCGCATCCAGCGCGAGCGACAGGAGTCTGCTTTCTTCCCCAGTTTGCGCGAGTACGCCGTCCACTTCGGTCTGAATCTCAAACGGCTTGAGGCCGCCGCGCCCGATGCCATCGTGATGCACCCCGGCCCGATGAATCGCGGCATCGAAATCGCCTCTGACGTGGCCGACGGCTCGCGCTCGCTCATCCTCGACCAGGTGTCGAACGGGCTTGCCGTCCGCATGGCCGTGCTCTACCTGCTCGCCGGTGGCACGGCCGCGCTCTCGGCCTCTCCCAATCCACAGGCAGCCTCCGCACAGACCAGACAGGAGAATGCTTCTCAAGTTGAATCGCTCGCCGGGATGGCGGCCGGTTCGCACAAAGCCGAATGAGAATGAGACTGTTAATCGCCAACGGCTACCTGATAGACCCCACGCAGGGAATCAACACCGGCAAAGATTTACTGATTGAAGACGGACGCGTCGCGGCGCTGATTGGGCGCGGCGAGGCGCGCCCCGAAGGCGCGGAACTGTTCGACGCCACAGGGCTTGTCGTCGCCCCCGGCTTCATAGACCTGCACACGCACCTGCGCGAGCCGGGACAGGAATATAAAGAGACAATCGCATCGGGCGCGGCGGCGGCCGTCGCGGGCGGTTGGACGAGCGTCTGCGCCATGCCGAACACAGACCCGGTCAACGACAACCCGGCCGTCACGAGTTTCATCATCGAGCGCGCGCAGGCCGCAGGGCTTGCCAACGTCTTCCCCGTCGGCGCGATTACGAAGAACTCGCAGGGAACGGAACTGTCC
>DASZCR010000113.1:0-18907 GCA_035942915.1 Pyrinomonadaceae bacterium | reverse complement strand
GCCACACACCGACGCGGCTTCGCACTCTTACGCACGGACGAAGACCTCTCGAAGCAGGTCGCCGCGCCCTCAGGCGAGATGCTCACCCTCTTTCGCCTCATCACGGACACGCTCCTGCGCGCCTCGCATCATCAGGGACGCGCCTTCGCCACCTTCCGCATCTTCTCCGACGCGCGCCTGCCACACGTCTGACACGCGCCGACACCTTGACCGCGCCGACCTCGTGCGGGCACATTTGCAGCACATGAAAGATGGCGAAGGCGAGACGCAGAGGACGAGTCTGCTCGTCGAGCGTTTGCGCGAGCGTGTCAGGCGCGAAGGCGCTCTCACGTTTCGTGACTGGATGCAGTCGGCGCTCTACGACGAGGACGAGGGCTATTATCAACGCGCAGACCTCGCGCGTTGGGGACGCGCGGGCGACTACCGCACGAGTCCCGAAACCAGCCCGCTCTTTGCCGCCACCTTCGCGCGCTACTTCGCGGAACTCTCACGCACACATGAGCACGCCCCCGACCCCTTCATCATCGTCGAAGCAGGGGCGGGCGCAGGGCACTTCGCGCACGGCGTACTCTCGACGCTGGCGCGCGACGACGAGCCTCTTTTCGCGCGTCTGCGCTACGTCGTGGACGAAGCGAGCCGGTCGGCGCGCGATGCTGTCGGCAAGCGGCTCGCAGATTTCTCCGACAAGGTCTGCTTCGCGCGTCTCTCCGACCTCGACGCGAAGATGCGAGCCTCCGTCCTCTTCGCTAACGAACTGCTCGACGCGCTGCCCGTCCACCGCGTCGGCGTGCGCGCCGGAAACTTCGTCGAATTGTGCGTTGGACTGGATGAGGCGGGCGGGTTCAAGTGGGTCGAGCGCGAGCCTTCGACGCCGCGTCTTGCAGAACACTTCGAGCGCGCCGGTGTCCGGCTCGCGGAAGGGCAGACGGCCGAAGTGAATCTCGACGCGGAGGAGTGGATGAGGCGCGCCGCGTCGGTCTTGCGGCCGGGCGGCCATCTCGTTGCCGTCGATTACGGCGCGGAGGCCGCGAGTCTCTACACAGTGCCGGAGCGGCGCGAGGGTACTTTGCGCGGCTTCAGTCGCCACGCGCTCGTCGAAGACGTGCTCGGCGCGCCCGGACTTGTCGATTTGACGACGACCGTTGACTGGACGCAGATTAAGTCGGCAGGCGAGCGTGCGGGGTTGCAAACCGTCTCGCTCGAAAGGCAGGACGCTTTTCTGTTGCGACACGGTTTGCTCGCACAGTTGGAGCGCGAAACGTTGCGGGCGCGCGACGAGGCAGAGCGCATGAGCCTGCGTCTCGGCGCGCGCGAGATGATTCTGCCCGGAGGCATGAGCGAGCACTTTCAGGTGCTCGTGCAGAAGAAGCGAGACGGCGCGGACTAGCGGCGACCGCCCGTTTAGGATTACATTTATCGAATCATGCAGGCACAACAAGCGAACAGGGGCGGGATAGTGGACGCTCCGCCGATACTCGTCATGTCTTCGGCGAGGCGTTGGGCGGTGACGGCGGGCGTCATGACGGGGATGTTTCTGGCGGCGCTCGAAGCGACCGTCGTCGGTACGGCGATGCCGACCGTCATCGCGTCGCTCGGCGGGTTGAACCATTACAGTTGGGTCTTTTCGGCCTACCTCATTACCTCTACGGTGACCGTCCCGGTCTGGGGCAAACTCTCAGACCTCTACGGGCGTCGCATCTTCTATCAACTCGGCATCGGCATCTTCCTCCTCGGCTCTGCGCTCTCAGGGATGTCTGCGTCGATGACGCAACTGATAGCGTTTCGCGCCATTCAGGGCTTGGGCGCGGGCGCGCTCGTGCCGCTCGGCATGACGATTATCGGAGACATCTACACGGTCAGGGAGCGTGCGCGGATGCAGGCCTTCTTCAGCGGCGTGTGGGGTCTGTCGAGCGTCATCGGCCCCGTCGTCGGCGGCTTCATCACAGACCAGCTTTCATGGCGTTGGGTCTTCTACATCAACCTGCCCGTAGGCTTGGCCGCCGCGCTCATCATGGGACTGGCGCTCAAGGAGCCGAAGCCGACCGAGCGGCCGACGATTGATTACGCGGGCGCGGCCGTCCTGATTGCGGCTATCACGCTGTTGATGCTGGGTCTCGTCGGCGGCGAAACTGGCCTCAGCAGTCTGGTCGCACCGCGCAACCTCGCGCTCTTCGCAGGGGCGGCGGCGCTCTCCGCGCTCTTCGTCTTTATCGAGCGACGCGCGCCCGACCCGGTCGTACCCTTTGCGATGTTCCGCAACCGCGTCGTGGCCGTCTCGGTCGGCGCAGGATTTCTGGCGGGCGTCGCCATGTTCGGCGCAATCTCTTTCGTCCCGCTGTTTGCACAGGGCGGACTCGGCGCGACGGCAACGGAAGCCGGGTCGCTGCTGACGCCGCTGATGCTCAGTTGGGTGAGCATGTCCATCATCGGCGGCCGTCTGCTGCTGCGCGTCGGCTACAAACCGACGACCATCGTCGGCTTTGTGCTGCTGACGCTCGGCTTCGTGCTGCTCTCGAACTTTCAGACGACGACGCCCCGCTTCTGGCTCTATCTCGACCTCGTGCTCATCGGCGCGGGGCTTGGGCTGACGATGCTGACGCTGCTCATCGCCGTCCAGCAATCAGTCCAGCGCGCACAGTTGGGCGTCGCGACTTCGCTGAATCAGTTCTCGCGTTCGATTGGCGGCGCGGTCGGCGTCGCCGTGATGGGAGTCGTGCTGTCGGCCGGTCTCTCGACGCACTTGCAGGAGGTGGCGCAGAGAGGCGATAGCGGCCTGACGCCGGAAGCGGCCGAGCGTCTGGCGGCCAATCCGAACGCCCTCGTTGACCCGCAGGCACAGGCGCAGCTTCCGCCCGGCGTCCTCAACGCCCTGCGCGGGTCGCTGACCTCCGCCATTCACAACGTCTTCTGGGTCGGGACGGTGCTGGCCGCGCTCGCGCTGGTCGTCTCCTTCCTCCTGCCCGGTCGCGGAGACGAGTCCTACAGCCCGCCGACCGAAGAGGCCTGCTGCGCGGAGACGGGCGAGCGGATGGTTCTGGCTGAAATGGCGACGCTTGAGCCGGATGACGAACCGGTCGCCTCACGCGGCGATTAATCAGAAAAAATGGAAAAATCGGGGAACTCAAGCCCCTCTTTCGCGTGAATACGCTAAGGAAGCGTACGTGCCGGAGGCGCAGGCCGCCCGACGAGCGGAAACTATTTCGAGCGGGGTGAGATTTTAGGTTGAAACCCGGCGCCGGCACATGGCGTACAGTTTTCTGTCGAAAGGCTCTCTGGCGGCATGCGCCGCGTTCTTCAAAACATCCTGCGCCCCTGAGATGAAGAGCCTCCAACGGCGCAACCATTTCTTAAAACGGAAGACAAAGTGATGAAACGAGGAATCGGATTAGCTCTCCTTTCCGTCCTGTCCGTCGCCTGCCTGTGTGCTTACACGTTCTACGGGCAGCACAGTTCCAACGAAGTCGGCCGCGCTGGGCTGCGCGCCAAAGCCGAGCCGGCCGCCTGCCCGCAGCAGAGCGTCGAAAATGGTCTCGACATTATCTTTGAAGAAGCCAACGCGGCAGCCGACGAGCCTTCGCCGCGCAAACTCGCCGCCCGCGCCAAGTCGCGTCACGCCGCTCAGCCGAAGCCGGAGACGCCGGAGGAGACGCCTGCCGTGACGCACAACGCGTCGGGCAGCGGCGGCGGCGAGTTGCTGATTGCGCCCACGCGCGGAGCATGCGCGCCCGACTCCTTCACCGTCCAGCCCTGCTCCTTCGACGAGTGGACTTACACCTTCCCGCAAGACTGAGCACCGGAGAGGCGAAAATCGCTGTGCTAGAATCGCGGCATGTCGCAAGACGTGCCGCTTTTTCTTTGTCTGAAAGGCTTGCTGATGCGTGCGCTCGCCGCGTGCCTGCTGCTCGCCGCGTGCGCGTGCGAAGACGGCTCGCCGTCAGCCTCGGCAAGTAAGGCGGACGGCGCGGCCTTGCCGCCCGTCGTCGCCGTCGTTGAAGGGCGCGATGAGATGGCGAAGCGTCGCGCACGCGCCGAAGAGCTGCGTCGGCAGGCCGTCGCAACGGGCGCAGACTTCGCGTCTCTCGCACGCGCACACTCCGACGACGAGGGCACGCGCGAGCGCGGCGGCGACCTCGGTCTCTTTGCGCGCGACACTCACACGCGCGCTCTCGACGAAGCGGCCTTCGCTCTCAAAGCCGGTGAGAGGAGCCGGGTCGTGACAACTGAATACGGCTTTCACATCATCCGCGTCGCGGCGCGTGAACGTGCGCGCACGCTCACGTTGGACGAAGCGACGACGGAGATTCGCCCGCGCCTCTTCGCACCGCGCGAGGCCGAACCGTTGAGCGACTGGCTCCAATAAGCGCGCCGCAAAGCCAAAGTCCGCATCAACGAACCCTTCCTGACAGACAAACTGCGTGCCCGCTTTCCCGCAACTTAAAACCACCTCACACACAAGCCCGACACCCTTGAAGCAACTGCCTGCTGAGCGCCTCACGCCTCTCCGGCGTGAAACTTTTTTTTACTAAAGCGCGGCTCAAGGTTTCCTCAAGTCTCCGCAAGTTGTTGAAGATTAAAGCACTTTTTCGTGCGCCCCGACGCGTCGAAAAAATCTCTCAAGCCTCAAGTTTTCCTCAAACCCCTTTCATATCCTGTACTCACGAAAAACGGTTCAAGACTTCCACGCGAAACGACGCTTCGGCGCTGATGTCGCAGGAGACCAGAGGACATGAAACGGCTACAGGTTCTTTTCGCTCTCCCAATCGCGCTCGACAAAGGATTGCTCAAGGCTGAGGCGGCCGCCATGCGCGAGGTCGCGCCCGGCCGGCTCCTCCTTGTGCCGGGGCCGCGCTTCGAGCCGACGCGCAGCGTCACGCGCACGGAGTTCGCCGCCTCGATGACGCGTTTGCTGGCCGAGATGTTCGGCGAATAGATAGTGAATTCCCGACCCGCGCAAGCTTTTTCAACCTCGCGAGAATTAACTGACCGATTACCATCAGGAGAGAGAAAGTCATGTCGAATCGGCTAATCAAGTTCGCAATCATTCAGGCGATGGTGCTGGCGCTCGTCGTGGGCGGCGTCCGCTACCTGAGCGGTGAGGGCACGGAGGCCGACGCGGCCACCACGCTGTCGTCCGTCATCGTCGAATTCAAAGACGAGCCGGGCGCAGTCTACAAAGCCAGAGCCGCCAGAGAGGGGCGTGCCATTTCGGACGAACAGCTTCAAGCCTATCGAGACGGCCTGCGCGCCGCGCAGGACAGCTTCCTTGCGGCGCTCACACAGCGCGGCGTCGCCTTTCAGGTCGAGTCGGTCGATATCCCTGACTATCAGGGCAACGTCGCGGCCAACGCCCCCTATCGCTTCACGCTCGTCCTTAATGCGGTCGCGTTGAAAGTCCCGGCCACGTCCGTAGCGGCCATCAAGGCCATGCCGCAGGTCAAGCGCGTCCATCCGAACAAGACTCTCAGAGTCCAGCTTGAGAAGAGCGTCGAGTACGTCAATGCGCCCGCGTCCTACGGGCAGGTCAAAGAGTTGACCGCCGACGACGACCACCGCGAAGGCTTCGAGGGACAGGGCATCAACGTCGCCGTCCTCGACACGGGCATCGACTGGAAGCACGAGATGTTCGGCGGCGACCCGACGCCCCCGCGTCTCGGCGTTGCGCCGCCGGTCGCCGGACTCAACACGAACAAGAAAGTTATCTACTATCTCTCCTTCACGGGCGGTCTGCTCGACGATTACGGTCACGGCTCGCACGCCGCTTCCGACGCGGCAGGCTATCGCGGCTTCGCCCCCGGCGCGGACAAGCTGCCCGGCACGCTCGACGACAAGGCCATTCACGGCGTTGCACCGCAGGCTCGACTGATGGGCTACAAGGTCTGCACCGCAGTCGGCAACTGCGTCGAGACTTCGACCATCCTTGCGATTGAAGACGCCGTCAGCCCGCTCACATTGACGCTGCAACCGAAACCGGTCGCGCACGTCATCAACCTTTCACTCGGCGGCGAGGGTGGCCCCGACGATGCGAGCGCCGTGGCCGCCAGCAACGCCGCGCTGCTCGGCACGACGGTCGTCGCCTCCGCCGGTAACTCCGGCCCCGGCGAGAACACCGTCGGCTCACCGGCCGCAGGCCGCCACGTCATCGCCGTCGCCGCGAACAACGAACCTGCCGGCGGCTCGAATACGATTGATGTCATCGGCGGTCGCAGCGGCATCATCGCCAATCAGATGGAAGGCAGCGCCGGAGTCCCGGCAGACGTGGTGCAGAACTACGTCAACTGCGGTATGGCCGAGACGCCCGACGCGATGCCCAACTCCGTGAGCGGTCGCATCGCGCTGATTGCGCGCGGCAGCACCATCAACACGCCCGATGCTTCGCCCGTCGCCGCCGGGACGGGACTGTTTGCGACGAAGGCTGCGTGGGCTGCCGCCAAAGGCGCTATCGCCGTCGTCTTCTACAACAACATTGACGGCGAGTTGACGGCCGCAACCGCACGCGCCTCGACCGTGCCCATCGTCGGCATCTCGAAGGCCAACGGCGAATATCTCCTCTCGCTGCTCAGTTCGTCGGCCGTCGGCACGGTCTCGACGCACAAGATACGCATCAACAACGAACTGCTCTTCACGCCGCAGATGGCCGACTTCTCCTCGCGCGGCCCCGTGCAGGGACTCGGACAGGTGAAGCCTGACGTGACCGCACCGGGCGTCGCCATCCTCGGCGCGACCGTCCGCGTCGGCTCGGCCGATACCAACACGGGCACGATGTTCGACCCGACCGGCTACATCCACGCCAACGGTACGAGCTTCTCCGGCCCGCACGTCGCGGGCGCAGCGGCGCTCGTCAAACAGGCGCATCTCAACTACACGCCCGACATGATTCGCGCCGCGCTGATTAACACGGCGACCAACCTGCGCAGTTCGACGGGCGCGGCGAAGGCCGACGGCGCGGCCTCCGATTCCATCATCGACCAGGGCGGCGGACTTATCGACGTGACGGCCGCCATCAAGGCGAAGGCGCTGATGGGCGTCGAGGGAGACGGCATCGAGACGCCGGGCATCCTCGCCAGCCATTCGTTCGGCGAGTTGCCGATTATCAACAACCGCGTCGCCAACACGCGCAGCATCACCGTCACCATCCGCGATACCTCAGGGCAGGGCGGAACCTACAACCTCTCGGTCGCCAACAACCGCTTCTTCGACCGCGACGGCGTCAAGGCTTTCGTCAGCCCCGCGAGCGTGCAGGTGCCCGCCGGAGGCAGCGCAACCTTTACCGCTTCCGTCACGCTCGACGGCAACACCGTCCGCGATACTTCCGCTCCGTTGCAGTTGCAGTGGTACGTCGTCGCCAGCCGCGCCGACAGTAACGAACGTCTGCGGATGCCGATGTATCTCAAGGCGACGCCGACCGTCCCGTCCGACACCATCGGTTCTTCGACGACCGAAACCTTCACGGGCACTGTGCTCGCCGCCGACGCGGGCGTGCAGCGCGACACGGGCGTCTACGTCGCCTCCGGTGTCACTTACGAGGAACGCTCCGTCAACGTCAGCGATGCGGCCTTGAAGATTGAGGCGACGCTTGAGTTCGAGGACACGACGGGGCAGGGCATCCCAGACCTCGACCTCGTGCTCTTCGACCCGGACGGCAACGAGATTGACAGTTCCGGCAATAGCGGCGGCCCCGAACACATCAGCGTTAACGTCAATCGCGGAGGCCAGTATCTCTACCGCGTCATCGGTTGGGCGAACGGGCCGACCGACTTCACCTTGACCAGCACGCAATCGCTCGGCGGCTCGCCGCCCGTCGTGCAAGCCCTTGCCAGCGACTTCACGGAAGCCGACGGTCGCCGTCTCGATTACGACGGCAACTACACCGTGCGCTGGCAGCCGCAAGGCAACGTCTTAAAGTACGAAGTTGAGGAATCGACCGACGGGACGAACTACGCGGTCGTGCGCGAGTTGGACGGCAACGCGACGAGCGCAGACTTCACGGGTGTCGCCAACGGCACGCGCAGCTATCGCGTCCGCTCCATCACGGATGGTCGCATCGGCTTCTACGTGACACCGCCGAGTAACGTCGAGAGCATCACGGTCGAACGGCGCACGGCGGCCGACGTGACCTCCCTGATTCAGGCGGCCATCGTTGACGGCACACTCAGCTTCGCAGGCGGCGTCACGCAGTATGACCAGACGCTCCGTAACAAATCGACGGGGACGACCATCTACCCGCCGCTGCGTTTCACGATTACCGCGATTCAGTCGGGCAGCGGAACCGTCCGCGTCGCCAACGCAGACAACTCCGGCGAAGGCACAACGCAATCGCCCGCCACGTTCGACTACTCGAACGGCTTCGGCTCGGACTTCGCGCCCGGCGAGACGAGCAGCGCCAAGCGTCTGAAGTTCAGGAACCCCAATGCAGAGATGTTCCAGTTCACAGCCGTCGTCACAGCATTCCTGCCGGGCACGGCAACCGGGACTTCGAGCAGCGGCACAGACACGATGCAGGCGGGCGGCGGAGGCGGCGGCACAACCAATCAAGAGAGCACGCTCGGCATCTCGACGACGAACGCCGTCCAGAGCGTGCTCAAGTTCACGGTCAACCCGCTGACGCGCACCGTCAAACTCGCGCAATAGATAGGGCTGACCGCACACCATAACTGTCGGGGCAGGGACAAGTCCGCCGTCCGTCTTTCTCAAACCTGAAGACGGGCGGGAGGACAAGCCCTGCCCCTACAACTTTTACGGCCTCAACGACAACTCTCGCCGAAAGAGCAACAAAATCTGCCAACTGATTTTGATTGCTGCCACCGTCACTTCGGTTTATGCTCTGTGTTGCGTAGATGAGACGTGTTGCATCACGTGAAACAAATGCGAACGCAGGCATGAAGGTCGCACGAGGGGGCGAGCGGAGCAGAGCCATGACGTTGAAGAACACAGGCGAGAGCGAAGTGAGCGCGTTGACGACGACGCCGGACGAGGAAGCGCAAGACCCGCGCGTGCGAAAAGTGATTGCGCTCATGCGCGACAACTATCACCGCGAGTTGACGCTCGGCAAACTGGCCGACTCCGTCCAGCTTTCGGTCTGGCATCTCTGCCACCTCTTCAAGAACGAGACGGGCAAACCGCCCGCACAGTTCCTCAAGTCGATTCGCATGGAGGAGGCACGGCGTCTGTTGGAATCGACCGTGCTCAGCGTCAAGGAGGTCATCAACAAGGTCGGCATGAGCGACCAGAGCCACTTCGTCAAAGACTTCAAGCGTGCCTACGGCGACACGCCGACCAGATACAGAAGCTCACTTCGAGCCGAGCAGCCGCGCGCCAACGCCGCCGCCGCTTCCGCCACCGCGACACACGAGACCAGACACGCACCCGCACAGGAGTTGCGCCACTCTCAACGCGCGGGAGAGCACAAAGATTAGAACAGTTTTCGGCGGGGCAATCTGACCAACCACGCACGGCAGCCGAATCGAGAGAGATTGCCCGAAAGAGCCGAACCACCTCACCCAAGCCCATCCCGCCAAACCAATCCCCAATCCCTCGCCGCCTTCCTCTTCAGTCCGCCCTCTGCCAAAGGGCGGACTGAAATTTTATCTCTGGACGACAAAGGCCACGCGGTCGCCACGCCGGCTAACGGCGATGCGCGTAATGCGCCCGATGCCTTGCGCGGCGAAGTCTGCCACTTCGCGCCACTCGCGTTCGCGCACCGGGTCTAGTTGAAAGAGCTTCGAGTCTTTCGCCATCAGCAGCACGCCGCGCGGCGTCCACGCATAGTCTTCGCTCGCGGGCAGCGTGCGCACGAGAGTCTCAATTGCACGCGTCCGCGTGTCGTAGGTTTTGATGAGCCATTCGGATTCAGAAACCTTATGGACGAAGCTGAAGCGGTTGCTGCGCGGGACGCGGTGAATCGAGCGGCCGATGTTCTGTGCAAGCGTTTGGCCTTGCTGCGTCCGGGTGTCTGCGAGTTGCAGCGTGTTGGGTTCGCCGAGGACGAAGAGTGCAAGGCGGCGCGCGTCTATCCAGGCGTGATAACCGACGGGTTTGATTCGTTCGAGCACGAGCGTCGGCTGACCGCCACCGAGCGGAAACTTCCAGAGCCGCTGCGTGCCGTCGCGTTCGACGCGGATGACTGAGAAGAATCTTCCATCGGGCGTTTGCGTCGGAGAATACTCGCTCTCAGTCGTCTCTGTCAGGCGCATGCTGTCGCCTGTGTGCAGGTCGTGTCGATAGATGTCGGCCTGTCCGTCGGCTCTGATTGAAGTGTAGAGCAGGGCGCGGCCGTCGCTGAGGAACGAGGGTTGGTTGTTGTAACCGCGCCATGTGGTGATGCTCTTGGGAGCGCCGACCTTCAGACTATCGCCGCGTGCGTCGAGAGAGGCGACAAAGATTTCGGACGCGGGCGGAGAGGGTGCGGGCGTCGGAGTCGGCGCAGGCGTCTGCGAGTGAGCGACGCAGGGCAGCACGAGCAACAGCATCAACAGGGAGACCGTAAGTTTAAGATTCATGACAAGCCCTTTCTTTGCGCCCCCCGTCGCCTCACGCATGAGACTGAATCGTCACGCGGGCGATGGCCGGAGGCGCAAAGGAGATGAAGGTTGTTATTGGCCTTGCGGGCGGCGCGTGCGCCTGAGTGCCGGGCTGAGTCGTTTGGAGACCTCTTCGCGGATTCTCTCCTGCTGCGGTGGCGGTGTCTCCTGAGCGTCTGTCTCGTCGCGCGCGTCGAGCAAGGTATCGACGAGCGTGGAATTTTGGGCAGGTGTCTCTTCGGAGAAATCCAGCGGCACGCATTTGCGGCAGCGCGGAAGGATGCGCAGGCCGCCCTGCGTCAGAGGCCAGCGCGAAAAGAGCGCGCCTTCGTTGATAAACTCCCCGCAGTCGCGGCAGAGCAGCGCGCGCAGTGCGCGGTAGACTGGAATACCCCGCCCGTCGCGTCCGATAATTTCGCTAATCTCTCTCGGCACGGATACAGTATAAGCCTTCCGGGGCGTTTGCGCGCGAGATGTTTATCACGTGAGTGCTAAGCCTTTAAAAACCATGCGTTTTAGCCGTTAAACGCGACCTCAAGAATTCCTCAAGTGGCCTTGTTTAAATTTATCATAGAGAGCAGGCGCGCCCATCACAGGGGAGGCGCAGGTGCTCTGAGAAATTCGGATTGTGAGAGTCAAAACTTTGATTGCCAGTAACTTAAAACGAGTCAGACCCGCAACCGGAAGATATCCTGAGGCTCAAGCCGTGCAAATCATCCCTGATAAAATTACGCTTCCCCTTGAGTTGCCGCGTGTTTCGCGCCCGCGCCTGCTCGCAACCCTCCAAGAAAGCCTCGCCTGTTGTAATTCCACCATCATCAACGGGCGTGCCGGTACAGGTAAGACCATGCTGGCAAGCGACTTCGCGCGTCGCGCCGGGCGTCGCACGGCATGGTATAAGGTCGAAGCGCCGGAATCTGAACTGCCGGTCTTTTTTCAATATCTGTGCGCCGCTGTAGCTACCGAGCGCCCCGGTTTCGGGGCGAAGACGCTGGCGCGCCTCGGCGAGATGGTCGGCTCGGCCGACGTGCCTCTGGTCGTCGAATATTTCGTTTACGAGTTGCTCGAATCGGACGAGCCGCTCCTGATTGTCCTCGACGACCTGCATCTGGTGTATGACGCCGATTGGGTGGTGCCGTTTTTCCGGCGGTTGCTACCGTTGTTGCCGCCGGAGGTGCACATCATGCTGCTCGGTCGCGGTTTGCCGCCCGCGCCGCTCTGGCGGATGCGCTCGAAGCAGACGCTACAGGTTGTCGCAGAGGAGGCGCTTGCCTTCACGCTCGAAGAGACGGAAAAGTTGTTCGCCACCTATGGGCTGCCGCTGGAAGCCGCCGCAGGGGCGCTCGAACAGACGCGCGGACGCGCCGCCACGCTCGACGCATTGACGCGCTCGGTCAGCGTCGCGCAGGAGGCGGCGCGCATCGTCGCCGCCGCGCGCGAGAGCCAGCGCAACGGCCGTCAACTGCGGCTCGTCAAAGGCTTTTCGCGGAAGTCGTCGCTGGGGCGGGCGTGATAGGTTCGTCCCTCGCAGGAAGACAAACAAAGCCTCGCAAAACGCGCGCCCTCTGCTGTAATGTATGAGCGGCGTCCCGAACGTCCATTCAACCCGACCCGTGCCCGAACTAAAACTTTCGCGTCGACTCTGTCGCGCGCCGCACGTCGCTTCGCAGGAAGGCGGCGAGCGCGCGAGGGGCAAGGCCGATGTCAAACAGTCTGCATCGACAGGAAGACGAACGGCGCGATAACGCCGCCGTAGACTCGCGCGCAACGGCGGGCGGGAGACCTGCCGCCGCCGCGCCGACCTTTTTCCTGCGCACAAAGCTTCTGCCGCCGCGCCCCGCGCCGTCGCTGCTGCCGCGCCCGCGCCTCATCGAAAGGCTGCTGCAAAATCTCGCGCACCCGGTTACGCTCGTCACCGCCAACGCCGGTTCAGGCAAGACGACACTAGTCGCAGACTTCGTCCGCACGCACGCGCAGCAGTTCGTCTGGTATCAACTCGACCACACGGACGCAGACCCCTTCGTCTTCCTCGGCTACGTCACGCACGGCATCAAGCAGATTCTCAAAAACTTCGGCGAGGCTACATTCTCTTATCTACAGGAGTCTGCGAAGGAACTGGCGCAGCAGCCGGAGCGCGCCGTCGATGTGCTCCTGAACGAAGTGCTCGACCACGTCGAGCATCAGTTCGTCCTCGTCCTCGACGACTACCATCACCTCGGCACAGAGACGCCTGTTCATCGAGTCGTTGACCGCCTGCTTGCGTACCTGCCGGACGTGATGCACGTTATCATCATCTCGCGCGACATGCCGCCGCTGGCTCTGGCGCGTCTGCGCACACAGGCCTCGCTCGCCGTCATCGACCGCTCCGAGTTGCTCTTTACAGACGAGGAGACGCGCGAACTGTTCCGCAAGGTCTTCGACCTTGAGTTGACCCCAGAGCAATTGGCCGAATATCGCGAGCGCACGCACGGATGGATTACCGCGCTGCAACTCGTCCGGCAGGTCGCGCAGCGTCAGGCGCTGGCGGGCGGTACGACCGACGCCGATGCCGCCGCCAGCTCGCCAGACCTCATCGAAGTCCTGCGACAGTCCGAGCGAGACATCTTCGACTATTTCGCCGAAGAGGTTTTCGCCGACGAGACCGAAGACGTGCAACAACTATTGCTGCGCGTCTCTCTGCTCGACCGTCCTGAACCGGAGACCTGCGCGGCGCTCTACCCGGAGACCAACTGCGTGGCGAAGTTGCAGACGCTCGTGCGCCGCAACGTCTTCATCACGCTGGCCTCAGACGGACGCGGCGAGGAGTATCGCCTGCATCCGCTCTTCCGCAGCTTCCTGCAACGCCGTTTCCGCGCCGAAGCCGGACGCACGGGCGTCGCCGCTGAGCACGCGCGTTGCGCCGAATATTTCCTCGGACGAGGGCAGTGGGAACAGGCCATGCGCCACCTGCTCGCAGCCGAAGACTACGAGCGCGCCGCGCAGACAGTGGCCGAGCAGGGCGCGACGTGGATTTCGGCGGGCGCTCTCGGCCCGCTCGTCTCCTTCGCCGACGCGCTGCCTGCGCACGTCCTCGAAGCGCACCCGCGAGCGCTCGCACATCGCGCCGAGGCCGCGCGTCTGCAAGACGATTTCGACACGGCGCAGAAGCTCTTCCGACGCGCCGCCGCGCTCCTCAACGAGCAACAGGATGCGGAAGGCGAGGCCGAGACGCTGCACTCTCTGGCCGCCATCGCGCGGCGTCGCGGCGACTTCGAGGCCGCCTTCTCCTATCTCGACCGCGCTACGGAGTTGACGGATGCGTGCTCTGTCGTCCGCACCAAATGCGGCAACACGCGCGGCCTCTGCTTCGTCGCAATGGGCGAATGGACGGAGGCCGAGAGAGAGTTTCGCGCCGCGCTCCAATCGGCTGAGGAGAGAGGCGACGAGTATTACATCCGCATCGTGACGCACAACTTGGGAACGCCCGCCGGGATGCGCGGCGACTTCGGCGAGGCGATGCGCTGGTATCGTCGCCTGCTACGCGACGAACGCGGCGCGCGACCGATGCCGCAGCACACACTCGCACACGTCAACATGGCGCGCGCCTATCTCTATCGCGGCGACCTCGCAGCCTGCGAAGAGCATCTCGACCACGCGCTTGCCAACAGTCAACTCTTCAATCAGGTGGCGCAGCGCGGCGAGATTTTTGAGATGTACGGCAATCTCTACCGCGAGCGCGCGGAGGCTGCGCGCGCCTCCGAGTTCTACGAGCGTGCGACGCGTGCCTACGAAGATGCGGGCATCTCGCTCTCGCGCACGGAACTCCGCGAGGAGATGGCGATGTTAGCCCTACAGACCGGCGACCCGCGCTCGGCGCTGACGCTCTTAGACCAACTCGTCGCCGCGCGCGAAGAGACGCAGGACGAGATGGGCGTGATGAGTGCGACGCTCGCGCGCGGTCGCGTGCTGCTCGCGCAGGGGCAGCACGAACAGGCACACGCCGACCTCCGTCCGGCGCTCGACTACTTCCGCGCGCACGGCCTCTACTTCAACGAGGCGCAGGCCGCCATGTCTCTCGCGCTCTGCGACCAGTTGGCCGGGCGCGAGACGGAGATGGTCGAGCACCTGCGTCGCGCGCTCGACCTCGCCGCACGCTACGATTATGAATACTGGCTGCAAGGCGAGATGGCGCGTCATCCGGCGCTCTTCGCTTTGCCCGAAGTCTCGGAACTGCTGCCGTCAGACCTGCGCGAGCAGGTCGCCGCCGCGCTCGCCGCGCAGACGCCGCAGACGGCCGGCGCACCGTTCGCCGACGCCCACGCCGCAGCGTCGTCTGCACACGCCGCCGCGGCGGTCGTCGTCTCAAACGTGCCTTCAGTTGACCTGACTATCAACATGCTCGGCGCGGTCGAGATTTTCCGCGACCCGAAACGACCGCTCGCCGCCGACGCGTGGGTTACGAAGCGCGCGCGCGACATCCTCTGCTTCATCGCCTCGCGTCGCCACCGCCGCGCCTCGAAAGACACCATCATCGACACCTTCTGGGCTGATGCGGACTTCGACGCGGTTGAGAAGAATTTTCATCCGACCGTCTCACACATCCGCAAGGCGCTCAACAGCAATCAAGCGCTCAAGCAGAACTTCCTGCTCTACCGCGACGGCGATTATCAACTCAATCAGGAGTTCTCCTACTTCATCGACATCGAGGAGTTCGACCGTCTCGCCAGCGAAGGCGAGGCGGCGCGTCGCGCACGCGAACAAGAGACGATGGTCACTGCCTTCGAGCGCGCCGTCGCGCTCTATCGTGGCGACTTCATGCAGGGTTCTTACGACGAATGGGTCGAGGAGCAGCGCTCTTATTATCGAGAGCAATACCTGCGCCTGTTGGAGATGCTCGCTTCGGCCGCGCAGAAGGCAGGCGAGTGGGCACGCTCGCTCCAACTCGGCCAGCAGATTCTTCAGGCCGACCCGTTCCGTGAGGATGTCCACTGCATGCTCATGCGCGCACACGCTGCCGAAGGCAATCGCGGAGCCGTGCGCGAGCAGTTCGAGTCGCTCAGACGCCTGCTGAAAAAAGAACTGGGCGTTGAACCGGCCTCGGAGACCCAGAAGGTCTACCGCGAGGCGCTTCGCTAACTTATTGACTCCTCAAGATTAAGAAGGCCACAGATGTATCAGAAATTTAGAATCATTTCGCAACATTTGAGGATTAAAAGTTGTTATTCTTCCCCTGTTGAAAAATTGTTCGACCTTCGCATGTGCGCCCTGCTCCCGACGCCGGGCCTGCCTCGTGTCGGAGCCGCACTAAATTCAGTCCGTACAATTCGTTCCCGAAAAGTCGTCGTGATGAACCAGAAGTTCCTGAGTAAAACCCGACAACTGACTGCTCTTGCGCTGGCATGCTTGCTGGCGGCGAGTCAGGCTACGGCCGGCATCCTCGTGCGTGGGACGCAGGGCATCACGATGACGGGCATCGACGGCATCACCTTCGACCAGATTGCCGGTGTCACGGTCTCCGGCGTCGATAACGTGCTCGGCCTACAGGTCAACGGCATCAACGTCACCAACTCGGACGGCGTCACGGCATCGGGTGTCGATGGCGTGACCGCGTCGGGCGTTGACGGCGTTGCCTACACGGGCGCAAACGGTGTGACGGCATCGGGCGTTGACGGCGTCACGGCCTCCGGTGTTGACGGCCTGCTCCTGAGCGGGTCGAACGGCGTGACGGTGTCGGGCGTCGATGGAACGACGCGCATGGCCGATTCGGTGGTCGTACGTATGGCCGACGGCGTGACCGTCTCCGGCGTCGACTCGATGACGATGTACGGTGTGGAAGGTTTTCGTCAGGGCGTCAACGACGGCGTGACGGCTTCGGGTGTTGACGGTGTGACGGCGTCGGGCGTGGACAGCATCGTGTGGAGGAGCGCCGACCAGATTGTTGCGAGGGGAACGGACGGAGTGCCTTTCAAGGTCGTGCCGGATGGCGTGACCGTCTCCGGCGTCGATAACGTCATCATGACGAAAGTCGATGGTGTGACCGCTTCGGGCGTGGACGCTATCACGATGCGCGTCGGCGACGGCGTGACGGCGTCGGGCGTGGATGGCAGCGGCATCCAACCCTTCGGTCTGATGGCCGTTGACCCGGAACTGGTAATCACGCTCAACAAGTTGACTGACGACAGCAACATCAACGTCGTCGTCACCTACCATCGCCCCGTGACCGAGACCGACCTTGCGGAACTTCAGCGCATCGGCATCACGGGCGGCACGCGTTTCCGCATGCTGCCGATGGTCATCGTCTCCGGCACGCCCGACCAGATTGCCGAAATCTCGCGCCTGCCGACCGTCCGCTACATGGCGCAGAACCGCACGCTTCAGTGGAACGAAGACCGCAGCCGCGCTATCACCGGCCTCGTGCGCACGCGCACGGACTCTGAACTGAAAGCGCGGACGGCCGGACTCGGCTACACGGGCAAGGGCGTCGGCGTCGCCGTCATCGACACGGGCATTGATTCGACGCACTCGGACATCTCCGGGCGCGTCGTCCGTAACGTCCGCTTGGCCGACTTGCAGGGCTTCGGCGTCGGTTTCAGCAATCCTGTCAACGTCGAGGGACTGGCAAACACAGACATCGCGCAGGGACACGGGACGTTCGTGGCAGGCATCATCGCGGGCAACAGCACGCGCACGGGCGGCAAGTATAGCGGTTATGCGCCGGGTGCGAACCTCGTCGGCTTGAGCGCGGGCGATGTGAACCTGTTCCACGTTCTCGCAGGGTTCGACTATCTGTTGGAGAAGGCCAGCGTGCTCGGCGTCCGCGTCGTCAACTGTAGCTTCTCGGCCAACATCACCTACAACGAGAACGACCCGGTCAACATCGCGACGAAGATGTTGACGGAGCGCGGCATCAACGTCGTCTTCTCGGCCGGAAATTCTGGCCCCGGTCTCCACTCGATGAACCCTTACGCCGCCGCGCCTTGGGTCATCAGCGTCGGCGCAACCGACGGCACAGGTAAACTGGCCTCTTTCTCTTCGCGCGGCGACTTCGGCAGTCGCAACTTCCGCCCGACGCTGGTCGCGCCCGGCGTCGGCGTCGTCAGTCTGCGCGCGACGGGCGGCGCAAACCTGACAGGCGTGACCGGACTCGCCTCCGGCGATACGGAGTTGAGCCTGACGGAACTTCCTTTCTACACGACGGCGAGCGGGACGAGTTTTACTGCGCCGCAGGTGGCCGGGACAATCGCCCTCATGCTCGAAGCCAACCCGACGCTGACGCCCGCACAGGTACGCGACATCCTGCAACGTACGGCCACGCCGCTTCCGCCTTACTATCAGCACGAGGCCGGAGCAGGGATGCTCAACGCGCACGCGGCCGTTCTCGAAGCAGCCTTCCCGACGCGCCGCATCGGCGTCTGGCGCGCTACCTCAGACCGCTCGCAGGTGCGCTTCGTCAAGGAAGAGGCGCAAATGCTGACGGGCACGGCCTCGCCGGGTGTGCCGCATGAAACGGTCGTCAAAGTGTCGGCCGATGCCGTGATGGCTTCGGCGCAGGTGGCTTGGGGGCCGATGTGGGGCACGAACGATTTGAGCATGACGCTCTACGACCCGAACAATATCCAGCGCGCCAACGCCAACGTGCTCAACATGCCGGGATTGACCGGCAAGCGCGAGCGCGCACTGGTGCGGATGCCGTTGCAGGGGCGCTGGCGCGTCCGCGTCTCAAACACGCTCACGCTCGTCGGCTCGCCGCAGACTTACACTGGCCTCTTTGAGACGGCGCGCGCCGACTACGCGCCGCTCGTTGACCTCATCGGCCTGCATCCGGCCGACTACTCGAACATTCGTCAGGCCATCAGGATGTGCGTGGCGTGGCCTGTCGGGCGGAATTATCGTCCGTCCTTCGGCGTCACGCGCGCAGACCTCGCGGAAGCGATGGTCGTCGGCGGACGCGTCCCGCAATACCTGCCGGGTCAGTCCAATTTCACGGACGTGACAGACCCTTCGACGATGCTCTTCGTCGAGAGCGCACAGTCTGCGCCCGTCGGCGCGCTCTTCCCTGAGACGCCGAAGGGCAGCGCGTTCCGCCCGGACGAGTTGGTTAATCGCGCACTGGCGGCGGTCGTCCTCGTGCGCGCGGCCGGTCTTGAATCCGAGGCGCTCAAATTTGCGGGTACAGTGCCTTACGCCGACGCCGGGCAGATTCCCGTCGGCTGGCAAGGCTACGTCATGACGGCCATTGAGCGCGGGTTGATAGCCACCGAGGATAATGCTTTCAGACCGCAGCAGCCCTTCACGCGCGCCGATTTAGCGCGCGCACTCGTCCGCATCTCCGAAATCTATTCGGAATAGAGACAGACCGACGAGCGACGCTCTCAAGCAGCGTCTTTCGATAAGAGCAGCGGGGGGGGGGG
>DASZCR010000112.1:0-2107 GCA_035942915.1 Pyrinomonadaceae bacterium | reverse complement strand
CCCTTCCGCGAGACGCGCGGCTACGTGCAGGGCGTCGTCCGCAACACGATGCAGTACCGACGCCTCTACGACGAAGAGGGCAACTTCCGTGCGGAAGTCGGCTCGCGCGCCGTTCGCCCCGCCGACGGCCAATCAGCGCCGCCTTCAGACAACACGCGCCCGCGACGCGTCTCCGGCAGCGGCGAGGAAGACTAAACAAGCGTCCTTACTTCTTCGCTGTTTGAGAGAAGCTTTATGAGAGTCTGCGTCCTTCTCATCCTCTTCGCGTTCGTCCTTCAGCCCGTGTCGGCGCAGAAGAAGAAGACGACGACCGCGCCAACGACGACGAAGACGCAGGGCGGTCGCGTCGGCGCGTCTTCGTCGAAGAAGGTCGCGCCGCGCGTCGCCTCTGCTGCTGCTGCCGCGCGTTCGCTTCGCATTCTGACGCGCGCGGGCGCAACCATCTGGCTCGACGAGGTGCGACGCGGGACGACGGGCGCGGACGGCGTGCTGGAATTAAAGAACGTGACGAGCGGTCGTCACACCTTGCGTGTGCGCGCGAAAGGTTTTCAGGAGCGGACGCTGGCGCTGGCGCCGACGCAGCGCGGACAGATTGACGTGCCCCTCAAGCCGACGACGGACGAGGCCGAACTTGCGTTTCAGGAGGCCGAAGAGGCAAGCGGGCGCGCTACGGACGACGCCGCGCGCGAGCAGGCCGTCGAGCTTTATCGTCGCGCGCTGTCGCTGCGCCCGCGCTACCCGGAAGCGCACGTCGCGCTTGCGCGTCTGCTGCTCGCGCTCGGACGGACAGACGACGCGCTCGACGAGATAGAGGCTGCGCGCCGCGACCGTCCCATCTACCCTGAAGCTTCTGCCGTCGAGGGGCGCATCCTGCGCGCGGCGGCCGACGAGGAGGCTGCTATCGAAGCCTACCGGCGCGCCATCCGCGAGGGGCGCGGCTTCCAGCCCGAAGCCTACGCCGGACTCGGCATCGCGCTCGAAGAGCGCGGCGACTACGCGGGCGCGACCGAAGCCTTCCGCAAAGCCATCGCGCAGCTTTCAGACACCGAGCCTGCGCTCTACCAACTGCTCGGCGCGACCTACGAGAAACTCGAAAAGTGGAAAGAGGCGCTCGCCGCCTACGAGAAATATCTGGCGCTCGCGCCCGAAGGCAGGTTCGCTTCCGCCATCCGCTCCATCATCGACCAACTGCGTATTCAAGCCGCCGAACAGGAGAGCGCGCCGCCCATCCCCTGACATGGGAGACGTGCGGCGCGCTTCAGACTCGACCTGCTCAGATACTCACAACAACCCTAACTTGCTCGCCACGAAGACGAGCACGAAGGCGACGACCAGAAAGGTCGCCAGCCATGGGTGTTTGCCCATCGGGCATTTGCCGTGTTCGCTCATGCTGCTTTGGATGCTGCGTCCATCAGTCCTGTTGGACAGGACTCGGCGCGTTTTCTATCCCAAGTGTTTTCAGACGGTCTCTCGCCGCGTCGGCGGGCGAATTGAACCAGCCGCGCGGGTCCCAGTATCGCGCGTAAGGAAAGTTGAGCGCGGCGCTGTAGGCTTGCGCGGCCTCTTCGCGCCGGTTTCTCGCTTCCAACGCCTTCCCCAGAATGAAGTAGCTCGTGCCCACGTCGTTGAGCGGGCCGCGCGCGAAGATGCGCTCCTTCTCGGCTTCGCCGACTGGGCCGACCGGCGGCGGCGCATCGCCGCGCGCTTCGAGCGCCTGCTGCTCGCGCAGGGCTTCGCCTTCAAACTCCCTGATACATTCCCGCGCCTTGGCCTCCGCCTCCGCGTAGTCGGCCTTGTCCAACGCCTCCCACGCCGCCGCCGTCAGACGCTCGTTGGTCGAAGCGTCGGGACGCCAAACATACCAGACGAAGAGGTTCCCGGCCAGTATCAGCAGGAGCACGCCGCAGAGGAACAGAGGTTTTTTGAGCAGGGCGACGAAAGGCGACGAGCGCGCCTTTCGCGTGGGCGGCGTTTCGTCCGGCAGTTTCTCTCCCTGCGGAGGCGCGACCCGCTCCGCTCTCAACTTCGCGACCGCGAGGATGATGCTCGCCAGCCCGCTCAGGAGCGCGCCGATGGCAGCCACCGCGCCCACCGCGCCCTGCAAGAT
>DASZCR010000111.1:0-43472 GCA_035942915.1 Pyrinomonadaceae bacterium | reverse complement strand
GCGCTTTCCCGTCGTCTATTTCCTGCACGGCTACGAGCCGCAAGACCAGGTGATGAAGCAGACGGCGGAGTTTCAGGAGTTGATGGATAAGCTCATCGCCGCAGGCAACGCGCGCGAGATGATTGTCGTCGTGCCTAACGGACGCAACGCTTATAACGGCAGCTTCTATGCGAACTCGACCGTCGGCGGCAACTGGGAAGATTTCATCACACGCGACCTCGTCTCCTACATCGACAGCCGCTACAGAACCATCCCGCAGGCGGCGAGTCGTGGAATCGCAGGCCACTCGATGGGCGGCTACGGTTCGATAGTCATCGGCATGAAGCATCCGCAGGTGTTCGGCGCGGTTTACACGTTGAGCGCATGCTGTCTGGCGATGCTGGCCGATTTAGGCCCAAGTAATGCGGCGTGGCGGACGGCGCTGGATTACAAAAGCCGGAACGATTTTTCGACCGCTAGTTTCAACACCACTTACGCGACCGCCCTGACGGCGATGGCGGCGGCCTTCTCGCCTAATCCGCAGCGCCCTCTGCGCGTGGACTTCCCGTACCGTCTGGAGAGAGGCATCCTCGTTCCCAACCATCCCGCGTACGCCGCATTTCAATCTATGCTGCCCGTCAACATGGTGGATGCGTACACAGAGAATCTGATGAAACTCAGAGGGCTCTTCATCGATTACGGCGCGCAGGACGAGTTTTCTCATATTCCGGCGGGCAGCCAATCTCTGTCGAGAGAACTCTCCGAGCACGGCATTTCGCACACCTTCGAGGTCTATCAGGGCGACCACACAGGCCAACTCAAACGTCGTCTGGAGACGAAAGTGTTGCCGTTCTTCTCACAGACTTTGAACTTCGAGACGCCCTAGAGGGCAAGCGCAATTCGGAAGGCCGGAAAAAAGAGATGTGCGGAATCGTAGGCTATTTCAGGCTCGACGGTGAAGCGACGGATGCCCCTGTGCCGTTGCGCGTCATGACCGAGACGCTCCGGCATCGCGGCCCCGATGCCGAAGGTTTCTTCACGGATGCCGATGGCGGACTCGGCTTCCGCCGTTTGAGCATCATCGACCTGACGACGGGCGACCAGCCCCTCTTCAACGAGGACGAGACGCTCGCGCTCGTCTGTAACGGAGAGATATTCAACTACCGTCAACTCAGAGAAGAGCTGGTCGGTCGCGGCCATCAGTTCCGCACCCAGAGCGACTCGGAAGTGCTGCTTCATTTATACGAGGAGCACGGGACGGAGATGCTGCGGAAGCTGAATGGGCAGTTCGCCTTCGCCATTCTAGACCGTCTGAGGCGGCGGCTCTTCATCGCCAGAGACCACGTCGGCATCGCGCCCCTTTACTACACACAGTCGGGCGGCCTGTTTCTTTTCTCCTCCGAAATCAAAGCCATCCTCGAACACCCGTCCGTCGTCCGGAGTGTTGACCTGAGCGGCCTCGACCAAATCTTCACCTTTCCCGGTCTGGTCAGCCCGCGCACCATGTTTGCAGGCATCAGCCGCGTCAAACCCGGTCACTATCTGCTCATCGACACAGAGGGCGTGCGCGAATACGAGTACTGGGACCTCGATTACCCTCTGGCCGACGACGTGTCGGCCGCGCGCGACGAGGCTCAATACGTGGATGAGCTAAGGGAGAAGTTCTCACAGTCAGTCTCCTATCGGTTGCAGGCGGACGTGCCCGTCGGTTTTTACCTGAGCGGGGGATTGGACTCGTCTCTGACGGCGGCCTTCATCAATGAACTTGACCCGCACCGTCGCCGCAAAGCCTTCGCCATCACCTTCGCCGAAGAGCGCGCGGATGAATCGAAATATCAACAGTTGATGGCCGAGCGCCTCAACTGCGAACTGCACAGCACGCGCTTCGATACCACCCTCACTGCCGACCTCATGCGCGACATGATTTATCACGCCGAGTGTCCGGTTAAAGAAACCTACAACACCTGTTCGATGGAGCTTTCGCGCGCGGCACACGCAAGCGGTATCAAGGTGATTTTAACGGGTGAGGGCGCAGACGAGCTCTTCGCCGGTTACGTGGGCTATCGCTTCGACCGTGCGCGTGCGCAAAGACAGCGTCCGGCAGTGCCTGCCCTCGACCGGCTGCTTGAAGAGCAAATGCTGGAATCGCTCTGGGGCGACCCGCAGGCCGCTTACGAGCACGACTACTACGCGCACCGTGAAGACCGCAAGGCCATCTATTCCAGAGAGCTACAGAGCCGCTTTGCAGACTTCGACTGCCTCCGCCAACCGCTCGTGCGAGCCGACCGCGTGCGCGGCAGACATCGCGTCCATCAACGCTCGTATCTCGATTTCAAGTTGAGGATGTCCGACCATCTGCTGATGGATCACGGGGATGCGATGGCGCTGGCGAACTCGGTTGAGGCGCGGTATCCCTTCCTCGATATCGAGTTCATAGAGTATGCCAAGACCATCCCGCCCGATTTGAAGCTGCACGGTTATACGGAGAAATACATCCTCCGACAGATAGGAAAAGCCCTTCTCCCGCCGCCCATTCTGAGCCGAGAGAAGTTCGGCTGGTACGCTCCCGGCAGCCCGCAGATGCTTCAGCAGGGCATCGAATGGATTAACGACCTGCTCTCGCCTTCACTCATTAAGAGGCAAGGCTATTTCGACCCGGATGTGATTGAGACGCTCAGGAAGCGTTATTCGCAGCCGGGCTTCAAACTCAACCTGCCGTATGAGACGGATTGGCTGATTGTCGTCGCCACCTTCGGCCTCTTCAAAGAGGTCTTCGGGATGCCTGACCTATCGTAATAAATCGAAGATGTACGACATGGACACCGCACACGAGAACGCAAACGTCCTTCCGGCGGGCTTGACCGTCGGCGTCGTCGATGAACAGCGCGCCTTCCCGCTGCTCATCGAGCGTGCGTCGAGCGGCGCGGGCGCATGCTCTCTCAATGAACTGTGGGACAACTACAGGGAGTACCTCGACGCGTCTTTGTATCGCACGGGGGCGATTCTCTTCAGGGGGTTCGGCGTTTCAGAACAGACGACCTTTGCGTCGCTGATAGCTCATCTGAAAGAAGAGATGATGAACTATGTCGACGGAAACTCTCCGCGCACAAAGCTCGGTAGCAACATCTATACCTCGACGGAATACCCGCCTGAGTTCTTCATCTCCCTACACAACGAACTCTCTTATGCCCCGCGCTGGCCTGAGCGTCTCTTGTTCTGCTGCGTCGAGGCTGCGAGCGAAGGCGGCGAGACGCCGCTGGTTGACGGGCGCGCTCTGCTCGCCGAGTTGCCCGCCGAAGTGGTCGAAGAGTTTCGCAGACGCGGCGTGAAATACCTTCGCAACCTGCATGGCGGCAAGGGCTTCGGCCCTTCCTGGCAGAAGACGTTTGAGACGGACGACCCGGCCGCTGTCGAAAGCTATGCCGACAATTGCGGGATGAATCTGCAATGGATGGAGGACGGCTCGGTGCGCCTGACCTGCGTGCGCCCGGCGACGACCTTCCATCCAAAGACGGGCGAGGAGGTCTGGTTCAATCAAGCAGACCAATATCATCCGTCGACGCATCCGCCGGCCGTCTATCAGGCGATGAAAGCGTTTTTCAAAGGGCGCGAAGAGAAGCTGCCGCAGAACGCGACCTTCGGCGACGACACGCCCATCCCGCTTGAGTATCTCGAAGTGATTCGTGAGCAGACCCGCCGCCTCCTCGTTAAGTTCCGCTGGCAGCAAGGCGACCTGCTGTTGGTTGACAACGTCCTGACGGCGCACGGTCGGATGCCCTTCAAAGGCACGCGCAAGATTCTCGTCGCCATGACGGCTCAAACGGCTCAAAGGGACTGCGCTAAAGAAATAGCGTAGCGACAGAGCAAAGAATCGGTTAAAACGCGCCCGTCGCCGCGGCGCTTGGATGGAAGAAAACTTTGAAGACACATCAGCCCGTGAAAAACGTGCTCGGTATCCTCGGCGGGATGGGGCCTGTGGCTTCCGCCGAATTCGTGCGAACCATCTACAGCTTCCATCACAGAGGCCCGGAGCAGGATGCGCCCATCGTGCTGCTCTACTCAGACCCGACGTTTCCAGACCGCACGAATGCGTTCCTGAGAGGCTCGGACGAACTCCTGCTCCGAAGCATGAGCGAGGCTTTGACGCGTTTATGTGAGATGGGTGCGACGCATCTGGTCATCTGTTGTGTCACTTCGCACTATCTGCTCGACAGGCTGCCCGCCGCTCTGCGCGACAGAATCATCTCTCTGCCCGACGTTATCTTCGACACCGTTCTGCGCAGCGAACGCAAGCACCTCTTGATGTGTACGCAGGGCACGCGGCAGTCAGGACTCTTTGAGAATCATCCTCTCTGGGAAGCAGCGCGCGGGCGCGTCGTGCTGCCTGAGCCGCTCGACCAGCAGGAGATTCACGACTTGATTTACCGGCTGAAGAAGAACGTCGAGGTCAGTGAGTTACTGCCGCTCGTCGAAGCGTTGCTGGCGAAGTATGAGGTTGATTCCTTCATCGTCGGCTGCACGGAACTGCATCTGGTCGCACGCCATCTCGCGGAGGCCGGCAGCGGCGCCTATATGGCATATGGATGCCTCGACCCGCTGACCATCATCGCCGAAAGCGTCGTGCAGAAGAACATCCACGCCCTCGCCTCTTCACCCTTAACGGCACAACACGCGAACCGTCGCAGCTAAGCGGAATCTGGAATCAAAAAGCAGCTTAGAGTCCGATAACGTAGGGCACAGACAAGCACAACATAGTGTGTCATAGACTTTAGGTGTACTCTACATATCCATACGAAACTGACCTTCACTGCAAGGTCGGTTCTACGTAATTTTCGTTATCGGACTCCGCATGAGAACCTGTTCTCTCAGTGAAGTATGTTAGTAAAGGAGTTGAGATGGCACGCCGTGTCAGGCATGGAAGGGCGACCGAATAGTTCGGTCGCCCTTTGAGGCTTTAGGTATAGAGAGCCTCGTAGTGGTTGCCCTGCTGCCAAATCACCACCGGATTCTCGCCAATCTGATTGACCGGATGAACGAAGGGGCGTGCCTCTGCGTCGGGACTGACGAAGACGGGATTCATGCTGATGCCGTACTCTTCGTTGATTCTATTGACGAGCCAGACATAGGCGGGGTCGTCCGAGTGCAACATCTGGCCGAGAACGATTTGCGGGAACTGCCCGATGAGCGCCTCGCGCAGCGTCCGCGCTTTGGCTGCATGCTCGCTCGCGTAATTGCCGGTGGCGTGTTGCAGAAGCGAGATGATGAGACAGTTGCAGCCGCTCCCCGAATTGGGTGCGACCTTTATTTCATTGGTAGCCAGCCAGACTTGGAATGCTTCCTGATTCAGTAAAATCTCTTCGAGCAACTTGGAGCGCGCGGCCGCCCACTTCTTGCTCTTGTCCTCGATTTGCGGCACGTCCTCGACTTCGGGATGCACGACGCCGATGGGCGCTTCACCTTCTGGCACCAACTCCGAATAGTGCTCACTAAAATCGGCCATGATGGCACTGTAAGCGGCCAGCGTTAGTTCGGCGTTGAAGCCGGGGCCGGGGCCGCCGTCTTCAACTATGTCGAGGCCGGGCTTCTTCTCGGCCGTCCACATTTCTTTCGCCGTCTTTGCGACCAGCAACACCCAATCTTCGTTATCCCTTTTCGAGGCGGGCGCGCTGTATTTCTGCACCCACTTTTTGTCCTTCTTGCCGCGTTGCGGCGGGGCCGTATTCGCGTAAGCGAGGAGCAATTTGACAGACTTCTTACCGACGAGCGATGCGTATGAGCCGAGCAGTTCTTTGTGCACGCGCGCAAGATTCACTTCGTTCTTCAACCAGAGTTCGACGGCCTGCTTCTCCAACTCCGCCCGACGTGCTTCCTGTTCCCTCCACCTTCTGCGCCGTTCCTCCTCTTCCTGCTCCTTGCGCGTAGCGATTTCGCGCTTCTCTTTTTCGGAGAGGTCGCCCGCGTCGCCTATCTCGCGTTTGTGGTCGTGCGCGTAGATAAGCCCCTCTTCGGTGTGCTTTCTCAGATACTTCCCCGTAGTTTTATCTTTCACCCATTGCTCTCTTCTCGGCTGAGTCAGCTTCACATTGGTCTGGCCTTCCTCCGCCAGGATGCGATTATGTTCTTCGACGGCGGCGCGGAGGCTGCGCGTCATCACCGCCCATTCTTCTGTGGTGGGAACATATTTTTTGTTGACGTATATCTTCTCCGCGATGAGGGAGATTTGGAAGAGGTGCTCGGAACGCAGGCTCATTCTTCGACGGCGCGGATTCCAAGGGACGGGGTCGGCGTTGATGCTGAGTTGCGGTCGGAAACTGGACGCCGACTCGACCTCCTCCCCTTCGACGGGCACGGTGCTGGCATCGAAGAGCGAACCGGGGTCGTTGTCCGCGTCTCTGAGGACGCCCGCGCGCGGCCCGACTTCGAGATTGACGGGCATGTTGGTGAGAATTTTGTAGAGGCTTCGCTCGTCTGCGCCGGAGGAGGGTGGTGCGGTTATCTTCTTAGACGATTTCGCTGTGAGCGGAGCTTCGTACCTGGCTCGCGTCGTGAGCACCTCATAGAATTCGAGCGCGTTTTTGTCTGTGGAGATGGCATCGCTGAGTCTCGATGCGAGGGCGCGTAGAGCGGCGTCGGAAATCTTGTGATGGAGGGTATGCGACATCTCCATCAAGAGTGGGCCAGCCTCTTCGTCCAACCTCTTTATAAAATCATCGCGGTCGAGCGACCTCAGAATCGGGCCGGTCGCTTGCGTGTCCGGCACTCTGAACTCGATAGGAATGTGCTCGCCTTCGGTGACGGGGACGGCGTCTCTGAGGAGTTTGTCGAGCGACACCTGCACGGTCTTCTTGTCAGGCCCCTTGTCTACGACGGCGCCTTCGATATGCCGATGCCCCTTCTCGACCCACTCGGCCTTCTCGCTGCGCTTGATATAACCCCTCAAAATCGCGCGCTCAAGCCAAGCGTCCCACCACTCCTGTAAACCCGGCACCTCCTCTCTGGTAATTCTCTGGATGGTTTGAGCGAGCGGGGTCGAAGACGGCGGCGCGACCGGAGTCGGCACCCTTGCGGCGTGCGAGCGCGTGAGAACCCGTGCGCCCATCAGGTCGGCCTCTCGCTCAAGGCTCGCGCTGTCGTTGATTGGCTCTCCGCGCAGTTCTATGGTCGGCGCGACGCGTCCCTGCTTCTGTTGGACGACGTGCCAGGCTTCGTGCGCGATGTGCTTTTCCTGACCGGGCGCGATGTGAATCTCCGTCCCCTTCGTGTAGGCCAAAGCCTGCAAGCGGGCCGGGCTGGAAGAGTTGTAATGAACTCTCACGTCGTCCATCGGGAGGCCGGAGAGCTCTTCAAGACCGGCTTTGAGGCGAGGAGCGAGACCGGTCTTGTCGTCCACGCCCCCGCTTTCGGCGTCGCTCTGAGGTGGAACGGCGCGGCCTTGCTTTGCCGTTGTCAGAAGGCGGCTGACGGCTCGATTGCCGAAGGCGTTCTGTAGTTGCAGCACGTCGGGCGGCCTGAGCGACGCGGAATCGAAGACGGCACGCCCGAAGAGCGCGGAGATTTGGGGACTCCGCGCCGGTGCTTCGACATCGGGAACGTCCGCCCTCGACTTTTGCGGCCTGACAGCCTCTTTATCAAGACCGTCGCGCCGCACTTTTGCAGACATCGCACTTCCTCCGAGAGAGCGAGTTGACACGCTTTCAGGAGCGACGCTCTCAGGCGACTTGACCGCGCTCGTCGTCGGAGACGGGGGCTTCGTTGCCCTGTGCTGCGCCGAGCATCTCTTCGAGCACCTGTATCGCGCCGCTGATGCGAAGCATCGTCTCGCGCAGGCGCGCTTCCTGCGCCTCCAATTCGCGTAGACGCGCCTGCCCCGTCTCAAACTCCCGCTTCAACTCTGCGAGCCGCGCCTGTAACTGTTCCTCCATATCCTTCCTTTCCGTCTGCAACCCGGCCTTATCGTGGCCCCATGACGATGAATGTAAACTTCCTGTCCGCCGCGCTACCGTCGCTGTCGCCGGTCTTGACTCTCATGCCGTTCGCGTTCAGACCGACGATGACCGCGTTATCTTTGGTGTTGCCGCCGTCGCTGTTGATGTTTCCGTCGTAAACCTGCGTCGCGCAGGCGAAGGGCTGACCGGCGAAAGCCTGATGGAAGTCTATCTGATAAAGCCCCCGTGATTTTCTCCAAGACGTATAGCCCATCGCGCTGGAGAGAGAGAGGCCATTGCTTTCGACGTAGCCGCCCATGATGCGCAGGTTAAAACTGGCGCCCGCGGCGTAGAGCGAACCCGGCAGGATGATGCTGCCGTTCGGAACTAAAAGGTTCTGGGTGCTGTCTGTGCCCGGCCCGATTCGGACGGTGCCGGAAGACGCGCCGAGGACTAGGTCGTTGCGGCTGCCCTTTGAATTAGGGTCTGAGAAGATGCCGACGTAGCCCCACGCCGTTCCGACTCTCAGTCTTCCCCGCCCCCCGACCATCAACAACGACTCGTTCCCCTGCACGTGGATATTTCGCTCGACCCAGAGGTCTGTTTCATAGACGTTCGCGCCCGCGCCATTGACGGCCAGTTTTACAGCGGGCGCCAGTGCGCCGATGCCGACGTTGCCCGAAGGCATGAGAGCCAGATGGTCGTCCGGGTCGTTGTTGGTGCCGATGATGAAACGCGCCGATTCGCCGACGCCGCCGACGGTCGAGGTGTCTTGAAACTGGATGAAGCCGTAGTCGCTGCCGCGATTGAATTTGCTGCGGAAGATGATGCTGCTTGCGCCGCCGCTGTCTTCGTGGTCGATGATGAGCGTGCCCGTGTTTGGGCTGTGCGTCGTGCCCTTCTTCTCCGAGATGTGGAGACGCGCCGACGGGTCAATCCCGATGCCGACGTCACCGTTGCCCTTGACGCGCATCAGTTCCGTAAACGCGCCGCTCGACCCGTAGCCGAAGGCGATGTCGGCGGCGGCCGTATCGGTGTGAATCTGTAGCAGGGCGGTCTGGATGCCGAAGCCGAAGTGATTGCCGGACTGTCCCCAGAGAGAGATTTTATCGCCGAGCGCGTTGGCGAAGCCAAGCGGGAAACCGGCTGTCGGCGTCCCGATGCCGACGTTGCCGGAGGCGTAGAGGCGGCTTGCCATGAGCGCGAGACGGCGCTCGCCTGAGTCTGTGATGCCGCCGATGTGCAGCCACTTGGTCGTGCCGTCAACGTTGTTCGCCATCCCAATCCAGTTGGACTCGTAGGGCGTGCCAGCGCCGTCCGCGAAGTGAAGGCTCAAAGCGCGGATGTCGCCGTTCACGTCGAGCTTCGCGCCGCCCGTCTCGCGGCCGACCGTGAGACTACCGTTCGGGACAATCAAGCTCTGGCTCGTTGTCGCACCCGGCCCGACGCGGACGACGCCCGACGATGCGCCGAGAGCGAGGTCGTTGTTAGCGCCGCTGGAAGAAGGGTCTGCGTAGAGGCTGATGTATTTCCATGTCGTGCCGACTCTCAGTCTTCCGCGCCCGCCCTGATTGAGCGGCTCGTTGCCTTGCACGTGCATGTTTCGCTCGACCCAGAGGTCTGTTTCATAGACGTTCGCGCCCGCGCCGTTGACGGCGAGATGGACGGCGGGCGTCATGGTGTTGATGCCGACGTTGCCCTTGCCGTCGATGGTCAGACGGTCTGCGCCCTTTGCTGCGTCGGCGAAGTGCCAGGTGCCTGCGCTGTCGGCGTAGAAGGAGAATTCCCGTCCGTCGGTTGACGAGCCGAAACGACACCCGGAATAGCGGCGGATGCTCGTGCCGATATCGGAGATAGCGTTGTTGCTATCAAGCGTGATGATTGCCAGCACGATGTCGGGGCTGTCGGACGCCGGAGCACTGGCAGAGGCGGTCGCTTCGGGTCGCTCGGTCGTGCGCGTGTAGAGTTTGCTGGTGCTCTGCGTGTCTTTGTCCGCCGGGTCGAAAACCTCGCCGTATCTGATGATGATGTAAACCTGAGAATTGACGTTGAAGTTGTCGAGGCTGAGCGAGCCGTTCTCAAGGCCGGTCGCGCCGGTTTCATCGGCCAACACAATCTCTCTGCCGAGCCGGTCAATAGCGATGCCGGGCGTGATTGCCACCTTGAGCGCGCCCGTCACCTGTCTGACATCCAACCCGGAGATGATGCCCCACGTGTGCAGCGCACGGTTGTGAAGGCGACGCATCTGGTTGTGATAAAGCTGCTCGTCGCTGAAGTCATCCTCTTTGAGGAATTGCGAGTTGTAGTAGTTGAGTCGTTTGATTTCTTCCTTGAAGTATTTAACGGGGTCTGTCTCGGCCATAATTGCCTCTCTTGTATGCGACTCGGCCTGCGGCGTCTTATTCCGTCGTGCCGAGCAAGGTGTCCACGCCGACGGTTGAGAACTTCCCGATTTGAAGGGTCGGCGTGTTGACGGTCAGCGTGTAATCAGTGTGCGCGGGCTTCTCAAGTTCGACGAGCGCCTGTGCAATCTCCCTCTGCCGCAGGATGACATCGGCGGTCTTGCGCGGCAGCGTAATCATGACGTGAAAGAAGTAGGGAGGGTCGTCGTCGCGGACTTCGATGGTCGGCCGCGCGGTCAGAAAGAGTTCGAGCAGTTTGACGAGGTTCGCCTGTGTGCCGCGATAGCGATAGAGTTGGATAATCTGCGCGATGAACTTGCGCTGCTGCTCAACCGTGAGGTCGGCGCGCAGGCTGAGCGCCGTCCATTTCGAGAGCCAAGGCAGAAACTCCTCCGGCGTCATCAGCGGGTCGTAGAGTTGCGCAAGCCCGTCGATAATCTGTTCCAGTCCCTTCGGATTCAGGTCAGGGTCGGGCGAGTTCGGGACGGGCGAATCCTCACGCCCCAGAAGAATCTTCTCGAAGGCCGAAAGGAATTGCCCGATGAACGGGTCTTCCTGATAGATGGCCGGGAGATATTGCAACAGCCCGCTTGGTTGGAGTGTCGTTTCGGTCGGCATGAGCCTCTCTCTTATCTTCGATTGGTTTATTTCAACTCGACCTGTGGACGCTGCGCCGTGATGTCGCTCGCGTTGACCTCGATGTCAATCAACTCGTCCGGCTCAAGCGCGAAGGCGTACAACTCGCCGTCCTTGAGCCGCTGGCGAGCGGCGCTCTGGTCGTCGGCCGCCTGACCCGCGCGCGGCGGGACGGAGATGCTCGGCGTCAGATGCGAGACGTAATCGACGCCGGGCAATCCGTCGAGCAGCGCGTAGATTTCCGAGACGTAGATGCTTCGGCCGAACGGCCAGCCGCGCCGCTCAGGCCCGCCCCGCAACGCATCGAAGAATTCCCTCAACGCCTCGACCGCCAACTCGACGACGCCCTTCTGCTGCATCTCTTCCGTCTCGCCCGTCTCCGCGCTCTCCAACGCGCCCTGCGTTAAGACGAGCGTTATCTTCAAGCGCAGCGTGACCCAGCGCGGCGCGACGACGTGCAGGCGCGTCGTCAGAAGTTTGCGCGGTTCGAGGTCTTGTTTGATATCCGTCAGCATGTCCTGCATGTAGGCCGCATCGGCTTCCGTCTTGCCGGAGACGACGACGATGCTGACGTGGCCGGGACTCTCCTGCGCGAAAGGAGCAGGAGTTTCCAGATTCCGCAGCGGCAGGCAGCGCGCACGAGCCGCGCCCTCGTGCGCCGCGACGGCCAGACGCTCGTAGTCCTCGACCGTCACGGCGCGCACCGTGCGACGCAGGTCGAGCACGGCGGCGCGTATCTCTGCGTCGAGCGGCTGCGACTCGTCCGCCTTCGCGCCCGTTATCAACTTGAGGAAGGCGCGGATGTTGTCGTCCGTGACGCGGTTGACGCGATAGACGAGTATTTCCGACAGGTAGGCGAACAACTCAATCAGCGTGATGCCGGGGTCGGACGGGTTATGATTCGTCCATTCGGGCGCGTATGAAGGAATAAGCGAACGCGCCTCTTCGACGAGGTCTGGATAGCGCCGGTCGTCGAGGTTTGGCAGACTGAGCGGCATCGAACCCTGCTCCCTTCTTCAAGTATTTACTCGAAGACCAAATCAATCTTGTGGTCGCCCGAATAGACGAGGAAATATTCCTGACCGTCGGACAGTTTCTCGAAGTCAATCTCGGTTTCCACGCCGTTGACTTCCGTTGAGCCGCTCAGGCGAACCTGTCGCACGTAGGCTACTCCGGCCACCGCTTCGATAACAGCGTAGATATCCGACGCGTGCGGCTTGCGTCCGAAGTTCCAGCCCGTTGCTTCCGCGCCGCCCGTCAGCGGGTGGAGGAAGCGCGTGAGCGCGTCTGTAATGACGCCTTCGAGACGGCTGATGCTCGTTATCGACTCCGGCACGACCTCTGCCTGCACCGCCACGCGGATGTACTCAGGCCCGACGATGACGAGACGGCCATCGGCGGCGCGTCGGCGGTCGAGGTATGAGCGCACGGTGTCGAGCAGTTCGAGGTCTGGATAAGGTTTGGCATCGGTCGAATAAGGCACGACGATGAGACTGACGACGCCGGTTTTCAAGTTCTTCAGGTCGATGCCAACGGCGAGGTCTTGCAGCGGCACACACTTGACGCGCGCCACGCCGGGCGATGCCATCATCGCCAAGTCTTCGTAGTCCTGCGCCGTCACGGCGCGGTCGCGGTGGCGGATGGTGCGCGGGCCTCGACGGATGAGCGAATCGCGGCTCTCGGCGTCTGCGCCGCCCGTCGCAGGCTCGACGTTGCCGACGCTGTCAACGTAAGGGACGGTTGTCTTCAACTCCGTGATGGTCGCGGCGGGTCGGTTGCCCGCGCTGCCCCCGCCCGTCTGGTAAAACGTCATCCGCAGGTTGCCCGCGCCGCGCGGCGGAATCATCCCGTTTAGCCCGTCGCCGAAATAGACTTCGCCCGTCTGATGGTTGACGACGTAGTGTCGGTCGCGCGCGTCCGACCCGTAGAAGTCCGGCACTTCGTGCCAGCGCACCCAGATTTCGAGAGGACGCGCCAACTCGTCGAACGTCTCCGAGATGGCGTCCGCCCCCTCCTCGCTCTCGATGCGCGCGCGCTCTTCAGCCGAAGGACGGTCTGGCTCTCTGACTTCAAGCTGCTGGCCTGCGAGCACGGGCGCAGCGGTGGTCAAAAATTTTTGATTGGCGCTCGCATCGCTCGACCCTAGATTTTCGTTGCGCACGGTCGAGGTCTGCGCCGCCATCGTCGTGTTCAGCGAAAGCAAGCGCACGCGCGGGTTGAACTGATACTCGCCGCTCGCCCAGCCAACCCTCACCCAGTAGCAATCAAGACCGAACTCGCGGCGCGGCTTGAAGTCGGGCGGCGCGAGAAATTCGAGCAGCCCTTCGCGCGTGAAATCCTGCGTGCCGTCCGTCAGCGCCAGCTTCGACCATGAGACGCCGTTTGAATACTCCCAGACGAGGCGCGGCGGCGATGTCGGCGTCGCCACGTCCGGCTTTCGACCGTAGAGGTAACTATCGACGCCGACGTAGAGACTGACGACGCGGTTCGGGAACGAGCCGCGACCGTCGGGCAGCGTGAATCCGAAGTAGAGAGAGGCGGGCGTCTCGTCCAACGGCTTGAAGGGCGCGAAAGGAGCGTCACTCTTAGCCGTCTCATACGAAAAATCGTTATAGGCCATGAGACCGTCGGGCGGCTCGTTCTTCGTCACGGAGTAGCCGACGCCGAGCGCGTTGACGGTGGGCGGCGCGAAAGATGCTGGCACAAGCGTGTACTCGTCGGGCGGGGGCGGCGTCGCGTTGGGAGGCTTCGGCTTGAGCGTGTAGTAGGCTTCCTTGCCGTAGTCGCCGGAGATGATGCGAACGCGCACCCAGTAATTCTCGACGCCGCTGACTTGAGTCCGCGCGGGCTGGCGCGGAAAGCTGAAACTGACGCGCCCGCTCCGCGTGAAGGCGCGCGTCCCGTCGCTGAAGCCCTGATTGGCGGGCGCGATTGCGCCGCTGCTGTTGGAGGTGAAGAGAGTCGCCCACGTCCTGCCGTCCCAGAACTCCCACGCGTGTGTGACCGCGACGGACGGAAACGGCTGGTTCGTTGCGGGGTTCATCTCCGGGCGGGTCAGGTTAATGTCGAGCGTGACTTTCGCGCCTGCGGCGGCGAAGGCTTCAGACTGCGCGAGATAGAGCGCGTCGCCCACGCGCGGCTTCTCGCCGAAGGCCAGAAAGCTTGTGCTCACATCGACGGGCGCGTAGTTCAAAAAGGCCGCTTCGACCAGCAGCGACCCGTCTGGATTGGCGCTGTCGAGCGTGCGCTCCAACAGCGCCGACAGACGAACGCTCTTGATGGTCGGCAACTGCGGCGGCTGCTTGTTGAACTCTGCGGGCGGAATCGGCGTCACGAGACGACACCTCAACCAGCGTCGCTCGACGCCGTTGACCGCGACGGGCTGGACTACCGGCAGGTTTGTCAGTAAGACTTCGCCGCTCTTGGTGAGCGCCGCCGTCCCGTCTTCGACGTAAGGGGTCACGGCCGTCGCGTTCGCGGGCTTCGGCGCAATCTCAGACCATTGCGCGCCGTTCCAGAGTTCCCACACCAATTGCCGTTTCTTCGGTTTCGTGATGGTCTGGCTCAGTTCAAAGACGAGCCGCAGTTCGCGTAGCGCCGGATGGCTCAGGAATTGTTCATGGCCGATGTAGAGGATGTGCTCCGTCTGCGTTTCGGCGCGGAAGATTTGCGCGCCCGACCACAGGGGGGCGTAGATGAGCGCGCTCTGGTCTGTGTAAGCATCGCGCGCGGGGTCGCGTGTGATGGCGGCCGTCAGGCGCGCGGCCACGACCGTTAACTCCTGCTCCGTCTCGAAGACGACCGGCTGCGCCTCGCCCTCTGCGGGCTGCGCGGCGACCTGCGTCCCTACCGGGACAACCGCATCGGTCGTGCTGCCCGGCGTGAGAAAGAAGGTGAGAGGGACGCGCGCCGGTTGCGGCGGCAGGATTGACAGGCCGAGCATGTCGAGATAGGCCAGCAGGTTCTTTTCCGGCGTCTGGTTCAGGCGTTGGATGACGATTTCCGAGAAGCGGCTGAAGATGCCGATGATGGCGTCGCTGAGCGCGCCCGCCTCCGTCCCCTCCTGTTCCTTCCACTGCGGCGCATAGCCCGCCAGCAGCTTGCGCAACTGTCGGGAAATCTCCTGCGCGCTGCGCGGGTCAACTAGGGGGGCGGGTTCTTCTTTCATGACGCCGCGCTGCTCTCTAGGTAGAAAGGATAGACCAGATTGAAGACGGTGTTCGTCGCCCTCACCTGATAATCGATGCTGACGTACAAGACCTCGCCATTGTCGCCGCCGGGCGTGACCTCAACGTCCAACACGTCGATGCGCGGCTCAAACGACAGCAGCGCGTCGCGCACCTCTTCGGCCACGCCGCTCGCCGTCGTCGAGGAGTTGACCTCGAAGACCATGTCGTAGATGCCGCAGCCGAAATCAGGGCGCATCAGGCGCTCGCCCTTCGCCGTGCCGAGAATGACCCAGATGGACTGGCGCACGCTCTCTTCGTAGGCGGCGACCTCCAACGCGCCGTCGTCGTCCAACGCGACGGGAAACTGCCAGCCCTTGCCGAGAAAAATCTTGTACACGCCCGTTCGTCCTCCGCCTCCTTCAACCAATCAGCACCGTGCCGACGGCGATAATCTTTCCGGCGGGCAAGTCCGCCGGGTCGTTGCAGGTCGCAGCCGTGTCGCCGTTGCGCGCCGCCATCTTGCCGTTAATCTTGACGGTCGGGCTGCCGACCTTGACCGTCGCTTTGTTCGACGGCGGTTTCTGAAAACTCGTGCCGGGCGGCGTCGGGACGTGAGGCGGCGTGTTGTCGGCCGTGCTATCGACGGTGGCGGCGGCCATGCCCATAATCTTCACATTGCTGCTCAGGCCGCCGTTGAGAATCCCGCTGAAAGGATGAGGCAGAGGCGTCGGCACAGGCCCCGTAGCTTGCGGCACCATGACGATGTGCGTGTCTGTGGCGACCACCTTGTCGCCCTGCTTGGCTGCCGGTTGTCCCATAGCTCAATTCAGGTTGATGGTCTGTCCCTTCACGTTCATCTGTCCGGTCGCCTTCACGTCCATGTTCGCGCCGGACTCAATCTTGGTGGCATTGGACGAGGCAATCTCAATCTGCTGCGCGTCGAGTTTGATAGTTCCCTTCGCGGCCGAGAGCACGATGTCTTTGTCGGAGGTGACGGTGATGGTGTTCTTCGAGGTATCGAAGACGATGCTGTTCTTCGTGCTCTTGTCGATAATCTCAATCATCTCCTTGCCGTCATCGTCCGTCAGACGGACGACGTGGCCGCTTCTGGACTTGAGGACGCGGACGTTGTTTTTGCCGTCGTCGTTTTTCGCGGGCGGCGCGTCCTTGCCGTTCCAGAGCGAGCCGACGACGTAGGGGAAGCGCACGTCGCCGTGCTCGAAGGCGACGAGCACTTCATCCTCGACTTCGGGCAGGAAGTAGAGGCCGCGCTCCTTGCCCGCCATCGGCGCGGCGACCCGCGCCCAGTTGCTCTCGTCCATATCGCTCAACCACGGAAACTTGACCTTGACGCGTCCCATGCCGTCCGGGTCTTGATTGTTGGTCACCACGCCGACGACGACGCCGCTGATGCGCGTCGCCAAATCATCACGCTCGTCCATGAGCGCATCCAAGAGGTTCACAATGCATTCCTCCGAAACGAAAAGCGCGTGCTGTAGCCGTCCGGCGTGTAGACGTGCGTCGCCGCCGTGACGTAGTACTGCCCGCCGAAGCGTTTGCCAACGCCGTCAACTTTCACCACCTTGCCGGGTCGCAGGTCGGCGCGGCCATCGCAGACGGCATCGCCCGTGATGAGTTCGAGCGCGGCGTTGTTGAAGCGCGCGATGGCAATCTGGTCGGCTTCGGCCTGCGTCGTGACGGGCAGATTGCTCAGCAGCGCCGTCGCCACGCCGAAGGCTTTTTTCGAGAGCGCCGCGCTCGCCTGTTGACCACCCATCGTCGAAACCTCGTCGCCCGCCTGCGCCTTGCCCAAAATCTCCTTCTTGTTCTTCGGGTCCCAACCGCGCACGGCCGTCTCGCTCACCTGACCGACGGAAGACAGACGCGGGTGAAACTCCGTCAGGTCTTCATCGGCCTTGAGCGTGATGGCCGCGCCCTTGTCGTTGGCGACCGGATGAAAGTTCAGGGTCTTGTCTTCGACCACCACTTCGTACTGGATGCGCGCGGCGCGTTCGATGAGAAACTCGTAGTCGGTCTGGTTGGCCTGAAGGACGTAATCGTGTGTCACCTTGCTGTCCGTGACCTGCGGCGTCAGTCCCGCCTCGCGCGCAATCTGCGCGGCAATGTCGCTGTCCTTCTTCTTGAGAAACGAGCGCGTGTGACGCCCGCGCGTGAGGCGGTGGCGTCGGTCGTAGCCGCGCACGATGAGCGTCGGTAGCCGCTCGCTGCTAAACGAAGGCTCAAGCCCCGTCAACTCGCCCTTGAACACGCTGGTCAACTGCCCGACGTAGCCCAACTTCACCTCGACGACGTTGCCGACGGCGAACAGGCTTGTGTCGTCAACCCACTGAAACACGTTCTCCAAGTCATCCGAGGCGACAACCTCCAGAGAGAACATGCCGGGCAGTTCGGTGTCTTCCTCGACGCTCACTTCGACGACGTGCGCCGCAGCATCGACGGGCAGCGTCGTGCCGTTGATGAGAATCTCGAAATCGGGAATGGAGAGTTGCGGCATACTCTTCGGCGTCGGCTCTCGTCTTCAGGCTCAATCGTGTTTCGGAATGGTCAGGACGCTCCCGACCTGTTGACGACGCGGGTCGTCCTGCCGGTTCGCTTCGGCGATGATGCGCCACAGTGACGGGTCGCCATACATGGCGGCGGCGATGCCCGCGAGCGTGTCGCCGCGTTTGACGACGTAGGTCGTCAACTCCGGGTCGGTGTCTTTCAAATCCTTTTCCGGGTCGAGAAACTCTTTGAAGCTGACGTTGAGCGTCGCGCGCAGAGGCTCGCCCGTGCTGCTAAAGAGCGTGAAGCGTTGGCTGAGCGAGGTAACGACGCCCGTAAACGGGAAGTCGGAGTTTTTGACCTTGCTGCCCCAAGAGATTTTGCAGACGGGCGGATGCGGATTTTTGCGGTCGGCCATAATGCGCGTCAGCGCGACAATCTTGCCCGTCTCCTTGCGTACGTCCTTGCGCTTGTCGCTCGACTCCGTCACATCGTAGAAGAGTTCGAGCGAGAGCGTGCGGCTGCTGCCGCCGCCGAAGGTGAGCGCCGGGGCGTTGAACTTTCTCTGCGTCGCGCCCGCGCCTTCGCCGCCCGACGAGTCCCACGTGACGGACTTCTCTATCGAGTAGCTGTTCGGATTGAACAGCACCGTTATCTCCTTCAACTTTGACGGAGGCAGCGGAGTAATCTTCAGTTTCTCGTTCATCTTCGTCCCAAGCCGCGCCGCTCGCGCTCGACCAAGAGTTTGCGCGTGAGGTGGCGGCTCACCTGCTCCGCGAGTTTTTCGACGTTGACCCCAGCGGCCTTCGCCTGCTTCGACGCGCGCCCCTGCCCGTCTGTCTCCGCGCCGCCTGCCGAAACTTGCATGACGGCGTGCGCGGCGGTCGCGGCCGGTTGATGCTGATGCTGCGTTTGCGACGCGGCCGCGAGGTCGCCGTTGACCTGAGCGGCGGCGAGGGGCAAGTTTGACGACGCGCGCCGAGCCTGCGTCTCATGCTCGAACGAGGCTGCGATTATCTCTCTCGCCTGTGCCAGCGGCAGACGCGACCCGCGCGCGACGTTCGTCGCTTCCGCCTCACTCGCCAGCGTGCTCTCCTCGACTTCAGCCCCGCCCGCCCGCGCCCTTCTCGCGCTTTCCGACACGACGCGGCGCACGAGAGACGGCTCAAGTTCTTCGGGCGTCGAAGCCGTGCGGCGTCGGTCTGCTTGGTCTGCGCGGACGCGCGCCTGACGAAGCGCACCCGTCGAAGTTTCGAGCGGAAGATGGCTCGCATCTGATGTCGGGGCCGCTTGCGTCACGTCCGGCCGCGATGCTGGCAGCGTCATCTTCTCTTGCGACGTGTTCGGGCGCGCGGTTTCTCGCACGCTCGCGGCTGCGACCGGCCGCGTCGTCAACAACTCGCCCGTGCTGACTAAAAACCCTTCCGTATGGACTTGAATTTCGGCTGTCCTGATGACAGATGAGATGGACTGTCCTGCGGCGTCCGGGCTTGAACCGTCGGGCAGCAGCGGCGGCGCGGACGCTTCGTGCGGCGTTGGAGTTTGCCCGGCGTGCGGCGTTTCGATGACGACGGGCGCTTCGTGAACCTCTCTGACAGAAGGCATGGCAAGGTCAGGGAGCGGCGGCCTCACGGGGTCGGCGATGCTCTGTTCGGGCGTCCGCCTATCGTTCTCAGAGACTTCCGGTTGAGTGTGCGCGCGTTGTGCATGCGTCTGCGCGTCGGCGTGCGAGAAGGTCGGCAGGCCACGCCGTGTGATACGCATCGTCGGCGCGGGCGCGGAGTCGGAATCTTCCGGGACGTGTGCGACGGCGGTGAAGAGTTGCTCGACGGGCGCTGCCATGCTCTGCGCGGTGAGGGTGTGGCTCGCAATCGCGTCGCTTCCCTCGACGCCCGCGCCTCCACTCGCATCGGCAAAGGCGAGACCGAGCGTGCGTGCGCCCTCGTCTTCCGTCAGCCCGTAACGCTCCTTGAGATGTTCGACGAGCGGCGTGCGCGCGGCGAGCCAGTCCATGATGCGCGCGTAGCGGCGCTCGACGTGGCGCACGTCTATCACGCCGAGCGAGTTTGTCGCACGCGCGAGCAGGCGCGATGACAGGCGCGACGCGAGAGCCGCGTCCGGCGTCTGCTCCGGCCTGTTTTGTGTGGACTCGCTGACGGGGTCGCTCATATGGTTCTGGAGATGCCGCCCGCGACGGCCAGCGCACCCGCTGTGCCCTGATTGAAGATGGCCTTGAGCCGTTCGGTCTGCGGCTGGCTCAAGCCTCTGTGCGCCAGTTCGACGCTGGTGAAGGCCACGTCGTTCGAGTTGGCGTTGAACTCCGGCCCCGTCCACTTGATGGGCACGGCCTCTTTGAAGTTCCACCAGACGACGGGAATGTGCATCTTGTTAAGCAGGTAGATAGTGCCGTTTTTGCGCACGATGTTGCCGCGCGAGGTCTCACGAAACCACAGCCACAGGCTATCGACGAGCGTCAGCCCGCGTTTGAGGACGAGCGGGCCGCTTTTGACAGGCCCGACGAAGGT
The DNA here is from genome assembly GCA_035942915.1 of Pyrinomonadaceae bacterium. Lineage (GTDB taxonomy): Bacteria > Acidobacteriota > Blastocatellia > Pyrinomonadales > Pyrinomonadaceae > DASZCR01. The sequence continues at coordinate 23,331 of DASZCR010000111.1, read as the reverse complement.
GTGCTCGAAGTCGTTGACGCCGCCTTCGCGGTAGGCGAAGGTTTCCGCCTCGACTTGCAGGCCGCTACATTCGGAGAAGCCTCCGGCGAAGATGCCTTCAATCTCGACGAAGAAGTTGAAGACGTGATAAGGGTCGTTTCGCAAAAACGTCTGTGCGGCCGAGGCCGCCGCTTGAGAAGCCATTCTCTTATCCCTCCAATCGGAGACGGTACGACTGCTGCGCCCCTTCGTTCAGTCGTCGGTTGATGCGCGCAATCTCTTCGACCCACCTGCGGCGCGCCGTGTGTTCGAGCGCCATGATGTCGTCGTGCGGCCAGTGAAAATGAAAAGCTATATACGCTACCTCCTCATAGAGCCGCTCTAAGGGGTAGCGCCAGACCCCCCCGGCGCGTATAGCTCCACCTCGAACTGCTGCTCGCAGTGCGGGCATTGTGTGCGGACGCGGTCGTGGCCGTTCTCGTTGACGCGGCGGTAGAGGTCTTGCAAGTAGGCGAGGTCGGCCGCGTAGAGTTCCTCGATGATTTTCGGATTGACCTGTTCGAGCGTGCCGAGTCGCGTGATGACGCGTGACAGGAGAATCACGAGCAGGTAGGCCGGATTGCTATGCACGCGCGGGTCTTTGAGCGGCGCGATTTCGTCGAAAGCGGTGGCGAGACGCATGACGCCCTCGCGGTGCAGCGTCCCTTCCCTGTCCACGTAGCCTTTCGGCAGCGTAAAGGCATATTCGGTCTGTAGCATAAAGCCTCTTTACTTTGGTCGGCGCGAAGCACGCGCGCTCAAGCTTTCCTCAGTTCTTCGAGCGCGAGTTCGAGAGTTTCGACGGCGACGGCGTTGTCCGTCGCATTGAAGGTCGGGCCAGTCCACTTCGTCGGCCACGCGTTGAGGAAGTTCCAGCGCACCTTTTCGTTTCCGGCCTCGTCCATCAGGATGATGGAACCGTTCTTGCGCTCGGTGCGGCCGTCAATCACGGTCTGCCGCCATTTCCACAGTTCATCCGAATCGGTGACGCCGCGCTTGAGCGTGACGTTTGAGAAGGTGTTCAGGCCGGTCAACTTGCGTTTGTGATTCGGGTCAGCGCCCTCGCGGTACTCGACCACGTCGGTCGAGGTGTCGAGGCCGGTGCATTCCTGAAAGCCTCCGTGTGTCAGGCCGTCGAGTTCGACGAGAAAGTTAAAGCCCCGATAGGGGTCAACGCGATTTCCGGTAGGCATACTGTTTCTCCTTCGACTACACGTTTATGAAAAGACGCGCGCGACGCGCTTCACCCGACGAGCGTCGTCCCGGCACGATGAAAAATCCGCACCACGACGAACTCGGCAGGAGCGACGAGCGCAAGGCCGACTTCCGTGACGACCTCGCCCGTGTCGCGCACTTCGGGCGGGTTTGTTTCCTCGTCGCACTTGACGTAGAAGGCGTCCTCGCGCACCTCTCCCTTGAGCGCGCCGCTGCGCCAGAGCGTTTCGAGATAAGCGGTCAACTCGCGCTCGATGCGTACCCAGAGCCGCGCCGCATTCGGCTCGAAGCTCGACCACGTCATGAAGAGCGCAATCCAACGATTGACGGTGAGAAACTGCCGACGCACGTTGACGTAGCGCCAGAAGTTATCGCGTGCGAGCGTGCGTGCGCCCCAGACGCGGAGGCCGCGCCCGGCGAAGGCGCGCAGGCAGTTGACGCCCTGCGGGTTGAGTTGCTCCTGCGTCTGATTGTCCACCGCGATTTCAAGGTCAATCGCCCCCAGCACCTCTGCGTTCGCAGGAGCTTTGTAGACGCCGACACTGCGGTCTGTCCGCGCGTAGATACCGGCGACGTGGCCGGACGGCGGAACGTAGCGCAGCCCTCGCGTCTTGGGGTCGCGCTCGTTGAGGTCGGCGTCGAAAACCTGTATCCAGGGGTAATAGAAAGCCGCGTTGGAAGCGTCGGGCAGCCCTGTCACTAACGAGGCGCGCTGCGTCAGGACGGTCTCGGTCGTTCTCGCCGGGAGCGAGTCGAGCAAGGCCATGCGGTCGTTGTGCGCCGCGCAATGCATGATGACGCCGCGTTGGACGCGGAGCACGGCATCGAAGGCCGACTGCGTCTGTTGTGTCGGCGTGTAGAGCATCATCGCGTCCGGGACGGCGACGAGGTCGAAGTCCGTGAGCGGCGCGAGCGTTTCGAGAGCGGCCAACAAGGCCGCTTCCCTGTCGGTCGCCGTCGCATCTACGGGAACGATGTAGCAGCGTGTGCCGCCGTTGCTGAAAAAGCCTCGTACGGCCTCGGCCAGATAAGCGTCCTGCGGCGTCTTGAATTTCGCCGCAAACTCCTCCTTGCGAAAGAGCATGACGGGTTGACGCGAGGGCGTCTGGCCGGCCGCCGGCACAACATCGGCGAAGCCGACGAAAGCGGGAACGCCGGTCTGGAACGGCTCTTCCGGCCGCAGGAAAATCTCGCTGCGATAGACGCCCGGAGTTTTGTAGTTGGCCGACATGGTGGCGAAGCGTGCGCGCTTAACTGCCGGGCGCGGTGAACTGGCTGATACGGAAGATGACAAACTCGGCCGGGCGGACGATGGAGACGCCGATTTCGGTGACGACCTGACCGAGTTCTCTCAACTCCGGCGGGTTCGTCTCCGCGTCGCACTTGACGTAGAAAGCTTCGGCCGCCGTGTTGCCGAAGAGCGCGCCGGAGCGCCAGACGTTGGTGAGAAAGGCCGTCACGTTGCGCGAAATCTGCTGCCAGAGCGCGGGCGTGTTCGGCTCGAAGACGACCCATTGCGTCCCTTCGTCAATCGACTCGCGCAGGAAGAGGAGCGTGCGTCGGACGTTGACATACTTCAAGTCGGCGTTGGCGTCGCCGCCGATGGTGCGCGCGCCCCAGACGCGGATGTTCCCGTTCATCGAGCGAATGCAGTTGACGCCCTGCGGGTTGAGGCCGTCCTGCTGGCTCTTGCTGAGGTTGTAGCGCAGGCCGAGAGCGCCGAGCAGCGTCTCGTTGGCCGGGGCTTTATGGACGCCGCGCTCCGTATCGACGCGCGCATAGACGCCTGCGATGTGGCCGCTCGGCGGCACGTAGATGAGGCCGTCGCCGTCGAGTTCGGCAGCCTTCGTCGCCGGGTCGAAAACCTGTATCCATGGAAAGTAGAAGGCCGCGTAATCGCTGTTGTTGGGCATGACGGTCTTCGCGTTCTTCGGGTCGAGCAAGGTGAGGTCGAGCGCGCCGCCCGTCTCGACGATTTCAGGGCTATCGAGGATGGCGAAGCGGTCTTTCGTCCGTTGCGAGCAGTGCGTCACAATCTTGTCGCGCGCGTTCGCATCGGTGATGCCGGGTGCGGCGACGATGGCGATTTCGTCAATGGCCTCGAAGCTTTCGAGCGCGGCCGCAAGCTCGGTGGCTTTGCCTTCGGGCGGGTTCTTCGAGTTGGCGATGGGATTGATGCGCACGACGTAGCAGCGCGAGCCGCCGTTATTGAAGAAGCCGTAGACGGCGTGCGTCAGATAGGTCTGGCCGATGTCTGTCGAGAAGTCGCCGAAGAATTTTTTGTACTCGGTGAAGTTCGTGCACAGCTTGGCGACACCGGCCTCGACCGGCTCGAAGACGGGCGTATAGCTGGCCGTGATGGTCGCGCCCGATTCGGGTGCGGTGTCGAACTTGATTTGCGAGAAGTCGCTCTCGTTGGTGATGGTAAAGCCGGTCGTGATGGGGAGGTTGTTGACACGAACCTCAGCGCCGTTCGGGTCGACGGGCGTGCGCGCCAGCCGGTAGTTCTTCTTGCTCCCGGTTCCCGCCCCGACCGCTTCGTTGATGACGCGGTCGCCGGGGACGGCTGTGCCCGGCGAAATCCCGATGAAGCCCGCCGTGCTCGTGCTGACTCCGGCGATAGACTTGACCGCCGACGGCACTTCCTCGACGTAGACGCCTGGTGAGAGATATTGCGGCATGAATTTTTCTCCTCGAAGTTGGGTTCCGGTCTAACCGGGCAGTTGAAGGTCGTAAGTTTTACCAGCCGGAGCCGGAATCTCGACTTTGAAACTCTCGCTCTGCTTCCCGGCCTTAACACTCAAGCTGTAAGTGCCACCCGGCATCATGCCGAGCGCGTAGCGTCCCTCCTTGTCCGTCGTGGCGCTCATTCCGGTTTCGGTGTTGCTGACGATGGCGCCCGCCAGCGCCTTGCCCTTCGCGTCTGTCACGAGTCCGCTGATGCGGAAAACCTCTTCCGCCGTCTTCGTGACGAGGCCGGTTTCCGCTTCCGGGTCGCGCAGCCCGACGCGCAACTTCTGCGTGCTGACGAAGGGCGCAACCTCCGGGTCGAAAACCTGCAATTCGAGCGTGATGGTCACGATGAGCGACGGCCGCAGTTTGTTGCCGATGGCCGACCAGAAATCGGCAGGGTCTTTGACTTCGCCTTTGTTCGTCCCGCCGACCCGCAACGGCAGGGCTAACTCCTGCTCTTTCAAACTTCCTTTCAGAAAGTTCTGCGGTATCGTCGGGTAACGCATGAAGACCTGCATGGCCTGTCCGAGCAGTTCGTGCTCGTCGAGGATGAGTTTCTGTCCGGTGCTGCCGGTCGCCCACGCCGTCACGAGATAAGAGCAATCAATGCGCTTGAGAGCGCGGCGGATGACGGCCTCGCCGTTCCTTCGTTGGATAAGAGGCTCGTTGCTGCGCAGTTCCATGTTCTCGCGGATGTCGAAGAGAAAGAGATTGACGGTCGTTTGCGACGGGCTGAACTGCTCGGACGGCCGGTCGAAGCTGACCTGCGCTTCGACCAATTCGGGGAAAGAGGCGGCGAGATTCTCGTCGTCCAGCATCGCCTGTAATGTCTCGCTCAAATCACGAATCATCTTGTGCCACGATTAGACGGCCGTCGTTTCTTCGACGGTCTCGCCCGACTTCGAGTCCGCATCGTTCAGCTTGCGGCCGAGTTTCTGATATTCACGACGCGCGGCGCGCATCAGGTGCGACGTGCGGATACGGCGGCCGTCTGCGGCGGCATAGAAAGCGCCCGCGAGGGCGATGTTTTTGATGTGGCCGCCGGAGAGCCGTATCGTGCGCGCCAGTGTCTCGAACTCGACATCGTCGCCAACGGGCGCTTCCTTCGGAAAGACGGACTGCCAGATGCGCCGCCGATACTCCTCATCAGGAAACGGAAACTCGACGATGAACTGCATCCGACGGACGAAGGCTTCGTCCATGTTCTGCCGCAGGTTGGTGGCGAGGATGGCGATGCCGTCGAACTCTTCTATCTTCTGCAAGAGATATCCGATTTCGATGTTGGCGAAGCGGTCGTGCGCGTCTTTCACTTCGGAGCGTTTGCCGAAGAGCGCGTCCGCTTCGTCGAAGAACAGAATCGCGTTGCTCGACTGCGCTTCGCGGAAGATGCGGTCGAGGTTCTTCTCCGTTTCACCGATGTATTTGCTGACGATTTGCGAGAGGTCTATCTTGAAGAGGTCGAGTTGTAGTTCTGTGGCGATGACTTCGGCGGCCATCGTCTTCCCCGTTCCGGGCGCGCCTGTGAAGAGCGCGACGACGCCTCTGCCCGCAGACATCTTGCGCCCGAATCCCCATTCGACATGGACGACGTGACGAGACTCGGCCTGCGCGCAAATCTCGCGCAACTGCTCGGTCTGGTCTGCGGGAAGCTGTATGTCATCCCACGTGTATTTCGGCTCAATCTTGGAGGCGAGCGCCGCGAGTGTGTGACGCGACTGCGCGCGTGCCGCCGCGAACAGTTCACGCGCCGTCGGCTTCGCCTGCGAACGCACGCGCGAAGAAGGCGTCGTGGCGCTTCGCCATTGGGCAGCGAGGCACGCGTGGCGCACGGCGTCGGCAATCTGGCGTCTTGAAAAACGGAAGCGGCGCGCCAGCGCGTCCAACTCCGCGGCGGGCAGACGGACGCTTTCGGCCGAAAGGCTTTCGAGCCAGAGCGTGCGGCGCGCGGCGAAGTCGGGCGGCGCAAACGGCACGGTCATTATCCTGAGCGAAGGGGCGCTCTCACCAGACAAAGCCTGCGCGCCGGAGAGCACAACCACACCGGCGAACTCATCGAGGGCTTCGAGCAGAGATTGATAAGCGGCGGCGTGCTCATCGCGCCTGAGCGCGTCGAGCGAGTCGAAATACAGAATCGCTTCGTTGAATCTCGCCTCGTTCAGGACGAGTCGGAATGACTGTCTGTAATCAGACACGCCCGCAGGCATCCGCGCCAAGTCCACCAAGAGCAGGCGCAACCCCAACTCGCACGCCACGTCCTCGACTGCGAGCCTTTTACCGACGCCCGCCGCCCCCTGAAAATAGAGACTCAAACGTGTGCCGGACTGATGCGCCTGCCGGACGAGTTCCAGAATCGCGCGCCTGCTGTCGGCGTCGAGCGACGACTGCGAGGCTTGCGCCGTCGGCTTCAACAGACGGCAGAAAGGCGCGAGCCGCGAATCGAGGCACTCCTGCTCTGTGAGAAAGCGAACGACCTGCTCGTCAAGTTTGAGGCCGTGCGCGAGGAGGGTCGTCGGCTGCTGGTTGGCGTCCGGTATGAGGTGCAGCAGGCTGTGGCGCAAGAGCGGCGCGTGCGGCGCAAAATGCGTCCGCCGCGCCAGTTTCTCCCCGGCTTCGGAACACAAAAGGTTCAGCGCCAAGTCCACCGTCGGCCACTTACGCGTGATGTTGTCTTGAAGATATGCGTACAGTTGCTCGTAGCGCAGGTCTAGTTCGGGCGCGAGCGCGATGAGGATGAGGTTGAGGTCGAAGACGGAGAGGTCGTAGCTCTCCGCAAGCTGGCGCAAGCGTGCGACCTTCACCGAAGGGTCTGGCAAATCCTGCGCGTCCTGTTCGCCCGCCGCGAACGCAGGCTCGCCCGGTTCGTTCGCAAGCAGACGCTCGACGCCGCCCTGTGTGAGATAAAGGCCGCGAAACTGCTCAGGCGTCGACGCTTCTTCGCTCGTCAACGACTCGCGCATCGCCGCCAGCGCCGACGCCAGCAGACGGTCGAGTCCTCGAAGGGAGAGGAGGATAGAGGTGCGCCCCACACTGTCCGCCTGTCGGGGGCGTCCGAGTCGGTTTTTCCTTGGCACCACCATGCAAAGATTGCCGAGGGATGAAGTTGATACTGGCCTACGAACGAAGTATCAGCGAAGCGATGTTTACGGATGCAGTCTGGAAATGAGGAACACGCCGCCACGCGACCAGCGTCTACTCTGACCTAGACGTTTTATTTCTGAGATTGAGAAAAAGATGCTGTGGCTAGTCTTCCGACCACATGCAAGGATTCTGTAAGAAAAGGCAAAACGCACTTTATTCCCGTCATCGCACACTGTCAATATATTTATTTTCCCGTCCCACATTCGCGCTCTCTAACAGGGAGACTTCAAGGCGCAGTCCGAGAGTTTCTCTCTGAGGGCTGAGGCTGATTGGCTGGCAATGCAGAGGCGCAATTTTTTTGCACGCCCGACGTATTTTCAGGCCGCCTCATGTCTCTGTATGGGCTTGCAGCGACTTACGGGTTAGCTGCCAGAACAATTCATCTAGGGAGAAATCGAATGATGCGACTTCATAAACTGACATTATCATCCGCCAGAGTCGCCCGCGTCGTCATGATGCTGGCGTTTCTGGGAATCATCTTCACGGCGGGAGAGACTCAAGCTGCCAGTTCGCGTTTTTGTGAGGGCGGCGGTTGGGTTCTCACACAACAGAACGGCGTCATGCTGGTACGAGGCCGTCACGTCCAGTTCGACATTGACCTGCGCACGATGGGCGTCCGCAATTGGACTCTGACCGGCGCTAATAATCCCGGCCGACTCGTCGAGCGTCCGACCGTCATCTTCACAGAGAAGACCCCGCTGCACGGCGCGGCGCTGACGAAAACCGAGCGGTTGCGCAACGACCGGGGCGACCTCGTCTTCATTCGCACCAACGGGGTAGTCACCGTCAAGATTCAGGCGAAGGATTGTTCGCAGGGCGGTGTCTTCCAGATGGAGATTGAGCGCGACGACGCGCCCGGCACGAGAGTCCGCCACGTGCTCTCACCCGAAGTCTTCTACTATGACAACCCCAACTTCCGCGAACGCGAGGGCGACGTTGTCACTTTCAGCAACGCCGCAGGCCAGACGCAGAACATCACTATCACGCCCCGAATCAACTTCGGCAGCGACACGAGCGGCCTGCTCGTCGGGCGCGACAGCCCGCAGGCAGCGACACGCATCTCGCACTCGACCTGCTCGAACAGCATTCCGAAGCGTGACGGCACTTTCGCCACTGTCCGCCACTGCGGCGCGGTGACGGAATGGGACGTGCTCGACGGCGGACGCATGGGACAGGTGATGGGCGAGGATGCGACTGAGGTCGCGCCCCCCGCGACGTTCTGTGTCGAGGATTGTCAGGCGCAGAATCAGGTGCAGGGCGGCGCGGTCGTGCTCGGCCATCCCTTCTTCGTGCCTTTCAACTACCGCCTTCAGCCGATGATGCCGTAAGCACGCGGCGGCGGTTATCGACGGAGACGCCCCTCCGACCATTCAGGAATCAAAACGAGGTATCCCGGAAGGCCGTCGCAGTCATCAGCGACGGCCTTTTGACGTGCTCTTCAGACCAGTTCTCCGACCTCTTCCTGAATAGCGTTTCCCGTCGGTTCGCAACGTCCGCCGTGCTCCCCCTTCGACACCGCTACGGCGAGGCGCGGCAGCGGAGCCGTCAACTCCGACATCAAACGCGCGAACCCTTGCAAGTCGAGCGACTGAGGCCCATCCGAGAGTGCGCGCTCCGGGCATGGATGGACTTCGATTATCAGCCCGTCCGCGCCGACGGCGACCGCCGCCCTCGAAGCCGCAGGAACAAGCCGACGCTGACCTGTCGCGTGCGATGGGTCAACGATGACGGGCAAGTGTGTCAGTTCACGCGCGAGCGCGACGGCGGCCAAGTCGAGCGTGTTGCGCATTCCCGTCTCGAACGTCTTGATGCCGCGCTCGCAGAGAATGACTTCCGAATTCCCGCCCGCGAGCAGGTATTCGGCCGCCAGCAGCCACTCTTTGACGGTGGCCGAAGGGCCGCGTTTCAGCAGCACGGGGCGCGGCGTCGAGGCGAGGCGGCGCAGCAGCGCGAAGTTCTGCATGTTACGCGCGCCCACCTGAAGCATGTCGGCATATTCGGCGACCGTCTCCACCTCCTCCGTGCTTATCACTTCCGTGACGACGGGCAGGCCGGTCTCGGCGCGCGCCTCCGCGAGCAGTTTCAAAGCCTCGACGCCAAGCCCCTGAAATTCATAGGGCGACGTGCGCGGCTTGTACGCGCCGCCCCTGAGCATCGTCGCGCCGGACGCCTTCACCGAGCGCGCCGTCTCCAACAGTTGCTCGCGCGACTCGACCGAGCACGGCCCCGCGATAACCACGACATCGCCGCCGCCGACGCGCACACCTCCCACCTCGACGACGCTGCGCTCGTAGCCGACGCGCCGACTCGCCAGCGTGAAAGGCTGGTCGGGCGATTGAACTGCTTCGACGCCCGGCGCGTCTTTCAGCGCGTCTATTTCACGCGCTGCGCCGCCTCCGCCGGGCACACCAATCACGATACGTCCGGCGCGGCGGCTGACGTGCGATTGGCAGTTAAGAGATTTGAGGCGGGCGACGACGTGCTCAATCTCTTCGTTCGTCGCGTGCTTTGTCATGTTGACAATCATGGCGTGAGACTCCTTATCAAGTTCCGTTAATGTATTGGTATCGGCGCGGCAGGGTAGCAACCGAGGATGCGCACCTCTTCGGCGCATTCTCTGATTTCCGAGAGCGCCAGCGACACGGCAGGGTCAGTGGTTGAGCCTTTGAAATCCAGAAAAAAGCGGTAGCGCCAGGGCTGGCCTTTAAGGGGTCGGCTGGCGATGCGTAAGAGTTCGATACCGCGCCGGGCGAACGGCGCGAGAGCGCGTTGAAGCGCGCCCGCGCAGTGCGGAAGCAACGTCGAGACCGAAAGCTTGTCGGCTCGGTCGGTCACTTCCGCCGACGGCGCGAGCAGCACGAAGCGCGTGTAGTTCGCGGCATCGTCTTCCAGATGTTCGGCCAGTATCTTTCCCCCATAGACGCGCGCCGCGCTTCGGCCGGCGATGGCCGCTCTGGTCTTGTCTCCGCTCTCGACAATGCGTCGCACGCTCGCGGCTGTATCGTCTGCGACGACCCGCCGGATGTGTGGATGCTCCTCGAAGAACCGCTCACACTGCGCCAGCGCGACGGGATGGGATTCGACGACGCGCACCGTATCGAGCCGTGCGCTATCGTGGCCGATGAGGTTGTGCGAGATGTGGATGATGACTTCGCCGATGATGAAGAGCGCGCTCTCTTGTAGGAGGTCGAGCGAGCGTGTCACGTCGCCCACAAGACTGTTCTCCAACGGCGCCAGCGCGTAGTCTGCGCGCCCTTCCCCGACTGCGCTGTAGAGGCTCTCAAAAGTCCGACAGGGCACGGCACGGAGGGACGCGCCGAGCAACGCGATGCCAGCCTCTTCGCTATAGGCTCCGCGCTCTCCCTGAAAAGCGACCCGTCGCGCCGGTTCGGCTGCGGCTGCCATCACAACACCTCGCTCCTCTGCTCCAACGCTCTGAGGCCGTCGGCCGCTTCCAGCCGACGCGATTCGCGTATGATGAGACGGAAGATTTTCGACACCGCGTCGTCGTCGAGCGGCCCGTCATTGGCGCGACACGCGCGAGACAGAACGGTGCGCTCTCGCTGCGGGTCGTGTATCGGCAGACCCGCGCTGCTCTTGAGTGCGCCGACCTGTACGGCGACCAGCGCGCGCCGATTCATGAGGCGTAGCAGTTCGGCGTCGATGGTGTCGATTTCCTCGCGTAATTCTTCAATCCTCATTTCTGACTCCTCGCGCTCCGAGACGGGTTTAAAAGCAAACAAAAAGAGCCAGCCGCGACTGCCTTCAGGCGGGGTCGCGGCTGGCTCAAGCGAAAACGTTTTGGCGTCTGGCTTTTAAGTCTGACCGACTTCAAGCGCGCACATTCGCTCAGGCCGCCCCTCCCCGTAGGAGAAGCGGAACGTAAAAGCGAAGTAATAAAATCGTGCGCTGCTCATAGCTTGTGATTCAGTTCAGACGGCTTCTCAGCGAAGCACGGAAAATATAGGCGCGACCCGAAACTCTTGTCAACAACTTTTGTTTCTCGCCGCGCCGGACGAAAGACTACTCGATGATGAACCGTCTGAGGTTGTCTTGCAGCAATTGGTGTTCTGATTATACTAGTCCTGCCTTCGGTCAACGTCACTTCGCGCCGGATATCATCCTGCTCCCGGTCAGATGGTACTGTCGCTGCCGACACCCTTAATGCGACGTGGAAGAGATGACGGGAGACGAAATTTAACCGGCGGCAAGGCGGGTTGCGAAAAGTGGCGAAATCATTATGGCAAGCGGAGAATCAGGCGGCGCGGCTGGCCGAGTTGACGAGCAGCGACCCGGCGTTGAAGGAACTCCCGCTGCGGCGCGACGTGCGCTCGCTCGGTCAACTGCTCGGCCGGACGCTCAAGAAGCAGGAAGGTGATGAGCTCTTCAACAGCGTCGAATTGCTGCGCGGTCTGACGGGCGAGCATCGAGGGGCGCACGCCGAACTTGCGGCCATCAGCGGGCAGACCGCGTCGCCCGAAGATGGCGACCTGATGGCTCGCGCCGAAGAGCTCGTCAAACATCTGAACGTCGCCGAAGCCTACCGGCTCACTAAAGCCTTCGCCATCTACTTCGAACTCACCAATCTCGCAGAGACCAACCATCGCAAACAGCGCCGACGCGCGCGCACACTCGCCGCAGACCTGCCGCCGCTGCCCGGCACATTTCGCGGCACGCTAGAGCGCCTGCACGATGCAGGCACGGGCTGGCAAGAGGCGCTCGAAGTGTTAGGGCGTGTCGGGGTCACACCCGTCTTTACGGCGCACCCGACGGAGGTTGCGCGCCGAACGGTGCTCTTCAAACGCCGCCGCATCGCCGACCAACTCGAACGCTTGAGCCGCCTGCCGCTCGCAGACGCGGAAGCCGCCGACGCTCAGGCCGCCATCGCGCGCGAAATCAACGCGCTCTGGCAGACGGACGAAACCCGCCGCCGCCAGCCGACGGTTGCCGACGAAATCCTGATGGGGTTGGACTATTACCCTTCGGTGCTGATTAGCACGCTGCCCGACCTCTATGTGGAGATGGCCGCCGCCTTCGAGCAAGTTTACGGCGTCAGCCTTGAGCCGCGCGACCTGCCCAACGTCATCGCCTTCGCTTCATGGATTGGCGGCGACCGCGACGGCAATCCATACGTCACGGCCGCGACGACGCGTGACGCGCTCCGGCTCGCGCGCTCCACCATCCTCGATTTCTACCTCAAGGCCGTCGATGGGTTGCAGGAACAACTCAGCCTCTCTGTCCATCAGGTCGAAGTCTCAGCGGGCTTACAGGCGAAATATAAAACTTACGAAGAGACTTTGACGGGAGCGCATGACGAAGTCGGCCGTCACGCGCCCGCCGAAATCTACCGGCGCTTTCTCGCCTACGTGTTGCACCGTCTGCGCGCGACACGCGAAGCTCCGGCCGGTGTTGACGGTTACACCGATGCAGAGTCTTTCGTCGCAGACCTGACGCTCGTCCGCGACAGCCTCTCTGAAAACGGCGGCGGCGAGTTGGCAGAGGGGCTGCTCGACCCTCTGCGGCGTCAGGCTGAGACGTTCGGGTTTCACCTGCACACGCTCGACATCCGGCAGCACGCCCGCGTCCACGCACGCGCCGTCCGAGAGTTAGCGGGCGGCTCGCTGTTCGACGGGCGCAGAGATGCCGCACAAGCTTCAGCCGACGAGAACGCGCCCGACGAGATTCCCACTGTTTCGACTGATACCGCAGCACTCCTCGACAGTCTACGCACGCTCGCCGAATTGAAGCGCACGTTTGCGCCGCAGGCCGTACGTGCCTACGTCATCAGCGGCACGGCGACCGGTGACGACGTGCTGTCGCTCCTCTGGCTCTTTGAACTCTGCGGCGTGAAGGCGGCGGCTGACGGGCAAGGCGACCCCGGCGTGATGCCCGTGCCGCTCTTCGAGTCAATCGAAGACTTGCGAAACGCGCCCGAAGTCTGCCGCCGTCTCTGGACTTCGCCCTTGTACGCGCGCTTCCTAGATTCGTGGGGACGCGAGCAGGAGGTCATGCTCGGCTACTCCGATTCGAACAAGGACGGCGGGATGCTGACGAGCACGTGGGAGATTTACAAGGCGCATGAGGAGTTGCATCGCGCGGCGCACGAATGCGGAGTGCGGCTCAGCCTCTTTCACGGGCGCGGCGGGACGGTCGGGCGCGGCGGTGGCCCGACTCATCGTGCTATCGCCGCGCAGCCGCCCGGCGCCTTCAACGGGAAACTCAGGATTACGGAGCAGGGCGAAGTCCTGAATTTCAAATACTCCGACGCGGTGCTGGCCGAGCGCAGCTTCGAGTTGATGGTCGCCGCATCGCTCGACGCCCTCGCACGCCCTCACGCCTTTCCCGTCGCGCCGGAATGGGTTGCGGCGATGGAGGAAATCTCGCGAGAGGCGTTCACCTTCTACCGCGAGTCGGTGGTCGAGAACGCAGAGACGCTTCGCTACTTTCGACAGGCGACGCCGGTGCGGGAGTTCGAGTTGGTGAAGAGCGGTTCGCGCCCCAGCAGGCGCGCGCCTGAAGGGGATGACGAGCGCGACCCGCGCCAGGAGTTCGCCAGCCTGCGCGCCATCCCTTGGGTCTTCGGCTGGATGCAGAGCCGACACGTGCTGCCCGCATGGTTCGGAGTCGGATACGCTCTCACGCGCTACTGTCAGGCGCACGAAGGCGGCGAAGCGTTGCTCCGCACGATGGCGGGCACGTTCCCGCTCTTTCATGACCTTATTAGCAACGTCGAGAACGGGCTGGCGAAGGCCGACCTTCAGATTGCGCGCCGCTACAGTGCGCTGGTTGAAGACGGCGCGTTGAGAGAGCACGTATGGCAAATGATTGCAGAAGAGTTCGGTCGGACGCGCGAGATGCTCCTGCGCCTCACAGGTCAACGTGAACTACTGGAACGCAACCCCGTGCTCGCACGCTCAATTCGTCTCCGCAATCCTTACGTAGACCCGATGAGTTTGATTCAGATTGAACTGCTGCGGCGACTACGTAGCGGTGAGGAGACCGAGCAGTTGAAGTACGCGCTCGCCGCGACCATCAACGGCATCTCGGCTGGCCTGCGCAACACAGGTTAGAGAGTTCGTTACGATTGGGATATCCTTTTCCTGCTGGCGCACGGCCGCTTCTCAGTGGTTGTATACTTCAAACTCCTTTTGCTTCTACCTATATTCTTCTCTTGAAGAACGGAGGCCGGGTTGAAGAATCGAAATCCTGTGCACAAGCTGGAAAAGTCGGCGACAAGGCAACGACCATCTGTATCGGTTGCGCCGGTCTCACTTAGGCTCAGGCAGCAGACGCACCCACTTGTGGCATTTCGACATGCAGCGGCCATGCACGCTGCCCGGCTATCTTCAGACGAAATCCTGACGCTTCAGGGAACTATCGGTAATCATCGGGTTTCACAATTGCTGAAGAATCCGTTTAAGGAGCAGGAGGTTGCAACAAAAGACACTGCTGAACACTCGACGAACAGCAGTTCCCTGCCCTCTAAGTTACGGGAGAAGATGGAAGCGTTCTTTGCTGATGACTTCTCAAATGTGCGGATACATACCAATACGCCAGCGCTACGGCCGGGCACGATAGCCTACACAAAGGGCAACGATATTCATTTCGCGCGTGGCCGGTACAATGCTCACAGTCAGGAAGGGCAGGAACTGATTGGTCACGAACTGACGCACGTCGTCCAGCAGCGACAGGGACGCACACGGAAATCAGTCAGACACAAAGACCTTGCCATCAGCGAAGAGCAGAGCCTTGAAGCCGAAGCCGATGCATACGGGCGGCAGGCTGCGAGAGGACTCCCCCGCCCCGCCAGAGTCTCTCTTGAAGCTCGACCCACACAGAACACACAAACCAACGGGACGATTCAGGAGAAGAATCAGTTCTGGCACGGACATCCCGACAGCACAAGCGTAGACAGCCCCATCTTTACCATCGCAAATGAAGTAGCCTCCGATTTAGCCATCAATCCCAGTGACGTGCTCAAGCATCTCGGCACCACATTGAACATCGCCAAGACTTATCAGAAGGAACTTATCAAATCCAGCTACCAGAAGATTGAGCGGCCTGATAAAGCTGATGCGTGGCTCGACACTCCTCCACCGAAAAAGGGCGGGCGCACAGACCCTATCTGGATTTCAGCCTATGGCAACCTCGGCAAAGTCGAAGACCAGATTAAAGGCGACCCCATCAAACCATACAATGGCGGCCATCTCATCGCTTGGGAATTCCTCGACGACGCCGCCAATGTGAAAGGCAATATCGCCCCGCAAGCCGAAGACCAAAATCAGGCGCTATTCCGCCGCCTTGAGAATACTTTGACCGAATCGCTCAAGAACGGCGTGCAGGGGATTGAGGTGACGGTCAAGACCCCCTACAACGATGATAATTACACCGTCACATATCAAGACCTGATTACGCGCAAACTCATTACCGACCCCACGTGGATTAGTAGCTTGAACGCCAAGCTCACCAAAGCCATCACGCTGAAACAGATGGCTCCGGACTACTACGCGCTCGATTTACTCACACAAATCGGTCAGACTTCCATCGCAACCGTAGACGCGCGCCAGCAACGAAACGCCATTGACACACACAAGCTCGTGCGCACGCATACTGAAGACATCAACAGATTCATACAAACACAGAAACCAAAGCCTCTCTCGATAATAAGTACAGCCGTGAATCCCAGTTCGACCACTGAAGACCCCTCAGCATATGCCCGTTATATTTATCTGAATTATCGTACCTCGCCCGGTTACATTCCCCCGACCACCGCTACCACCACTACCCCCACCATTACAGTTCCGCCAAAGGTTCCATCAAAGGTTCCTTCATCCTATCAGAAGAAAATGCTCAATCTTGCTTTTGTGATTGGCATCATCTCTGCTCTCGTCTACTCATTCGGCGTCCCCTTCAACGAGGCAATTGAAATGGTTCTTTACTATCTCTCGGCCTTATACAATCCGGTTACCGAGGGCGCGGACAAACCATAGTCCCAAGCGAGCCTTATTTCAGAAGCTCAGAGACCATCAGCAGTTCTGACTCGTAACCCGCTCCTAAAGAGGCTCTTCAACCGAAGCCTTCACGCCCGTCTCCCTTATCGCCCCGTCTCTGGACTGTCGGTAGCGGCCTCCTCATGCCGCTCAGACTTCCAGCGGACGCCCTACCGCTCGTCCGCCTTTGTGACGCACCTGCGTATAAACCTGCGTCGTCCGACACGTACCGGAGAGGCAGCGGCAGCTTCGACGAAGCTACTTGCCTTGTCGAGTACTTTGCAGTATAAAGAACTCGACAGACATCTGCCATTCGAGCAGGGTCGTGTGGGGAGCGATTGGAATGAAGATAGACATCATCGTCGTCTATATCCAGCGTTACGAGCGGGGGCATGAAGTAGACTTTGTGCCCCCGATTACGGGCATTCATCTTGCGGCGATTACCCCGCCGGGGCACAGCGTGCGCGTCATCCACCAGCAGGTTGAGCCTGTCCCGTTGGACACGGACGCAGATTTAATCGCGCTCTCGTTCTTCAGCGGCTTTGCGCCCGAAGCCTATCGCCTCGCGGCCGAGTTCCGGCGTCGTGGAAAGATAGTCGTCGCGGGCGGCCCCCACGCGACCTTCTCGCCCGACGAGGTGCTGCGCCACTGCGACAGCGTTGTTGTGGGTGAGGCCGAGTCGGTCTGGCCGCAGCTCATTGACGACGCCGAGGCGGGGAGGCTGCGCCCACGCTACGACGGCGAGCCGTCGCCGATGCGCAGCCTTCCCACGCCGCGCTACGACCTTCTGCCGAAGTGCTTCTTCGTGACCCGCGTCGTGCAGGCGACGCGCGGGTGTCCCTTCACCTGTTCGTTCTGTACTGTGCCGACCCTCAATCCGGGTTTTCGCATGCGGCCAGTCGAGGATGTTCTGCAAGACATCCGCTACGACGACTTCGCCTTCTGGTGGCAGCGGAAGGTGGTCTGGTTTTGGGACGACAACCTCACCATACGGCGTGAGTACGTGCGAGAGTTGCTCGCGCGGATGCGACCGCTCAAGCGTTGGTGGCTGACTCAGGCGAGCATGGACATTGCGAAGGACGCCCCGCTGCTCGACCTCATGCGTGAGTCCGGCTGCATCGGCATCTTCTTCGGAATTGAGTCGTTTGGGGAGGAATCTCTCGCGGACGCGCGCAAGCGGCAGAACCGCGTCGCCGAATACAGCGAGCGCGTCGAGGCGTTGCACAGACGCGGCATCTGCGTCATGTCTGGCTTTATCGCAGGCTTCGACGGCGACACGCCGGAAGCCATCCGGGCGATGGCCCGACAACTCTACGAAATCGGCGTCGATGTCCCGTTTCTGAGCATTCTGACGCCCTATCGCGGGACTGCACTTCACCAGAAGTTCGAGGATGAGGGCAGGCTCCTCTCCGGCCGGGGGTGGGAGTTCTACAACGGCTACAACGTCGCATTCGCACCGGCGAGGATGAGTCCAGACGAACTGCTCGCCGCGCACAGAGCCTTGTGGCTTGAGGCCTTTTCGGTGAAGTACTCGCTCAAGCGAGTTTTCCGCGCGATGTTTCGACTGCGCTTCGGAGCCTTCCTCATGTGCGCGATGATGAACCTGTTCTACTGTCTGAAGGCGCTTCGCGGTAACGCTCCCGCCAGTTTCGACGGGTTGCGACGTTATGAAGAGTTCCGCGACCTGCCCGTCGAGCGCGTGGAGCCACCCGTCTCCCTCTCCGCCATTCGCTCGCGTCGCTCGGAGCGAATCTCGCGCTGAATACATTGCAGTGCTACTCTCACATCAACTTAGGAGGAACAATGAAAATGCACAACAACACGTACCTATTAGCTGTCGGCGTCGCGGTTGTGGCAGCACTTATGCTTGTCTGGCTGAGCCTCGGCGTCGGCATCATCGGGAAGGATGGCGACCCTGCCAACATGATGTACTTCGGGGTGCTCGCCGTCGGAATCATCGGCGCACTCATCGCGCGCTTCCGACCTCAAGGGATGGCACGCGCGCTGGTCGCGATGGCGCTCGCTCAGACGTTGGTCGGCTTGATTGCGATACTCGGCGGTTTAGGCCGCCCGTATAGCGGAGTGCTAGAGCTGTTGGGCTTAAACGGGTTCTTCATCGCGCTGTTCATCGGGTCAGCGTGGCTGTTTCAGCGTGCGGCGAGTGGGCGACACAAACAGGGCGCAGTATAACCTGCGCTGGCAGACCAAGCAGAGCAGCCCGACTAAAGTTTCATATCGTGTGGTTGTCTGGTGTGTCGGAGTGGCTTGAAGGGAGTGTGGTGATGGAGGTCGCGGCAGTGCTTCGGGAAGTTCGGGCTGCACGCGCTCGGCTTGCGCAGGAGGGGCCGACTGTGACGCGCCCGTTTGAAGGTGATTTCCAGAGAGTATCGTTGCCCGTGCGTGAGTGTGATGTGTTGCGGGATGTGTTGTTGGCGGAGGGGGCATGTGCCGTGATTGAGGTCGGGTTGGCGTATGGTAGTTCGGCGTTGGCTATCGGGGAGGCCGTATTATCGACGTGCGGCCGGCGCGCACGCCACGTGTTGATTGACCCGTTTCAGGTGAGCGAGTACTCCAACGCGGGTTGGGAATTGTTGCGCTCGGCCGGGTTAGAGGCGACATCGAGGCTCTTGGTCGAGGCGTCGTCGCTTGCGCTTCCGCGTTTGCTGGGCGAGGGGTTTGTGGCGGATGCGGCATTCGTTGATGGAAGTCATCGCTTCCACGAGGTGTTCGTCGACTTGTACTTCTTGCGGAAGATTGTGCGGCCGGGCGGGTTGGTTGTGCTTGACGATGTCGGATGGCCGTCGGTTGGCAGTGCGCTTGCCTACTTCGATGTCAACTTGGGGTGGCGGCCGGTTGATATGGGAAACCGTCTGACGGGGCGACGCCTCCCGGATGAGTTGTCTGAACCGGCGTTCACCGACTTCAAGCCGTTCTTGCCTTTGGCGTGAATTCCCATCGCTTATGTTGTGTGGCTCAGTCTTCTCTGGGCGCGGGCGTGCTAACTCGCTGCCGCACTTGACTGCTCCGACCCGTTGCCTCCGGGCTGATGGTTGCGTTTTGATTGGGGCGTCACGGCAGGTGAGCAGCCGGTGAGACGACGTGGAGAACTACAAATTTCCGCCGGAGCAGTTATGTCCAGAATGGCGCTTCTCATCATCGACATGCTCAATGATTTTTTCCGGCAGCACGCGCATCTGGCCGCGCAGCGCACGCACCTTGTCGCGTCCATCAACACGCTCGTCGAGGCGTTTCGTGAGCATGACCAACCCGTCTTCTGGGTGCGGCAGGAATTCGCCCCGGATTTACACGACGCGTTTTTGGAGATGCGAAAGCACAAACTGCATGTGACGATTGCCGGCACCGACGGGTGCGAGATACTACCGGAACTCGACCGGCGCCCCACCGACACGACCATCGTCAAGAAACGCTACAGCGCCTTCTTCGGGACTGACTTGGACGCAACGCTTAAGCGTATGCGTCCTGAAGTGTTGGTCGTTGCCGGCATCAACACTCACGCCTGCGTCCGCACGACGGTCATTGACGCCTACCAGCGCGATTATGAAGTGGTGGTAGCAACGGAGGGCATCGCCTCGTATGATGAAGCGCATCACGACATGACCAAGTGCTATCTGGATGGAGCCATTGCCCGCCTCTTGCCTAACAGTGAGATTATGAAGATGCTGGTGTAGGGGCATGGCGACTGAGAATCATGCTATTCAATCGTCGCCCCGTGTCGGCGGAGAGTGAAGATGGGTGATGTGTCTTGGACGCGCTGGCAAGAGGAAGTGTTCCCGCCCCTTCGGAGCCGAAGCGCTTCGCAGTCTCAAGTCTGATGCCGCCCGCGCCGCCGGTGACGATGGCCGCACGATTCTCAAACCTCATGTCTGCCTCCCGTCCGTGTCGGGATTGGCGGGCGCGGTCGGCGCTGCGCCGCGCGCGGCTCTCGCCTGCACGCGCCTTCTCCGCGCCCACGCCGCGTCGTGCTCGCTCGGTATCACGACAGGCACACGCAGGCACACGCTCTGCGTCGGGAGCACTTCACGCCAGTCCGCGATGAGCCGCTGATAGGCTTCTCCGACGGGGCGCATTTTCCGCGCAAGGTCGTAGAGACCAAGCGGGTTGATGCGGCCATTCTCCTCGCGCAGCGCCGTGTCCCAGTCCATCTGGTCGGTCAGCGAGTACCATGTAAAACCGGATAGGCACGAGGTCTTTCCGGCGCAGCGGGCGATGCAATGCTTCGGCTCGCTCCACACCGCCGAACAAGCACTCGAAGGTGTTGAGGCCACGAAGAGCCTGACCGCTCTTCGTGGCCGGTTGCTAAGACGCTTACGCTGCCAACTGTTGAGCCGTCGCAACGAGCGCCTGACCGACCGTCTGCCCCGGTTGGGCTACAATCGTGGTGACGCCGGCCATCTGGTTTTTGATGGTGTTGATATCTGTAAGCACGGTCTGCACCTCGTTATTGGCGGCGGTCAAAAAAAGCGTGCGGATTTGGTCTGCATTTTGGACGCCTTGTTGCAAGTCGCTAATCATGCTTCCGAGATCGCTACTTAAGAACGCCCAAGCATTCTCCATCTGGGTTGCCGCGTCAACCGCGCTTTTGACCTGCCCCAAAAGACTCTGGTAGCCGTTGCTGATTCCCGTCGCCAGACTAACTTCTGCCGTGAGCTGGGTTTGTTCGCTAAGCAATTTAGCTTTTTGGTCACTGAGGTTGCTCAAGGCGACGGCCGACGCGACCTCGGCTCCGATACCGGCGACGACGATGCCGATTCCGCCCACCACCCAAGAGGTCGAGGCTCCTGCTGTGGAGAACTCAGCGATACCGCCAGCGATAATCATGAAACTACCTCCGAGGATAGCCAGCCCGCTCGTCACGGCGCCCGCAATCGCCACATCGATTTCCCCCTGGATGGTGCTCAGCTCTTGGTTGATTGAGGCGAGGGCACCGTTGTCGCCGTTGAGGGTCGCGTTGAGTTCGCTGACAGTTGTCGCAAATGAGGCCGTATCACTCGTCAGTTCGTCGTGCAGGTTTTGCAGTGAAGTCACTACACTGTTGGCGGCGGCCTGATAGTCGGAAGCTTGCAGTTGAAGCGTCGTCAAGCTCTGTATCCATTGCTCCTCGGTTGAGCCTTCAGGAAGCGTCGTCGGAACGGCGTTGTTGAGTTGGTAGTAGTTGCCGATGTTGGCGATGTTCTGAATGAGACTGGGTTGGATGACGTTCAGGTAATTATTTGCGTGAGCCTGAGCGGTCGCCAGTCCGTCATTGATTTGTTTTTGATAGAGCGCCAGGTGTGGCTCGCCGCCAAAGTCGACGGACGGTTGCTCGTTGATGCTAGTGGCATAGCCCTGAATGACCAGAGCTTGGGAGATTTGCGCCTTGTTGGCAGTGTCGATACCTTTTGCTGCTTGACTCGGATTAGCCATCATGTGCTCCTTTGCGAGATTGGAAGATTCAGTTGACGTGCTTACACTTACTGATTGAAGAGGCTCTTCAGTCCACCTGGTTACCCGATACACTCACATCAAGCGCCTCGTCTGGCGCGACCTTGCTGTGCCTGTAGAGCGTGAGGTTGTGGACGGACTCTGCGGGCCTCAAAGAGAGGCTTTACCGGCGGCGGCTGACGGCGCGTTAGACACAACTCCCTATCGGGGGAACATTACCGCCGACGCATCGCCTACATCTGCTAATGCGTGCTTCCGGCGCAAACTCCCTCACCGAAAAGAATTTTTTTTATCGGAAGTGATATGTGACGATGCGCCTTGCGTGTAACGCAGGAGCAAGTCGCGGAGCAGCCCGGCCTGATGGAAACATCCGCTTGCGCGTGGAGATACGGTGGTTGCGCGAAGCCAAAGGTCGCAGGGAAGTTCAGGACGCGAACCTGAAGGTCTGGTTAGCTAGTCGTTTGGTGGCGGGTCGAGCTGAAGCACTCGGTCTCGTGCGAGGAGGCGCGCATCCTCTAGGTCATCGTCGAGGGGGAGATGCGCGCCTTCCGCGTGTGTGCCGACGGGCGCGAGCAGGTATTTCACGTCGAGCTTGACGGCGCGCCGGTTAGTCCTCTTTCACAGGCACGCGCAGAGTGAGCGCGCCGACCCACTGGCCGGAGTTGTTTGTCTGCTCGAAGAACTGCGGGGTGAAGTTCGTGTGGCAGAGCGCGCAACTCGTGTGCATGGCGTTGCTGAGGGCAATTGAGCGGCGGTAGTACCAGCGGTTGCCGTGCCGTTCGACGGTCGTGTTCGGCTTGCCCTGTAGGGCGAGCGCCAGCGATTCCTGCTCGAACGGGTCGCTGGGGAGGTTGTTGTTCCCGCCGAGCAGCGGTTGGAAGTCGCCGATGAGCCTGATGTCCCTGTTCGCATCGTGGAAGATGAGCGAGATGGCCTGCTTGCCCTGTTCGACGTTCTCCGGCGTCGTCTCGCCGAACTCCTGAAGCAACGCGGCGAAGACCTCCTTCTGAAGAAGGTCGGCCGTCTGCTCTGCGAACTCCCTCTGCTGGTTGGTCGGGGGATTGTTTTCGGGGCGACCGAAGGCGACGATAGTGGCGACGGCAATCAGCATGACCAGCGCGACGACGCGTTTAATTTTCTGATGGCGCATTAACTTTCTCCTTTTCGTGTGAAGTCGTCTCCCCTTGTCTGGTGAGTTATGAGACGGTGGTGATGCCGTCATCAGGGGGCGCCAGCCGAAATTCAGACGCCTCAAGACGTAACGCGTGCTTTTGCGGCGGGAGGGGTCAAACGCCTGCCCCCGCGGCGAACTTTTTGATAAATGTCCGGGTACAGTTCAGGCAGACGTAGGCAGGCATCGAGTCGATGCACGTGCTGAGGAATGGGCAGGTTAAGAGTTAAGATGGCCGCTGGCGCAATGGAGCAGGCGCGCGCGTTCGTCGAGAGCCTGCGACACGACCTTCACGACAGTAAGGCGCGCGGGAGAATCGTGTCGGGGATGGAATCCAGAAAGCGAGAGATGGCGGGAGGCGAATCGCCGTCAGCGCCGCGAGGCGCACTCAGAGGGGAGATGAAATAGAGTTGATGTTTCGCACGCGTGGCGGCCACGTAGAGCAGCCGGCGCTCCTCTTCCAAGTCTTCAAACTCGTCGTATGAGCGCGACGAGGGAAACCACCCGTCCGTCATCCAAATCAAGAAGAGCGCATCCCACTCCAATCCCTTCGCGGAATGCACGGTTGAGAGCGTCACGGAACCGCCGCCGCGCGCGTTGCCGTCCGCGCGCGTCGTGTCCGAC
>DASZCR010000110.1:0-13085 GCA_035942915.1 Pyrinomonadaceae bacterium | reverse complement strand
CCCGACGCCTCCGCCGCGACTCCGCCGCAGGGCGCGGACGACGCCAAACAGCCCTATCAGAGGTTTCTGGTTCTCACGCTCGACCCCGGCGAGCCGCTCGATAACATCAGCTTCACAGTCCCGTTGGGCAAGCGCCTCGTGTTGGAACAGGCATCGGCCATCGCGGTCACGCCGGTCGGGCAGAAGGTGACGCTCAGCGTGGCGACGACGGGCGGCGGGTTGAACGGGCGTGCATGGTTTGTGCTGACGCCGCAGGGAACCTTCTCCGGCCTTGAGCGTTTCACCATGACGCAGCCGCTACGCATGTACGCAGACGCAGGGAAAGACGTGAACTTTCAGGTGACGCGTTCCGACAGCACGGCGACGGTGACGCTCAACATCGGCATTACAGGCTATCTGGTCGATACGCCCTGAGCCGTCGTCCATCTGATTGACCGGACAGACGAACGCCCTGCAACTTCGGGGAGATTAAAGTTGCAGGGCGTTCGTGTCTCTCGTCTAGCGGACGAGGCGTTGGAACTTGAGCAGCAGGTCTCTGTGCGCTTTCTGTAGCGACCGGAGGTTGCCGGAGTTGCGTCTAATCTCCTCGATGTCTCGCTCTGCGCCGCTGCCGCTCATCTCGCGCATCTTCGAGGCATCGGCCAGACAGCCCATCGTTCTCTCGACGAAGGCTGGATAGTCTTTGTTGCTGACTTTGCGCATCCCGTAGGCGCGTATGAACTCGTCGGACTGACGCGTGAGCGACGAGGCGCAGCGCAGGCGCGAGAGCGCGGGCTGTTTGACGAAGAGGTCTTTCTGCCAGCGGATGTTCTGAAGCACGTCGGCCGGGTCGCCCTGCGCCAACTGCTGCATGGTGATGTGCGCGTCGAGCTTTTGCAGGAGCGACGCGTGCGCGACCGATACCACGTCAGACTTGCCCGCGCGCAGCGCGCCTTTCAACGTCTCAAGAGCTTCGCCTGCGCCGAAAGCGTCTGGTTGCTGACCTGCCGCCAACTGCGCGCGCACGGTGGTCTCCAAGCCTCGCAGGCTCGTTTGCAGCAGGCGCATGTACTCATCTTCTTTGTAGATGCGGTTGCTGTTCAACTTCTGAGCCGCTATGGCCTGCTCTTCGGCTCCGGCTGTTTTGAAACCGGCGGCCATGCGCGTAAAGACCGAGCGGTGAAGTTCGAGATTGTCGCGCATGACGCGGTTCATCGAGGAGGGGCGCGCGGCGATGGTGAAGCCGTTGACGGCCGCGTTGCCGACCATCTCGTAGAAGTTGACGGGGAGCATCTCGCCGTCTCTGCCCTGCGGCGCGTTGTAGGTCAACGCGACCCAACGATTCTCGCCCGGTTGCATCTGTTTGAGAATCATCATGTCGCCTGAGCGGAAGGGACGGCTCTCGCCGCCGACGACGCTGACGCGCGCGCCTTGCAGACGCCTCTGCACTTCGAGCGGGGCGTCATAACGCAACGTCATGTCGCGCGGGAAGGTGGCCGCGTTGTGTATCAGGGCATGGAAGGTGACGCTGGCGCCGACGCCTCTGGCGGGCGTCGTCGAAAGACCGATATTACGTTGCGCCTTGTTGTTGTCGTTGATGACGCGCAGGTCTGTCGTCGGCCAGCCGGGCGCGTTGCCGAGCAGACTCGGCGCGACGAACGGGTCGCCGGGCGCGGAAATCTCGACCGCGAGGCACAGGTGAGTTGAAGCCACAGGGTCGAGATGCCATTGCTGGCCGACGGTGACGAGGGGGCCGAGAGCGGATTGGTTGAAGGTGAGGGTCGGGTCTGCTCCCATGAAAATTACGTCCGGGTCCATAGAGCCATCGACGTAGTTGCTGCCCGTCCCGAATTTCGAGACGAGGAAGTGTGCCGTGACGAGCTTGGAGCCGGAGGCCGGGAGCGCGTTGCGCCGGACGCGTGCGAAAGCCCAGTTGTCGCCGATGTTGCCGAGACCGTTGCCTGCATCCTCGTTTTCGGGCTGGTCGTTCGGGAAAGAGCCGGGCAGCGTGCCGCGACGATTCCACACGTCGCTCGTCGAGTAGAAGACAGAATGTGTCGAGGGTTCGACGCCGCTATCGCCGCTTGTAGGATTGTCCGTCCAGTCGCGCACGTAGAAGTCGTCGGCATCGGCGACTTCGGTGACCTGAAAGAAGAAGGGGTCGATGGAATTGGCGACGGGGTTATTGCTGAGGTCTGTCAGCGTGTTGGTGGCGAAGTTGGCGTTGCGTTGATAGGTGACGCCGTTCGGGAAGTTCGCCATGTCGGGCGTGTTGTTGGCGGAGAAAATCCCGTAGAAGTTTTTGCCGACGGCCGAGAGGTGGACGTAGTCGCCGAGGTAAGGGCGGAAGGTGAAGACGGGCGTGTTGGCAAGGGGGCGCGCCAGTACTAAGTCCGTCCATGTCGTGCCGTCGTCGCTGCGTTGCAGGTGCGTCTCCCAACGCTGGCTTGCGCCCGCGCCGGTCAGTTGTTGATAGAGAAAGCCGATGCGGCCATGCGTGTTGATGGCGAGCGCGGGATTGGTCGCGTTCGTCACGGTCATCAAATCGGCCGACCAGTTGTTGCCGCCGTCTGTCGAACGACGGACGTGGAGGGTGTAGTCGGTTGCGCCGACGCGGTCAGCCCACGCGATATAGACTCTGTTGCTGTCGGTCGGGTCAACGGCGATGGTGATGTTCGAGCCGACGAAACGCTCCTGACCGAAGGACGCCTGATTGGTGTTGTTCCAAGGCACGGTGATGCCTGTGACGACGCGGCGACCGGCGAGAGTGTCCGAAGGGTCTGTCAGAGCCGTGAAGGGCGTCGCGCTCGTGCCCCAGTTGTCGTCTCTGACGACGACCACGTCGGCCGTCGCGGCCGTACCGCTGAATGCGCTCCAATGATAGAAGATGCCGTAAATCGTCCCGTTGGGATGGATGGCCGGGCGAATCGGCGGGCCGTCCTGATTAGCGCCGCCCGTGCCGCGCGTTTCGATGCGGTCGATGGTGAAGCCGGAGGGAGGCGCGGGCGCGACGGCCGCCACGTCGAGATGCTGGTCAATGCTGGCCGTCTTGCGACCACCGGCCGAAGCGACGGCTAAGTCGTTGTTGCCGACGTAGACGCGGTCGTTGCCCGTGCCCGTGCCGCCGAGGACTGTGGCAGCCTGTATGTAAGGCTGGTCAACCTGAGTCCTGTCAACGAGCACGTCCATCACGCCCGCGCCCGTGTAGTTGTTTGTACGCAGGATGTTCAGACGCAGGCTTGAGTCGCCGCGCAGCGCGCCTACGTAGAGGATGCCGCTTGAGCCGCCGAAGCGAACGGTGATGTCGCCCGTGCCAACGGGGCCGTTGCCGGGCACGATGGAGTTGAGCGCCCATGTGTTGCCGCCGTCGGTCGAAACGTAGATGGGAGCGTTGGCGCCGCCCATCGGGTCGGGGGTGAAGGCCGAGCCGACAATCTGCAAGGGGTTCGCATGGTTGACGGCGAGATTGGGTTCGGCATCCTGAAACGTCTCGCCGCTGCGCGTCTGCGGCGTCATGTTGACGACGCGCACCTGCGCCGGGAGACGGACGCTCGTCGCCGCGACGACGAACAGCACACAGAGCAGTTGAAAGAAGGCGCGACCATGCATGTATCTCATAATCATCCTCAGAGGTGAGAAAGTCGGGGAGCCTGTCTGTGAAGTCGCGACGAGGCGTGCGGTCTAACGAATGTTGCTGGCGAGGCGCTTGACGCGTTCGACCTCGCTCGGCGGCTGGAAGTCGAGCGGGTCGAGAGCGGTCAAGCCCTGTATCTGCCACTGCCGTTGAAGCTCTGCGTCCGGCCTGTGCAGGAGAAAGACGCCTCTCTGCCCGCGCGCAAATTTCGGCGCGCCATACCACATCACGTCGTTGCTGTTGGCATAGAGGACGACGACCGAACGCGACTGAAGCGTACCCTTCATGACCGTTTCGACTTCGATGACGGCCTCCCACCAATCCGGTTCGTGCTCCGTGATGATTGACGGCCGCCGACGCTCGCGCGCAGGTCTGACGAGCGTGACCGTCCCGACCACAACCACTTCGGCGCGCGCCAGACGCCTGCTCAAGTTCTCATCGGAAATCATCTGTCTGGCCTCCGCCACCTGTCGCCGTATCGCCGCCGTGTTGCGCCCGCCTTCGAGACGGCCGACCTCGCTGACGGCCAGACTGCGGCCATAGAGCCAGCCCCTCGTGAAAAAGACGAGCCGCTGCCCGCTTCTGACGGGTGAGTTCTTTGCCAACCCGACCGTTATCTCCTGACCCGTGAAATTGCCGAGCGACGCAGGAGCATCAATTACTTCCTCCACTTTGACGACGACCGTCGCATCAGAGGCGGGCAGAGACGATGGCATGGTCGTCGAATTGAGCTTGGCGACCGTCCCTTGAAAGATGAACTGCGATTCGCGGACGAGACTATTGACCCTGCTGGATGTCTCATCCTGCGCGCCCGCGTTGAAGCCGACGAGCAGGAGCACGAGCGAGAGCGAAATCATATTTGGCCTCCATGAGAGCACGCGCCAGATAGCGCGTCGTTGCAGAACGTGTCGGGGCGTTAAGAGTTGCCGGTCGAGGACGAAAGCGAAGATGCTCGGAAGGTTTGCCGAAGCGGAAGCGTCAGCGTGAGCGGACGAGAGTTTGTACCCTCTCCGCGCGTGTGAAGTTCTCAAGAATGCGCGTGCGCGCCCTCAGAAAAGCTGTGCGTGTCGTTCTCGGAAACGTCTAGCAAAACTTATACCAGCACGCACATACACACCTCGCGCACGAAAGCCCGGAGATTTCGATTTTCCGAATGGCGATGACACATCGTCCGTCTTCAAATGTAGACATGCATCGCGCGCGCCTGTCTACAGACGACGACAGACGACTTGTGCCCCAACTCTCTTGAAAAAGGAAAGAATCGGACGCGCGTCTTCGTCTAAGTCTGGAAGTACGCTCGAAACCCAACACGCGAAAGGAAGACGTGCGATGACACGCGCTCTTATCAACACGACCATCAGTCTGCTCATCACCTTCATACTCCTGAATGACATCTCACACGCGCATCCGCCCTGGGGCATCGCCGTCGATACGCAGCGTCGCGTCTACTTCAGCGCGCTCGAAACCATCTGGAAGATTGACGCAGAAGGCAGGCTGGCGGTCTTTCGTGCGGGCGTGAGCGGCAGGCACACGCACGAGTTGAGGATGGACGAGGGCGGAAACCTCTATGGCGAAGACCTCACATACGAGCCTGCGACGGGGCGCTGGATTTCCGCGCTCTGGAAGATGACTCCCGCAGGAGACTTCGCCTATCTGCTTGCACCGACCGATAAGCCGCCGAAGGGTCTGAGCATCTGGACGGACAGTCGCGGCAATTCATACTCCCTGCAACGCGAGACGCCCGCCCATGAACTGCTGCTGACGAAGCGCACTCCAGACGGAAACCTGGAAGCGCTGTTGGGCAGCAAGGCCGCGCTTGAGAAGCGACGACAGACGCTCTTCTATAACCTCGGCGGCGCGGCCTTCGGCGCAGAGGGCGCGTTCTACTTCACAGACGGTCGAAGCGTGCGCAAACTCTCTGCGGACGGCTCCATCAAACTTCTCGCACGCGAGGTCGCGGATGCACATCTGCTCGGCCTGACGGTCGATGCGCGCGGCGACGTGTATGTGGCCGACCTGAAGAGCAGGCGCGTTCTCAAAATCAACGCCGACGGTAAAGCGTCCGCCGTCTTGGAGGCCGAACGGGAATGGATGCCGACCGGCGTCGCACACAAAGATGGGAGTCTCTACATCCTTGAGTTCAAGTCCACGCCTGCGGCGGGGTCTCTCGTGCCGCGCGTGCGGCGTCTGTCGGCAGATGGGAAGGTAACTGTGCTGGCAACCGTCGGAGAGAGCCGGAGCATCGCAAGGCCCGAAGAAACCATGCGCGGCGAAAAGATGGAGGCCGTCGCGCCGTCCAGAGAGAAGGTTTCCTACACGCTGATAGGGGCGGGCGCGCTGGTGCTCGCCTGCGCTTTTGTCGCATGGGAGCGTGCACGCAGACGCGTCGGTTGAGTCTGGTATCAAACAACAATTTGGCGCGGGATTGGTTGAGGCTTTATGATGAGTCCCGCATCATCAGTCATCGCGCGCAGGATTTCTCAGTTCAATCAACGACAAGCCACACGAGGGAGAGAAGCTACATGAGAGTCAGGCGAAAACTCGTCGGCCTGCTGCTGTGTGTGATGTGTTTGTCTCTCAGCTTACAGGGCACAGGCAGCGCGTCGAAGTTGACGGCTAACGAGGGCGGGATGCTTGAGCCGTCCGAGTTGTTCAAGGATTTCCCGCAGATTAAATGGGGGATGAGCTTTCGAGACGTGAAGCAGGCGATTGAAAAGACCGGAGCGCATCCCGTCCGCCCGCTCAAAGACGCGGAGACCGAGTTGGTCTGGCTCGGCACGTTCGACGGCATCAGAGGTCGCGCCTCGGCGCGTTTCACGGAAGGCGCGGGGCTGACGGAGGTCGTCGTCGGAGTCTTCCCCGAAGGCCGGCAGGGAGAGGTCTTCGCGGCGTGGCTGAAGAAATTGGTCGAGCGACAGGGGGCGGCGCAAGAGGAGGAGGACAACAGCGTGGCCGTCTCGAAGGTATGGCGATTGAAGAACAGGTTTGCTGTCGAACTCAGGTCGGTGAAGGATGATGAAAGCCCCATCGTCGATGTTCATTGGGTGAAAGAATGAGCGACGAAGATTGATTGCTGACGGATGGCGCGTTAGCATGACGCTCAAATTCGCATCGAGCGACGTTTCGGACAACGCGATAAGTTCTCGCCCGTCACAAGGAGCAGAGCATGGAAAATATCGAGACTAAGCCGGAGGCCGGGTCACACGCGAAAGACTCCTTTCTCAACCGCTTTCTCGGATTTATCGAAAGGGCAGGGAATCTGCTGCCGCATCCGGCGACGCTGTTCGTGATTCTCGCAGTCTTCGTCGTCCTGCTGTCGGCCTTGACGGCGTGGATGGGCGTCTCGGTCGTGCATCCCGGCACGAAAGAGGTGGTCAGAGCCGAAAGCCTGCTGAACGTTGCGGGACTCAATCGCATCCTGACCTCGCTCGTCACAAACTTCACGGGGTTTGCGCCGCTCGGCACGGTGCTGGTCGCCATGCTCGGCATCGCCGTCGCCGAAGGCAGCGGGTTGATTTCGGCCGTCCTGCGGGCAGTCGTGCTCTCAGCACCGCGCCGGCTGCTGACCTTCGTCGTCGTCTTTGCGGGCGTGATGTCTCACATGGCGAGCGACGTGGGTTACGTGTTGGTGATTCCCCTCGGCGCGATGATTTTCCTCGCCGTCGGCAGACACCCGCTGGCAGGTTTGGCGGCAGCGTTTGCGGGCGTCTCAGGCGGCTTCAGCGCAAACCTGCTCTTGGGGCCGACAGACCCGCTGCTTGCGGGACTGACGCAGGAGGCGGCGCGCATACTTGATAAGGCATACGTGGTCACGCCCGCCGCGAACTATTACTTCATGGCGACTTCGGCCGTGCTCGTCGCACTGGCCGGAACGTGGATAACCGAGAAGGTGATTGTGCCGCGCTTCGGCGAGTATCAGGGCGAGGAGAAGCCTGAGGAGTTGAAGGAGTTGAGCGCGGCGGAGCGGCGCGGGCTGTGGCTGGCGCTACTCGTGGCGCTGCTTTTCGTCGCCGTTATTCTGTGGGGACTCGTGCCTTCGGGCGGATTCCTGCGCGACCCGCAGACGAACGGCGTCCTGCGCTCGCCGTTCCTGACAGGCATCGTCGCCGTCATCTTCTTCGGCGGCGCGCTCGTCGGATTGGCCTACGGTATCGGCGCGGGCACGATTCGCAACGACAGCGACGTGATGAAGTCGATGGAGAAGGCGATGTCGACGATGTCGCTCTATCTCGTCCTCGCGTTCTTCGCCGCGCAGTTCGTCGCCTTCTTCAACTGGACGCACCTCGGCGTCATCACGGCCGTCAAAGGAGCAGAACTGTTGCGCGCCTCAGGGATAGGCGGCATCCCGCTCATCATCTGCTTCGTCATCGTAACGGTCTTGTTGGATTTGGTCTTGGGCAGCGCCTCAGCGAAGTGGGCGGTGATGGCTCCCGTCTTCGTCCCGATGTTCATGCTGCTCGGCTACTCGCCGGAGTTGACGCAGGCGGCCTATCGCATCGGCGACAGCGTGGCGAACATCATCACGCCGCTGATGTCTTACTTCCCGCTCGTCGTCGCCTTCGCGCAGAGGTACGACAAGCGCGCAGGTATCGGGACGGTGATGGCGACGATGTTGCCATATTCGGTCACCTTCTTCGTCTTCTGGACGCTGCTTCTCATCATCTGGTATCTACTCGGCCTGCCGCTCGGCCCCGGCGCAGGCATCTATTATCATCAGGCTCCGACCGCGCCCTGAAAAAGTCGGCCGTCTGCGGCGTGAAAAGCTTGCATGTCGGCCGCCAAGAGAGGAAAATCCGCGTGTAGGGCGAGACCTTCGGGGAAACTCTGTGGAGGGGGGCTATGAGGTTGTTGAAACTGTTCCTTCTGGTGGTTCTGTCGGCGGGCAGCAGCGTCGCCGTCCAAACTTCGACAAGCGTGACGGATGCGCCCGGCGTGGCGGTCATCAAAAGTAGCTGGCGCAGAGTGGTGCGCAACCCGGCGCTTGACGAAGACCCAACCTATGCCAACCGGGAGCAGATGGCGCTTGAGCGCGCGCGCAGGGAGACCATGAGGACAAACGAGGTGAGACAAGACCTCGGTCTCGAACGTCTCCCCATACCGAGCCGCTCAGGCATCACCAAACTGCCCTCCGATGCCCCTTCGGCCGAATACCTCTACGAAGTGAAACTGAGCAACACCGGACAGAAGACGATTCGCATGCTCGTCTGGAACTTCATCGTGATTGAACAGGCGAGCGGGCGCGAGGTCGGACAGCACAAATTCACAACCCTTGTTGGCCTCCGCCCCGGCAAGAGCAAGAGCCTGACGGCGCGCTCTACGTCGCCTCCGGCCAGTATTGTTGACGCGGCCAGCGCGGGCAAGCAGGTACGCGAGCAATACTCCGAACGAATCGTGATAGAGCGCATCGAGTACGACGACAACACCGTCTGGGAGCGCGCATCCAACTAAACCGTCGGCCGTTTAGCTGGTCGATGGTCGGGCTTTACAAATAACATTACAGTTCGACAGGGCGTGCTCTCTACCTCGCACGCACGCCGCCGCCCCACAGGCCGCTTGCAGCAACTCTGCGACGGCTGATTGATTTCTCATCGCACATCCGTAGCTTTTCCATGCCGACGCTCGCGCGGAGCGGTGCGAGCACAGCGTTATCATTTTTGACTGCCCAAAGGAGACACGTATGAAGAAGGGAATTTGCATCCTCGCTCTTGCGCTCATAGCGTTTCCCCTACCGTCCGCGCCGACGCAGGCCGCAGACGACCCGCTGGCCGCAGTCCTCCGGCGTGGAGGCTACACTGTGTCTTTAGATTTGACGGTGAAGAAGAAGGGGCGCAGCACGCTCAGACGCGCCCTCTCCAATCTCGTAGACGAACAGCCGAACGCTTTCGCCACAGGCTTCGTCGTCGGCGACGGCCTCGTGATGACCGCACACCATACTGTCTCCGGCAAACTGAGCGCCTACAAGAAAAAGCTGTTGGGCTTTGCGCCCGATGACCAGCTCGAAGTCGAGGCGCGCGTCAAAGACTGTCAGGCGACAGTGGTGAAAGTTGATGAGGAGGCAGACCTGGCGTTGCTGCGCGTCTGTTCGGCGCAGAAGCGCGTCGGAGCGCCCGCCTTTCAGGCGAGCCCCGGACAAGACGAGAGACTGCTCGTCATCGCGCGTCCGGGCGGCGACAAGTCCGTCCGTCACGGAACCTACTCCGGCTCTTATGAGTTTCGCGGTCGGCAATACTTGGCGGCGAAGATGGAGGGGCGCGATGGTTATTCTGGAAGCCCCGTCTACAACGACAGAGCGGAGATTGTCGGCGTCTTTATCGGTTACGACTGGGCGCAAAAAGTGGCGTTGATTACCCCCGCCGTAAGAGCGCAAAAACTGCTCGAAGACTACATCTCAAATCCCACACAGTAGACAACATCCACACCACCCGGAGGCGGCGCAAACCTCACACGCCGCCTCCCGCGAATCCTTCAATCATCACCCGAATCTTCAACCATCCTCCATCTTAAATTCATTCATTCCAAATAAAACCAACGCGTCTGATAACAAAGATTACGTATATAATTTATGAATACAACAACAGCCATCAATGTGGAGCACATGACCCCTGCGCGCAACACATAGACCAACTAGACCAACAGAGCGCGGTTGACAGTATCAAGTCCAAGCAAAAGTCTTTTAACTAATTAGGGAAAACCCCTACCGGCCACTCCGAGAGTCCTAATAGACACAATCCTAATCTTCAACTAGACTCAGTCCTCCTGAACCAACTGAGCAATTCTTGCTGCGCGGTTTGACAGGCGAGACCGGACAGATTGACTCAAGATTGACTCGTCTGACCCGGTCTATCGTAAACTCTCCCACAGCGTCTCCAGACCGGCTGCGAGCGACGGCTTCCACCATCCGTTCACTTCAGCCTTCATAAAAATACGGCTGCTCCGCACGAGCAAGCTACATGACGCCCTTGTGTTGTGTGCTCACAGTCGCACGCTCACAAAACGTGTGAACTTCGTGTGTGCAGACTTCGACGAGGAGGTCTCAATGATGGATATCTCTGTTCAGCGTACATCAACCCTATTCGGACTCTACGAACTCGACCAAGCCGGAACGGTGCTCTATTCAAGAATCGAAACGGAAGGCAAAACGCACGACGATGCGCAGGACGTTTCGGGTTGCAACTTCTACGAAGCGGTCGCGCACTTCGCCAACGTGGAGGAGTTCCGCCAACGCATCAACCACTTCACGCAGGGCGGCGAACCGGCCGACAACTTCAAATTCGACTGCCAATACCAATACGGTGCGCTGCACATCCGCGTGCTCCTAGCACGCATCCGCGAACGCTCCGATAACACGCGCACCAAGTCCGTACTGGTACACATCAGAAAGGGGTCGTAACCCCATACGGAATCTCAATGATTCTAAGGCGGCGTCGATGAAAGAAATGCTCAGCAACAGAATATTGACAGTCCTCCCGGCAGAGGATTTCTCGCGACTGCTGCCGTTCCTCGAACCCGTCTCGCTCTCACTCGGAGAGCGGCTGATGGGGTCAGGAGAGGTCGCGCAATTCGTCTACTTCCCCGAAAGCACGATTCTTTCGAGCCATTCCGACATGCAGGACGGAAAGTCGGTCGAGGTTGGGATGATTGGCAAGGACGGTGTGGCCGGTCTCTCCGCCATCTTCGGCCCCGCTCAGTCGATACACTCGCTCAACGTCAACATTCCGGGGAGCGCACTGAGGATGAACGCGCACGACTTCCAGCAAGAGTTTGAGCGTACCCCTGCGCTACGGCGCACAGTTCTCAATTACGCGGGTCAGTACATCGCGCAAGTCTCGCAACGCTCGGCCTGCGGCATCCTCCATCGCACGGAACAGCGTCTCGCCGTCTG
Organism: Pyrinomonadaceae bacterium; assembly: GCA_035942915.1. Lineage (GTDB taxonomy): Bacteria > Acidobacteriota > Blastocatellia > Pyrinomonadales > Pyrinomonadaceae > DASZCR01. Next base: position 1,590 of record DASZCR010000110.1, on the reverse strand, counting down.
GCTGCTGATGCTGACCGAGCGCCTCGACTCGGACACGGTCGAGATAACACAGGAGCGTATTGCTGAACACCTCGGAGTCAGACGCGCGGGCATCACGGTCATCGCCGGAGAGCTACAGACGCGCGGGATTATCGCCAACTCGCGTGGCAGTCTCCGCATCATCGACCGCCGCGCACTCGAAGCTATCTCCTGTGAGTGCTACCACTCCCTGAGCCAAGCCCGGAAACAAGCATCGCGCTACTGAAAACACCTTCCTCCTTCACGAAAGGTACGGCAGAGGACAGACAACAAGCCCGTTTCTATTGAAAAGTGGCAGGGTCGAATCCCGGCTCGACACTTCAGGTAAAAAGGGCTTCTATGAATACGTCTGAACGTCGCTCGGCGACACTGCTTATAGTCGAAGATATAGATTGGATACGCGCCGGGATGAAGCGAACCTTGCAACGCTACGGCTACAAGGTCTTGGAAGCGCCTGACGAGGAGTCAGCCATCGAGATTGCCGAACGCGAGTCCCCCGAATTGTTACTGACCGAAGAGCAGTTCCCTTCCTTCGACCTCCTGACGACGCGTCTGCGCAACCACTCTAAGCTGCGAGATTTGCCCATCGTCATCGTCAACCCCGACGCAGACGAGCACACGCGCTACGGCGACGCCGTCATCCTCAACGATTTCGCAGAAATCGAGTGCCTGCTACACCGCCTCGGAAAAACAATCGAAAAGAAGTGACAAGCAGTCCCCTCCCGCCGTCGCTCCACCCCCTTCAGAACCGTCCCGCCTCCGCTTTAGGACACTTATTTAACTGTCTTAACTCTTCTCTGGGAGCATCCGACACGAAACTGTCAGACGCTATCCGAAGAGTTGCCGCCATATTCTCCGTCAGCAAACACCACAAGTACAGCAAACCTACTAAATGCAACATTTAGGCTTTTAAGAGGAGAAATAAAGCGTCTGCGTTATCGGACGCGTGGCGAGATAGTGGGATGAAGTGAAGGGGGGTTTTTGGTGTTGGTGAGCGCGTGGGTCGGAGTTGTGGGGTTGTCGGTGTGGGTGTGGGGTCAGGCGGGCGGCGCGTAGAAGAGGCGGAGCGAGTTTGTGTAGACCATGCTCTTGAGGGAATGTTTCTTCTGAAAGACGGCCGGCTCTTTCGCGCCGACGGGGACGAGCATGAGGCTGCGCGTGTGGGTCGCGCCTTCGATGCGGCTGTCGAAACGCGTGTCGAAGTAGAACAGATAGGGCGCGACCCATGCGAAATATTTTTTGGCGTCCGCCCCTGAGAGCGATTCGACACCAAGCCCTTTGGCGTTCTTCGCGAGCGCCTCCTGTAGTTCGACGGCGTTGAGCGGCTGCCCCTTGAGCGTCGGTATCACGTCCCACTGTCCATCGACCATAATCCACTTCTTCTTGTCGGCCAGATACGCCTCCGTGACCACGTGACCCGCGCCCGATTCGCGCGTCTCGACATCCTCCGTCTTCAGACCGAGGACGCGCGCCGGGATGCCGACGGCGTTGAGCGCCCCGGCCAGCACGGCCGAGTACTCGACGCAGCGGAAGCGTTTGCCCTGCTTCGCCTCTTCGAGGATGGAGATGGGG
>DASZCR010000109.1:0-2807 GCA_035942915.1 Pyrinomonadaceae bacterium | reverse complement strand
ACTCCGGCCTTTTGCAGTTTGCGCTTCTGCCTTGAATTACATGCCGATGGATTTCAGGTGATAGCGGTCTGTATCGTAGTGGCGCGCCACGTCCACCGTATTGAGTTTGCCGAGGACGGAGGTGATGTCAACGAGCGAGAGGTCGCAGGCGGGGGCGACGCCGCGCGCCGAGACCATCCGTCCGAAGTCTCCGGCCGCCACCGCTTCGGCCGCACGCGCGCCGAACATCATTCCCATAATGCGGTCGACGGGCGAAGGCGAGCCGCCGCGTTGCGGGTGGCCGAGCATGGCCGAGCGCGCATCGTAGGGCGTCTCGGCCATGATGCGGCGCGCGAGCACTTCGCCGATGCCGCCGAGGCGCGCATGACCAAATGCGTCGTGACGGTCATCGACAGTCACCAGTTCGCCGTCTTCCGCATAAGCTCCTTCGGCGACGACGATGACGGAGTAGCGAGGTCGTTGAGGGTCGCGCTGGCCGGTCGTCATCGCGCCGAGCCGCTCGCGCAGGTGTTGATAAACCTTCTCGTAGCGAAACGGGTGTTCGGGGATAAGAATGAGGTCGGCCTGACCGGCTACACCCGCCCAGAGCGCGAGGTGTCCGGCGTGTCGCCCCATCACTTCGACGACCTGCACCCAACCGTGCGACCCGGCGGGCGTGCGCGAGCGTTCGATGATGTCTGTCACGTTCCTGAGCGCCGTGTCGAAGCCGAGCGTGTAGTCCGTGCCGGAGAGGTCTTTGTCAATCGTCTTCGGGATGCCGACGACGCGGACGCCCTGCTCCGAGAGCCGCGCGGCGACGCCGAGCGTATCCTCGCCGCCGCAGGCGACGACGCCGTCGAGGCCGAGCCGCTTGATGTTGGCGACGACCTCGCCGGAGCGGTCGATGCGCTCGCCCGCCTCGTTCATCGTCTTGAAAGGGTTGGTGCGCGACGAGCCGAGATTCGTCCCGCCGTCCCTGTCCCAACGCCGCACGCGTTCGCGCGTCAGCGGCAGACCTTCGGCCGTCGAGTCGAGCAGGCTGCGCCAGCCGTCATAGAGGCCGATGACGGAGACGCCCAACTCTGAGCCGCGATAGACTAAACCTTTGATGGCCGGGTTCAGACCCGGCGCGTCGCCGCCTCCGGTCAAGACGCCGACGCGTATGGCTTCGGGCATTTACAGATAAAACTCCCCTCCTGAATGATGTTTGTTATTTGTGCCGGACAGTATAAACTCTCGGCCGAAGCGGAAGCAAAAACGACCTCGCGCCTGTGCGTCGTCAAACGGCCGCGTCACCGAAGGAGAGAAGCATCAGGATGAGCGCCCGCGTCAGCCTTGTCGGCAGGACTTGCCGCCCCCTCTTCGCCCTCTTCGCCGCCTCGCTCGTCGTCTTTCATCTGCCGCACGCCTCGCGCGCGCAGGGCGACATCGTCAGCAGCGCGGGCGTCTTCGTGATGCCGACGCGTTCGAGCACGCGCCGCGAAAGGCAGACCGCGCCGCGCCGTTTTGCCACGCGCCGCAAGCGCCCGGAGCAGACGCGCGCGGCCACCGAAACGGCCGGGACGACGACGCGGCCGACGCCCAAGAAAGCCGAGTCGTCGGCGCGGACTCCGCCCGCCCCAACGGCCGATTCACTCAACGCGAGCGGCGAGGCGCAGATTGCCGCCGGTCGCTTCGCCGAAGCGGCAGACACGCTCCGTCGCGCCATTGCGCTCAAGCCCGACCACCAGCAGGCGCTCTCCAATCTCGGCGTCGCTGCATACTCGCTCGGCCGCTTCGCCGAAGCCGCCGACGCGCTCGAACGCGCCACGCGTCTCGACCCGTCCGACGCCGATGCCTTCAAGTATCTCGGCGCATCGCGCTCGAAACTGAACCGCTACGGTGAAGCGGTCGCCGCCTACGAGCAGGCCGCGCGGCTCGACCCGACCGACGCCGAAAACTTCCTCGCGCTCGGCGAGGCGCAGGCCGCCGACGGCCAACCCGAACGCGCCCTCGAAGCCCTCCGCCAGTCCGTGCGGCTCAAGCCGGATTACGCCGACGCGCATCTCGAACTCGGCGATGTCTATTTCAAGCAGGGCAAACCGGCAGAGGCAGCGGAAGCTTACAGAGAGGCCGCGCGTCTGAATCCGCGCGACGCATCGGCTCTCGCAAACCTCGGCGACGCCTACCGCGAACTCGGCCGTTTCAGTGAAGCGGCCGATGCCTACGCCAAAGCCGTCCCGCTCAGACCGAACGACGCCGAGTTGCGACACGACCTCGGCTACGTCTACGGCAGGCAGAAGCGTTGGACGGCCGCCGTGCCCGAACTTGAGAAGGCCACTCAACTCAAACCGGACTACGCCGACGCTTACATCAATCTGGTCTGGGCGCTCAACAACTCGGCGCGCTTCACAGAGGCGGCCGACGCCGCGCGCAAGGCCATTCAACTCAAACCCGAAGACGCTTCCGCGCACTTCAACTACGGCATCACGTTGAGCCGCCTTCTCAAGTTCGACGAGGCCATCAAGGAATTCGACATGGCCTTGCGCTACAAACCCAACTGGCCGGAGGCGCTCAGCAACATCGGGTTCGCGCACGGCAGTCTCGGTCGCTGGAAAGATGCCGTCAGGTATGCCGAACAGGCCGTGAGCGCCAAACCCGATTACGCCTACGGCTACTTCAATCTCGCCGTCGCCTATCGCAAAAGCGGCGACAAGAAGAAGGCCAAAGAGACGCTCAAGAAACTGAAGACGCTCGACCCGGCGCTCGCCGTCCGCGTCGAACCGATGCTCAAGTGAAGCGGGAAGAAGAGGCCGGACGAGACGTGAAAAATTGAGAGGGGGGGGGGG
>DASZCR010000108.1:0-18486 GCA_035942915.1 Pyrinomonadaceae bacterium | reverse complement strand
CCCCCCCCCCGCTTCTCGGTTAGTCCGATTACGTCGGCGTCCGGCCGAGTGTTTTCCTCAGTCGCCGTCGGCCTGTGGTGTGGTTATCTGCGGCCTCAGCGAAACAGTCCGGTCGTTATCGGGCTTCGCCGGTATGGAGGATAGGCATCAGCAGGCTCACCAGCGAGCCGGGTTTCCTGCCGCTGCTGAAGAACTGATGTCACTGTGCGTCGGTCGCGATTGCATCAGGGTTGCACAGGGCGCTGCGAACGCCTCTGCCACGCTGCGTCTGTCCGCTCTTTCCATCGCCGGACGTTCACGCCGACGATGAGGAGCCACAGCGACAGAGTGCCTTCGCCGAGCATGCCCGGAAGCAGAATGTAGGGAGACAGAGAGCGCCCGAACGGCGGCGCAAGCAAATTCGCAAAACTCATGGTCAGCCAGCCCACACCGGCGAATATCATCAGCCCACCGACGAATCGAGGCAGGAACCTCGACCTCACGATGAGGTAGCCGACCAGCAGGCAATGCAGGCCGAAAAAGACGCTGCTGATGTAGAAGGCCAGCCCGCCCAGTCTGAGAAATGTGTGCGCCTGCGCCTGCAACTGTTCCGCCGTGAAGACGCTCATGTATGGCACGTCTCCGAGAACGAGCAACGGAGCGAGACGAAAGATGAAACTGAGTCCGGAAATTGCGCAGCCCGCGAGGCTGAAGAAGGCCGCGAGCAGAGAGAGATTCCGGTTGAGCGGTTTGAGCAGGTCATAGACGAGCACCGTCGCAACGAGATAGGAGACGGTGGCGAGGAGGTTGGCCGCAGTCCCAAGCCGGAATTCAGGCTCGCGCACGACGATGTTGGCTGCGGTCGCGGCGGCGTCGTTCCACAGCACAAGCCTGTCGCCTGCCAAGGCGTATACGCCCAACACGAAAGTCATCAGCCAGAAGAAACCGGCAGCCCTCGCCGTCAAACGCGGCGACGCTTCTGCAATCCGTTCCATCGCTAAAGCTGTGCTCATAGTCTTTGCCTCCTTTAGTGCGTCTCGACTCGGCTTTATCGTTCCTTGCTCTTGTCGGTGGACGTGCCGAAGCCCCAACGCTCCCGCATGCGCTGGCGGAATCGTTCGCGTTCCTCCGGCGTCATGTTCTCGCAGCGTTCCTCCATGCGGCGCCGCCAGTTGGAATGGCCGGAGCCGCGACATCCGAAGCCGCCGAAGAGGATGCGGCACAGCACCAGCAGCCCAAGCGCCTGCCAGAAGGTTATCTCGCGCCAGCCGAAGAGCTGCGGCAGCAGCCAATTCCACAGGAGCCTCACTATCTCAGCGCCGAGGGCGACGAAGAGCAGCATCCCCAGAATCGCCAGCGGAGCAATCAACAGCACCCTTTTCCTTCTCGGTATCATGGTTCGCAACCTCACGATTTCGTAAATTCGTCGTAGATGTCCTGCAATCTCTGGCGCAGATAGAGCACGGCGTATCGCTTGCGCGAGAGCAGTGTGTTGACGTTGACGCCGGTCTCGACCGACAACTCTTTGAAACTGCGCCCCTCGAACGTGTGCGCGACGAACACCTCGCGCTGCTCGTCCGGCAGTTCGTCAAGCGCAAGTTCCAACTCCTCAATCAGCACGCTGCGGATGTAGAGCGCATCCGGCCCGGCATCGGGCGACGGCAAGAGGTCTTCTATCCGTAGCAACTCGCCGTCTTCGTCCTCGAACGTCGCATCGCTGAAGGAGCGGGGCTGCTTCTTGCGCAGAAGGTCTGTGATGCGATTGCGCGCCACACGAAAAAGCCATCCGGTCACATGCTCAATCGGCATCAGCAGGCGGTTGGCTTCGACGAGTTCGTAGAAAACCTCCTGCACGATGTCCTCGACGTCATAAGGATTGGGCACACGTCGGCGGATGAAATTGCGCAGCCGGGAGCGCTCTTCCGCGATGATTTCGGAGATTTGACGGTCTTGCTCGGTCATCCGTGTGATGCGCGCCGGCTCCTCCATCCATTCCTGTAGACGAACGACGGCCGCAAATATTGCAGAGATTTGAATCGGTAGAACGGGGATTCGAGGCGGGTGGTTCAACCTTTCGCACGATGTCGGCGAAAGGTGAGGTAAGAGAGGGCGCACGCGGACAGGCAAATTACCCGGAACGGGATGTTGCGACGAGCTTGGCAATCTCCTCCGAGAGCATCTGGTAGCACTCGCAGGTCGTCGATTCGAGTCCACGCCGGTCGAGAATCGTAATCCTGCCGCGACTGTAGCGGATGAGTCCTCGCTCCTTGAGCGTACCGGCGGCGGCCGTCACGCCGCTGCGGGGCGCGCCGAGCATGTGTGAGATGAACTCCTGCGTTATATAAAAAGTGTCCGACTTGACGCGGTCGCAACTGACGAGCAGCCTGCGGCAAAGTCTCTGTTCGATGGTATGGAAATGGTTGCAGGCGGCAGACTGTGAAACCTGCGTGAGTAGTGAGTGCGTGTAGCGCAGCAGCAGTTCCTGAAAACGGCCGCCGCGCTGGAATGCTTCCTTGAGGAGATTGGCGCGCAGTCTTATCGCGTCGCCCGAACTCTGCACGACAATCTGGTACGGGCTGGTGCTCACGGTCAGGACGGTGAAGATACCCGCGATGCCTTCACTTCCGATTATCGCCACCTCGACCGTCCTGCCGTCGGCCGTCACCGAGAGCAGCGAGAGCATCCCTGTCAACACAAAGTAGGCATGACGAACCGTATCGCCGACGTTATAAACGATTCTTCCGCGAGTGAGTTGTACTATCTCCAGATGGGGGAAGATGCGTTCGTACTCGTCTTTTGGTAGAGCAGCAAGAATCGCGTTTCTAGCCATCTGGCGAGACTCTCTGGTCTCGAGCATGGTGGACTCCCCGCTTCAATAATTTTCAGGTCAAGTCGGAATGAGGAAACGTACACATGAGAGGTTTCGGGGCAGACTAGGAATGACCGGATACTTCAGGCGCGCGCGCGTCCCATCCGCGCCGCGCTCAAACCGTGAGCAGAGCCGAGGTCATGTCGACATTACTCACTTTTCGGAAATCTCCGAAAATTTATCTTCGCTATGTCTGATTCAGACAGACGAAGGCTTCAGTGCTCCTCTATATTGCGGCCGTTGAGCTTCTCTGAGACATCGGCGACGTGTTTCGCCTTCCACGAATTTTCGGCATCTTGCAGATTGAGGCTCGCATCCTGCCGGTTAATGAAAAAACAGATGTTTGCGTGACTCCGCAGACCGCCGTTGACTAAGCGGCTCGATTCCAGACTCACGCAAACCTGTATGTTGCGAGGGGCGGCGAGAAAATCCTCGCGCCGGACGCTGCGGCGAACGTCACAGACAAAAGAACATCGTCCCCGCTTAAAGAGGGCTGACGAGCTTTCGGCCGGTACGTCACCGCCGATTCCTGTGGCGTAGAGAAGAAACGTGTAGCAGACGCATCTTAGCGCGAAACTTGTCGGCGGCTCAACAACAGAGGAGTTGAACCGGAGAGCATCAAGGCGCGCTGAGGCGACGAGAAAGCGACTCGTCGGCAGCCGAACGCCTCGTAAAAAACAAAGGTTATAGACAAGGACGGGAAGCTAGCCCCCTCAATTTCTAACTCAACAACTTATGCGATGAAGGTTCGCCAACAGTATGCGACGACGGAAGGCTTCACTTCCGTCGATGGCGAACTTTGTCGCTGGATTCTCAGGCAATCTTAAACGGCCGAGGTGCGTCGCCTCGACATGCTACGTCTCATAATCCTTAACCGGCTTCATAAGTTCTAGAGTCACACCCGTCGCAGATGCGGCGCTCCTCCGGCACGCTTTACCACGCAGAGGCGCGATGACGCAGGTTAGCTCTGGAGGCCATTGGAGCGTGTAGTCGGGCTTGAAGTCTCCACTCTTGCGAGCGGTCGTCTCAGGCACGGTTACCGTCAGGCGCACATTTCACCCCTCACGGTGAATCGAAGCTCCATCACGTGAGGCAACTTCTCAACAGGAAGGCCATCCTCGCCCGCCTTTTTCGTGGTTCTCACCAATTGAAGGGGGGCGTGCGGATAACTTCACTCACACCCGAAAGGACGACACGAATGAGTCTGAGCACCTCTAACTTCTCACTTCAGGAACTCGAAGCCCGCTTTGAAATGCAGTGCATGATTGAGTACCAGCAGTCCGACAGCGGCTACTATGCCCAATCGTATGACGACGGCTGCGGCGGCGGCGGCGGGGGCGGTTCCTATGATTACTACGGCAGCAGCTGGGGCAACGCCGGCAGCGGCGACGGGTATATCGGTACGTATCAGACGTCGAGCGATGGCAGCTACGCAATCCTTGACGACGGCACCTACACGGACGGCACTTCGGGCGATTTTCCCGGCTATGAACAGGACGGCGGAACGATGTCTTCGATGGAAGGCGATAGCACGGACGGCGCCGTTAACGGCATAAGAGTTCGCAGCTACTGCGTCATCTGCCGTTGTCGCTTCTAACCTCCAACTGAAAAGAGCACAGTCTCCTCAACCTGAGGGGGCTGGACGCGCCGCTGGCCGACAGCCCTCCTCACTGCAAGCTCTCAACTCGCGCTCCACCTCAGAACGCAGAGACCAAGATGATTGAACAGACCCTGCGCAGCAACACGCTGCCGAAACTTAAAGACGGCATCAGCATCAGCGAGTTCAAAGATGGTGCGCCCGGCGAGCGTTATCTGGTTGAAGTCGGAGAGGTCTGCTTCGTCGCCAGTAAGGCGATGCGCGATGTTCTGGTCGCGCTCGGCGAGCAGCCGGAGACGTTGGAAGAGCTGGCCGAAGTCTATCAACAACAGACCGGGCAAACTATCTCGCTTGAAGTTCTCGACAAAGTCGTCCAATCGCATATTCCCGCTTCGCTCTTCAGCCACACCCCTCTGCCGAAGAACCAGAGTCCCTTTGTCTTCAGCTTCAGAATGGTGCCGGAGCGTTTCGTGCGCCCCATCTCGTCGAGGCTGACGTGGCTTTACGCGAAGCCCGTCGTCATCATCACGCTGCTCGCCTTCGTCGTCTCCGAGTACTTTGTCTTTTCGGGTTCGTTGCAGGCCATTCACCAGAAATTTCACGGTTGGGACATCCCGCTCTTTTACCTCTCGCTTATTGCCATCACCTTCTTTCACGAACTCGGACACGCGACGGCCTGTCGTCGTTACCAATGCCCGCATGGCGACATTGGCTTTGCGCTTTATTTCATCTACCCCGCCTTTTATACGGACGTGACGAAGTCATGGCGGCTGCCGCCGGTGAGGCGCGCCGTCGTCGATGCCGGGGGGCTTTACTTTCAATGTCTGCTCGTGATTGGGCTGACGGGCTACGTCCTGCTGACGCAGAGTCTCCTGGCGTCGCGCCTCGTCTGGGTCATGCATCTGACGATGCTCTACACGCTCAACCCTGTCTTCAAGATGGACGGCTACTGGCTGCTCACGGACTTGAGCGGGTTGAGCAATCTGCACAAGCAACTCGGCGAGACTTTGCGGCGCGTCGTGAGAAAGATTTTTCGACGCCCCGGCGCAGAGGCCGCGCAGGTCAGCGGCATCCGCCTCAAGGTGCTCTACTTTTACACAGGTCTGGTGGTGGTCTACATCGCCTTCATCGCCAACTTCCTCTACCGCGCCGTCGGCGATGTGATACGCCACTACCCGCCTGACGCGGCGCGCGTCTTCAGACTCTTGCAGAGGTCTTACGATGCGGGAAGCATCGAACACACCTTTCGGGCGGCAGGCTCGTTGGTTTACATGAGCATCTGGCCTCTCTTTCTCTGCGTGCTCTTGTTATTTCTGGCGTACAGGCTGCTGCGCTTGATGGCGGCGCACCCTTTGGAGGTGACCCTGCCGCCGCGCGTGGGCAATCTTATTCTGGGGTTGAGGTCGAAGTGGGCGCGTCACGTTTAGCGTTCGATGCGCCATCCGGTGCGACGCGGCGGCAGGAACGAAAGACCTGCGCGGAGCACTTCCGGCCGGTCGAGATTTTAGGGACTCGAAGATTATGAAGCGGTTCGACGTGCCTTACAGGCAGTTTATCGTGGAGAGACTGCGCAGCCGTTTCTACGAACGCGAGCAGTTGAAGGACGTGACCTTCGCCGTCGAAAAGATGCTCAAGCTACCGCCGGTCGAAGCCGAGCGGCAGGCGCGTGCGGGTGCGGCGCGCCGTGCGAAGTTGAACCGTCTGGTGAAGGACGAAAGGCCGGGTCGCGCGCTTCGTTCGCTGCGCCGCATGACGCCCGCCCGCGAACTGGGGCAGGTCGTGCGGGAACTGGAAAAGTATGCCGACACGTCGTATCTGCTGGCGCTGCCGCTGACGGTTTCGAGCGTCCTTCTGCTGGCGCGACTCGCGGAGGACGAATCTCGTCAGTTTTGTCTCGTCGGGACGCCGCTCACGTGCCGCTACCTGAAGCCGCTCTTGGACGAGCAGGCGGGCGGGCGCGTGAAGTTGCTGTCGTCGTCTGAGATGCTGGCTCATAACAGCCGTCGGCTCGAAGCCGGGTCGCACGCGCCCGTCACCTACGTCACTTTCCCAGACCACCAGATGACGGCCGGTGCAACCATGTGGCGCATCAATTTTCTCGGCGAGGAGTATCAGTTCACAACGCTCGAACCGCTGCTCTTCTTTCGCGGCGTCGCGCCGCTCTTCACGCTCGAAGCGAGCGCCGACAACTCTGCGGGGCGGCTCTCACTCGTCGCTTATCCCGGCGCAAGCAAGCCCGATGCGGTCTCGGAGGCGGACGTGCGCGCGGTGCTCACGTGGCTCGCGGGACACCTTGAGAGCGTCTTCCGTGAGATGCCTGTGGATGTTCTCTCGTGGATGCATGCGGTGACGCGCTCGGCACGCATCAAGTCGCAGATTACGGTGATGAAACTCAAGCTGGTCGAAGGCTACGTGCGCGCGTGGCACACGTCCGGCACGGCGATGAATACGGAAACTTACGCATGGTCGATGGCGGAGTTGCGGAAGCTACAGGAGACGGTCAACGCCTTCGACCGTTCCGCGCACGCGGCCACTTGATTGAGCGCACGCGCCACTATGAAAGAGAGAATCGTCAAAGCTGTCTATCCGTCGCCCTTCGCAGAGCGTCTGCTGCGGCTCACCTCGCCTGCCTGCACGGCGGCCTTCGACCTGCTGGCCGACGCCTTCAGGCATCTCGACGAAGGCGCGACGGCGCGGCTCAACTACAACTTCAAACTGGCCTTGCCGCAACTCTCCGAGACGGAGCGGCAGGATTTAATCAAGAGGCACTGGCGCGCACGTTTTCAAAGCGAGCTTGAGAGGATTCAGTTAAACGGGATGCCGCGCGGGCGTCTGCTCGAATACTGCCGGACGCGCGTCGAAGTGGAAGGCGCGGAGAACCTGCGTGCGGCCTGCGAAAGCCCGCAGCCGGTCATCTTCTTCACGCCGCACTACGGCAGTTTCGTCGTCGCCGTGATGCGCGTCATGATGGATGTCGAGCAACACAAAACCCTCAGTCTTTTCTACGACCCGCCGGAAGTGAACCCGACGACGACGATTTATCAGGGGTTGATTGAACGTCTCAGTTGCAACACGAAGATTCTCTTCAACGACAAGACGGCCGTTCTGAAAGGGCTGCGCGCGCTCAAGAACGGGAACGCGCTCGGCATCATGCCCGACGTTTACGACTTCAACATGGGGATGATGTACGTCCCCTTCTTCGGCCGGCTGGCCGTTGCGATGGGCGGCACAGCCTTCTTCGCGCTGAAGGCCAACGCGATGCTCATCCCGCTCTATTGCTGGCGGCGCGCGCGCGGGCAATTCATCCTCAAGTACGGCGCACCTGTCGAACCTGTACGCACGGGCAACCTCAACGAGGAGCTTTACCTGACGACAGCGAAAATCTTCAAACGCATCGAGGAACAACTAACGGCCGCGCCGGAGCACTGGATTTACTGGGAATCATTACACGAGCGTTTCTCCTACGGCGGCAACGTCGCGCTGCCGCACGACACGGCCTCTTGGGAATCGCAATTCACGAAGCTGCGCGCGGAACTGGCCGAGGAGAAATCTTCGCTCGGCCGCTTTCTGGCAGCGTTCGAGGCGCGCCTGCGCCGCGAAGGTCAAGCGGGCGACGCGTCTCTCCGGCAGCGTACGGGAACAGGTTGATGCTTATGCTCTGCGCCGCATCGAGCGGTGCGGATGAGCGGCCTTCATTCGACGCAGACTGCCGACGAACGAGCACGGCGAGCAGACTTTCATAATTAAGATGACTCACATCGCACCCATGATTTTAAGGGCTTTACCCTTCATCCTCTGTCTGCCGGGGCTGGCCGCGCCGACGCGCGTGAAGGCTCAAGGGAGCAAGACAGCGGGGCTGCTGAGCGGCCGTTGGGAACTGGCGGTGCATCTGCCGGACGGTATCTACGAGACGCCTGTCGAGTTTCAGGTTCAGCGCAACGGAGAGGTGACGTGGTCTGTGTTGGGGCAACTCGGCGATTTCAGCATTGCCGCCACGTCAGGCCGTCTCGAAGGCGACCACTTGACTCTGCTGGCGACGACATCGTTCGGTCAGTTGAAGGTGACGGCCGTCGTCGAAGGCGACCGCCTAGAGGGCAAGTGGTTTCCCGCAGGCTTCCTCTCGCAACTCTTTTTTGCGGGGGAGGTGCGCGGCAGGCGCGCTGCTCTGAAGCCTTCGACGACGCCGCGCGTGGAGATTTTCGATGCCGTCTGGACACAGGTGCGGCGGGATTTCTACGCGTCGAACTTCAACGGCGTCGATTGGGAGGCAGCGCGCAGACGTTATCGCCCGCTTGCCGCGTCGGCGCGTTCGGACGGCGAACTGCTCTCCGTCGTCAGAAGAATGCTCGGCGAACTGCGTGCGTCGCATCTCGAATTTTTCGCCGTCACCAACGGGCTGACGGAACTGCCAACGCCCCGACCCGGCGCTACGGGCGCGCATAGAACGTTCGGCATCTCTTGGAAAAAGCTGACGCCTGCGGCCGGCTATCTGCGGATTGAAAGGTTTGAAGACGGCGCGGGGGCGCTAGCGCGTATCGATGGCGCGTTCGCCGAACTGGGAGCGCTGCCGTCACTCGTCATCGACCTGCGCGGCAACGGCGGCGGGGCGTTGACGGCCGCGATGCGAGTCGGCGACTACATCTTCAAGGAGCCGCGTCGCCTCGGATACTTCGCCAGCCGCGATGGCCTCGCTCGTCGCGGCGTCGCCTCGATAGACCAACTCGCGCCCGATTCGCTACAGGACTTTTCCGGCTACGAGTCGGAAGCCTTCAACCGCGAGATGCGACGTGCGGGCGCGCTCATGCTTGCCACCGGCGGGCGCGCCAAGTCGGCTTATCAAGGCCGCGTCGTCGTCCTCATCGATGAGTATTGCTACAGCGCGAGCGAAGCCTTCGCCGGAGTCGTTAAGGAGATGCGTGCGGCGACACTCATCGGGCGGCGGACAGCGGGCGCGATGCTCGGCGCGGATGTGTTTCCGATTGCGGGCGGGTGGATGCTCGTCCTCCCCGTCTGGGATTTCAGGACAGCGGGCGGCGTTCGCGTCGAGGGTGTGGGCGTCGAGCCGGATATCAAAGTGAAGTTCACAGAGAAGACCGACGCAGACCTCTCGGAGGCTCTCAGATTCCTGATGGCGGCTGCGCCTGCCATCTCTCCGTCGAAGTGATGTGGCTTTATCCAACTCCAGATAAAGCTGCCGCGAGAACTTTTGTCTGAAGGAGTAACCGATGACGCTTTCTCTCACACGTCTTTTCATCCTCACCCTCTTCCTCGGATGCACGACTATTGCCGCCGCTGCGCGGCAGAGTACGCAGACCGCTGCTGCTGCGGCGGCGACGATTTCCGGGCGGGTGACGGTTGAGGGGAAGGCTGCTCCGGGCGTGGAAGTGCTGCTTCTGGCGCGGAACAACCGCTCCTCCGTCGCCCTCGCGCGTGCGTTGACGGATACGGAAGGTCGCTTTCGCCTGACGGGCGTGAGCGCGGGCAGTTATCAGGTAGTGCCCGTCGCTCCCACGTTAGTTGCTCCGCCGCAGACGGCTTCAGGACGCGGCGGCAGGTGGCTCGACATCTCCGCCGGACAGAACGTCGAAGGGGTCGATTTCGCTCTGACGCGTGGCGGCGTCATCACCGGGCAGGTGACGGACGCCGAAGGTCTGCCGGTGATTGCCGAGCGTGTGACGCTGACGCCCGTCGAAGGTGCGGCGGCGGAGCGCGCGGCACTGCTTTCGTCGAATCTCAGCTTTGAGACGGATGACCGGGGAATCTATCGCATCTACGGCGTGCCTCCGGGTCGTTATCTCGTCAGCGCCGGACAGAGCGGCAGCGCGCCCCCCTCCGGCCTGCGCGGCAGAAAATTTTATCAGCGCACGTTTCACCCGGACGCGACCGAAGAGTTGAGAGCCGTTGCGGTCGAAGTTTCGGCGGGCGCTGAGGTCACGAACATCAACATCAATCTCGCACGCCCCGCGCGGACTTTCGCCGTCACGGGTCGCATCACGGACTCTGTGAGCGGCCAGCCCGTCGCCGGTGTCCGTTTGAGCTATGGGCTTCTCCGCGACAGCCGCCAGCTTATCAACGCGCCCGCCTCGAACTTGCGCTCCGGCGCTGATGGCGAATTCAAGCTGAACGGCCTTGCGCCCGGACGCTACGTTGTCTACGTCCCTGCGAGCGGCGAGAGCGACGCCTACAGCGAGCCGCTTCAATTCGAGGTCGATAACGGTGACGTGAGCGGTCTGGATTTGAAGGTGCAGCGAGGCGCGCGGCTGAGCGGCGTCGTGGTGGTCGAGGGCGCAACCGACACGACCATTCTGCAAAGGCTGGCGCACGTCCCCGTCAGCGCGTTCCTCTATCAGCCGGAGGCCATTTCGCCCGCCACCGTCCCGTCGAGGGTCAACGCAGACGGCAGCTTTCTCCTCAGCGGTCTGCGCCCCGGCAGATTGGTCGTCGGCAGCGCCGCGCGTCTGCCCACAGGCTTCACGCTCCTGCGCGTCGAACGCGACGGCGTCGTGCAGCAGGACGGCATCAGGATTAATTCTGACGAGCAGATTGCGGGAGTGCGTGTCGTGCTCGCTTATGGCAACTACGTCGTGCGCGGGCAGATGCGACTGGCAGGCGGGACGCCGCCGCCCGGCACACGATTTTTCATCTACGTGCGACGCGAAGGGCCGACCATCTTGCCGCGTTACCCTGCGGCCGAAGTCGGCGCGGACGGCCGCTTCGTCGTCGAGGGTTTGGCGGCAGGCGATTACGAGTTCGTTCTGGTTGCGAGGTCGCCAGCCGTCGCTGGCGCGAACGTTTCCGCCAAGCCGCCGAGCACGAAGATGCTCGTGAGAGTGGGCGGCGCGTCCGAGCCAGAGGTCGCGCTGGTACTTAACCTGAACGAGAGCAAGACGGAGACGGAGAAGTGAACAGTTCATCTTTCGCGTTGACAGGACGACAGAGCCGACGGCGTTTCGAGCCTGTCCGTTTACTCCTCGCCGTGCTGACGACACTGCTACTCGTCGCCACGTCGAGCGCACAGCATCTCGACCCGGCTGTTCCCCGCAACTCGTCGCGGTCGCTTCAGACAGACAAGAGCAGCGACGACGGCGGCCTCGCGGGCACGCTCAAAGGGCGCGTCCTCCTGCAAGAGAGCAACAGGCCGCTGGCAAACGCGACCGTCGTTCTGCGTTCGGCCGCACACAAGGGCAGCCCTGTTCTCCTTGCCACTGACGAGGAAGGAGCTTTTCAAGCGAGCAATCTGCGGCCGGGCGCTTACACGCTGACGGCGGTCGCGCCGGGATACGTCACCGCGCATGATGACCTCTCCGGTCAGGCTGTCTACTACCACGTCGGCGACTTCGTTACGCTCAGGATGGTCAAGGGAGGAGTGATTACGGGGCGCGTGCTGAATACGAACGGCGAACCGCTGGCGGCCGCACAGGTACGTGCCGTACGCGTGAAGGATGCCGGAGGCCAGCCCGCGCGCGATGCTGCGCCGTCGCGCGTCTGGCGGACGGATGACAGGGGCGTCTATCGCCTCTATGGCCTCGAACCCGGCTCGTATCTCGTCGCCGTTGCGGGCAACTCTCCAAACGTCGCGGGCAGGGAACGGGCAAACATCTTCTACCCCTCAGCCGGTCTCGCCAACGCCTTGCCCGTGCAGGTCATGTCCGGGCAGGAATCGAGCGGCATTGACATACGTTTCCGCGAGGAGCGCGCCTATACGATTAGCGGCAGCGTCGCCGGCATCTCCGCGCCGCGCGAACGGTCTGCGGCTGGCATCGTCATCACGCTGACACACACGACGACCGGCGTTCCCATCATTTCTGCGCCGCTCACGCCGCGAGACGGCACCGCCGACTTTGCGCTCGACGCCGTGCCCGACGGCGACTATGAGATTAGCGCACGCGACGCGTCGCAGGCGGCTTCGTTGCCGCGTCGGCTCACGGTGCGAGGTGCGGACGTTCGCGGCGTGGCACTGACGCTGCTGCCCTTCGGCTCCATCGCCGGACGTGTCGTGCTCGAAGCCGCGCCGGTCAGAGAAGGCGGGCAGTGCCTCGACAACCGTCGCGCGCTGCTCGAAGAGACGGTCATCCTCGCTCACGCGCAGGACTCGCAGACTGACAAACCGGGCGTCGCCACGCCTGCCAGCACCATGCCGGACGCAGAAGGCAAATTCGTGCTCGGCAACCTCAACGCCGGAGACTACTTCGTCGAGCCGCGTCTGCCGAGCCGCAATTGGTACATCCGCTCAGCCGCACTCTCAGGAGCGAACGCCGCCTCGCCCTTCACCCTCGCCGTCAAACAGGGCGCACAGGTCGAAGGCTTCAACGTCACTCTGGCCGAAGGCGCGGCGTCGCTGCGCGGTCGCGTCGTGCCTGCCGTCGAAGGCGCGTCACTGCCCGCGAATCTGCGTGTCTATCTCGTGCCGCTCGAAGCGGAGTCGGCCGACGATTCGCTGCGCTACGCACAAGCGCCTGTCGGCACGGATGGCGAGTTCGGATTCGACAATCTCGCTCCCGGACGCTATCTGGCAATCGCGCTCACAAACACTGCTACAAAATCGGGCGCGGGGGCGCACCGCGCTGCGGCGGACGCCAAACAGCGCGCACAACTGCGCCGCGAGGCACAGACGACAAACACGACCATCGAGTTGCAGCCGTGCCAGAACAGCGCCGACTTCGTGCTCCGCTACACGTCGCGGGGTTCGGTCACGCGTTAATCGACACGCGAGGAAAGATGAAGATGTCAGAACCTATCTTGGAAGCACGCCGGGTCACGAAACTCTACCGCGTCGGAAACTCCGAAGTGGCCGCGCTCGACGGCGTTTCGGTCATGGTTGACAAAGGTGAGTTCGTCGCCATTCGCGGCGCTTCAGGCTCCGGCAAGTCCACACTGCTCAACCTTCTCGGCGGCCTCGACCAACCGAGCAGCGGGCAGGTCTGTTTTGAAGGCAGAGTGCTCGACACGCTCGACAAAGAGCAACTGGCAGACTACAGGCGTCACAGCGTCGGCATGATTTTTCAGAACTTCAACCTCATCCCGACGATGACGGCCGCCGAGAACGTCGCTCTCGCGCTCGCCTTCGGCGGCGTTCGCGGCGGCGAAAGAGCAAAGCGCACGTCTGAACTGCTGGGTCGCGTCGGACTGGGCGACCGGATGATGCACAGACCTTCGGAGCTTTCCGGCGGCGAGCAGCAACGCGTCGCCATTGCGCGCGCGCTGGCGAACTCGCCCCGCCTGCTCCTTGCAGACGAGCCGACCGGGAATCTCGATACGACCCGCTCGCGCGAAATCCTCGCCCTCCTGAGAGAGTTGGTCGAGAGCGACGGCCTGACAGTCCTGATGGTGACACACGACAACGAACTCGCGGCGCGCTTCGCCGACCGGACGATTCTCATGGAAGACGGACGCGTCCTGACGGTCGAGCAGGCAGTCGCACACAGCTTCGAGCCGCTCTACAACTAGGCTCGTCACGAACGAATTTTCGCGTCCTCAACACGGACGAATGCATGTGCCATGAACTTCTTCGACATTCTCAAACTCTCTCTGCGTAACCTGCGCGGGGCAAAACTGCGCGTGGCCTTAACGACGGCAGGCGTCGTCATCGGCGTCGCCGTCATCGTGTCGATGATTTCCTTCGGTCTCGGCCTCCGGCGCGATGCGCTCGCGCGCTTTCAGAAGCTCGACGCCTTCAGCGAGGTGCACGTCTACGGGCGCTCGCTCCTGAGCCTCGCTTCCGACCGCGCGCCGCGCCCCGGCGCTCCGGCACGTCCTGTCGCGCAGGTAGGCGACGGCCCGCACCCCGACAGGATTCCGCAACGCTCGCTCGATGACGGCGCTCTCGAAGAAATCGCGCGCATCCCCGGCGTCACCTTCATCAGACCGCACATCCTCTTTTCCGCCTACGTGCAGGCGGCCGGGCGGACGCAGATGATTTCTCTCGGCGGCGCGCTCGCCTCCGACCCCTCGACTCAGTTCAGAGAGTTTGCCGCAGGCAAGATGTTTGACGAAGCGAGCACGGACGAAGCGGTCGTCAGCGCCAACTTCATGCGCGGGTTCGGCTACCGCCGACCTTCGGACGGCATCGGCCAGACGATTGAACTGCTCGACGCTCCGGCCAACGAAAACGGCGAGCGCGCAAAACCCGACGAACTCGTCGTGGCACGTTCGTTTCGCATCGTCGGCGTCTTGAGGGAAGCGGAGGGCGGAAACCGTTTTCGGGGGATGGTGCCGATGCCTGATGTCTACCTGCCGATGCAGGTGGCGCGCGCTTGGAAGGACGAGCATCAAGAGTCACTCAATCAGGTGGCCTTGCGTCTGGCGCGTAAAAAAGGCTCGGTCGGCGAACAGGAGAAGGTCAGCTTCACAACGGCCGTGCTGCGCGTGACAGACCCGGTAGTGCTCTCCGAAGTACGCCAGCGTCTGACCGCACTCGGCTTCGGCAGCTTCTCCTTCATCGACGAGTTCAAGCAGGTGCAGACCACTTTCCTGATTATCAACTCGGCGCTCGGTCTGCTCGGCGGCATCTCTCTGCTCGTCGCCTCGCTCGGAATCACCAACACGATGCTGATGTCCATTCTGGAACGCACGCGCGAGATAGGCATCATGAAAGCCATCGGCGCGAAAGACCGCGAAATCAAGCTTATTTTCTTCGTCGAGGCGGCGGTGATTGGATTGGTCGGCGGCACACTGGGCGCGCTGCTGGCATGGGGGCTTGACGCACTCGGAAACGAGATTGTCAACAAGTTCATTCTTGAGACGCGCGGGGCGGGCTACATAGACCTGTTCTCGCTCCCGGCCTACCTCTGGCTCGGAGCCATCCTCTTCGCCGTTCTGGTTTCAATCGCCGCCGCGCTCTACCCGGCCGCGCGCGCCTCGCGCGTCAATCCCGTCACGGCTTTAAGACACGATTGATGTGAGACGCCGCGCGGCCTGCAACTCTCAACCGGCCGAGATGAAATCCAGCAGCGCGCGGATGTATTTCGGGAACGACTCGACCTGCGGCAGATGACCGGCCTCCGCTATCTCGAACAGACGCGCGCCGGGGATGCGCCTTGCCGCCGCCTTACCCAGAGTCGGATAGTCGCCCATGCGCGCGGCGACCTCCTTCGGGAGACGGTCTTTGCCGATGGCCGTGCGGTCTCTCTGCCCGATGATGAGGAGCGTCGGCGTCCGCACACGGTCGAACTCGTAGAGGACGGGCTGCGTGAAGACCATATCGGAGGTGAGCGCAGCGTTCCAGGCGACTCTCCTGTATTCGGGATGGCGCGTCCATCCGGCGAGAATCTCCGTCAGCGCGTTGTACTCCGGCTTCCACTCGCCGCCGAAGTAGTTCACGCGCTGATACTCTTTGATGGACTCAGGTGTGGCGCGCAACTCCTGCGCGAAGTTCTCGTCAACTGTCCTGTAAGGCGCGACGAGTTTCCAATCCTCCAGCCCGATGGGGTTGACGAGGACGAGTCTTTCGACCCGTTCGGGATACATCAAAGCCATCCGCACGGCCAGCATCCCTCCCATCGAGTGCCCGACCAGAACGAACTTCCCGACACGGAGCGAGTCGAGCAGCGAACGCGTGTTGGCGGCCAACGCCTGAAAGCTGAACTGATAGGAGGCGGGCTTCGACGACTTGCCGAAGCCAATCTGGTCGGGCGCGACGACGCGGTAGCCCTCTGCCAGAAGCGGCTTGATGGTCTCAGCCCAGTAAGCGGCGGAGAAGTTCTTGCCGTGCAGGAGCACGACCGTGCGTCCGTTCGGCTTGGCGGAGGCCATATCCAGATAAGCCATCCGTAGTTTCTGCCCCTGCGTCTCTACCTCGTAGAAGCGGACGGGAAAAGGGTACGGATAATTAGTCAACTCCGGGTCGAGTGCGCGCTCGCCGACTAGTCTGCCTTCGGTCGATTCAATGTCGCGGTCTTGACCCGACGCGGCCTGTGCGCCGCAGATGAAGAGAGACAACACCAGCAGACAGTAGACACGTTTCCTCACATCGACCCTCCCGGCTGAGATAAAAGAGTGTATGGCGCGAAGCATAACCGATGGACATAAGCGGTTGCCAGTGTGCGTCGGCAAGCGTAGAAATCCATTGACAGAGCAGGCTTCCGCGATTATCGTGAGCCGGTCTCTCATAAAGGTTCCGGCGAGTCCACCTAACCGCTGAATCTTAAACCCCACGAGCTACCGAATTACCCTTCGCTAGCCTCAGGTTAATCAACGCAGAAGAAGCATAGACCCGGAAGGAGTCGTCCCGTAGTGCGTCCAGTCCTCGCCGCCTCTCGCATGTCCGTCTTCGTGTGCCTCATCCTGCTCGTCTCGCCCTTTGCCCGATTAGCAGCACAGCCGGAGAAGACGAACACCCCACAGGACACACCCGCGCACCGCACGCGCAACTCTCCGGCCATCGACCTGCCAGACCTTGAGGTAGAGCGTCGCCGCGCGCCAACTCATCCGCAAGCGCCCGCGCCGATTCCCTCGACGCGTCGCCCCGCAGACATTGCTGCGAGCGACGCTGCGAGCACGCCTTTGCAAGACGAGATTGAACTGGCCGCGCTCGACGCCGACGACCATCTACGCGCAGAGACGCCATTTCGATTCTCCTCAAGAGACGCCCGCCGCGACCTCTCGGACGCAGCACCGGCCGCGCTCCTCTCCGCGCGTGCTTTGAAGCGGCTCGAAGACGGCTCTCGCCATCTCAATTCTCATCTCGCCGCCGGTTCACTCGCGGACGCATACGAGCCTGATATCTACTCTGCATCGGACAACCATTCGCCGGAGCGCGCCGAGCTAAAGAATCGGACGGGCGCGCCGGGCGTCGATTTGCTCTCCGGCAACTACAATTGGAGCGTGCCCATCCTGAGCCTGCCCGGCCGCTCCGGTCTCAATCTCGGACTGTCTCTCTCCTATAACTCGCGCGTCTGGACGAAATCCGCTTCCGGCACGTCTATCGGCTTCGATTCCGACAGAGGCTATCCCACTCCCGGCTTCCGTCTTGGCTTTCCCTCTATCCAAACGCTCTATTACAACCCCACGACCGGCCAGAACTCTCTGCTCTTGATTACTCCCTCAGGTGCGCGCGTCGAACTACGTCAGGTCGGCGCGTCGAACGTCTACGAGGCGGCCGACTCTTCCTATCTTCAATTGACCGTGCCCGGCGACGGCATGTCGGTCGTCGTCAGAACGACGGACGGCACGCAACTGACCTATTGGTACATCAACGGCGAGTATCGCTGCACCGAGGTCAAAGACCGCAACGGCAACTTCATCACCGCCAACTACAACTCTTATGGCCGTCTCTCATCTATCAGCGACACGTTGGGACGCACCGTCTCTTTCGTCTACGACGCGAACCTGAACCTGCAATCCATTCAACAACAATGGAAGCGCGAGACTTTGACGGGAACGGTCGCGGAGACGCACGTCTGGGCGACCTTCGGCTACTCCAATCTGTCCATCCAGACCAACTTCTCAGGACTGGCGACGAGCATCGCCAACGGAAAAATCATTCCCGTTCTGACGCAGGTCGGCTTCTCTGACGGCACGCGCTACAACTTCGAGTACACCTCCTACGGACAAGTCTCCGTGATTCGTAACTACTCGGCCGACAACTACCAACTCTCCTACACGACCTACAACCTGCCCGGTTCGACCGGCGCGGCGCAGACCGACTGTCCGCGTTTCACGGAGCGCAGATTCTGGGCGGTCAACGCCAACAACAATCAAGAGGCGCTCACGACTTACTCTTTCGACCCCGCAGGCGCGTGGGGACAGGTGACCACGCCCGACGGGACAACTCACAAGGAGTTGTTCGCCCCCTCCGGTTGGGGCAAGGGGCTGACTATCGGCACAGAGACATGGGCAGGCGGAGTCAAAAGGAAGTGGACGACCAACAGTTGGACGCAGGACAACACCGCGCTCGCCTACATGCTCAACCCGCGCGTCTTCGAGACGAACATCTACGACGAGTCGGGCAACCGTCGCCGCACGGAGTTCACCTATCACGGGCCGGACAAGTTCAGTCTGCCGCACGAAACGCGCGAGTATGCTGCCGACGCCGCGACCCTTC
>DASZCR010000107.1:0-2279 GCA_035942915.1 Pyrinomonadaceae bacterium | reverse complement strand
CGCCGACCCGTGCGTCTCCGACCGCTTCGACGCCAACGGCAACCAGATTCTCGAAGTGCGCCCCTTCTTCAACCGTCACCTGACCTACAAGGGCGTGATGTTCCAGTTCGACATGAAGATTAACAAGGCGGGCTGGCACTTCCCGCAGTCGCGCATCGAGTCGCTCTGGCACGACTACAAGCCGACCATCAACGGGACGAAGCCGCCGGAGCCGCTCTTCTTCCGCGCCAACACGGAGGATTGCATCACGTTCCACCACGCCAATCTGATTCCGAAGGTCTATGAGGTCGATGACTTTCAGGTGAAGACGCCGACCGACATCGTCGGCCAGCACATCCACCTCGTCAAATTCGACGTGATGGCTTCGGACGGCGCGGGTAACGGCTGGAACTATGAAGACGGAACCTTCGGCGACCAGGAGGTTGAAGCACGCATCAAGCACATCAACGAGATGGGCGGCATCTACACGCTCGACGGCGGGCAACGCCTGCTCAAGCCCATCGCGCACCCGTTCTTCAATCGCCCGACGCAGGAGACCATCCAGCGTTGGCTCGCCGACGACGTGGTGAGCTTCAATTCAAACGGCACTTCGCCGCAAGACCGCACGCTGCGCAGCGCCTTCACACACGACCACTTCGGCCCCTCGACACACCAGCAGACAGGACTCTACGCCGGTCTCATCGTCGAACCGAAGAACTCCGAGTGGCTTCACAACGAGGACGGCACTCCGCTCGGTTACAGCAACAACCCGACCGCCGTGCGCGACGACGGCGGCCCGACCAGCTTCGCCGCCATCATCGTCACGCACCCGGACACCTCGCAGAGCTTCCGCGAGTTCATGATTGAGTACGCGGACTTCCAACTCGCATACCTGCCCGGCGGCGGCGTCGATGCTTCCGGCAAACCTATCCCTGACCCGAAGAAGGCCATCAACCCGCCGGGTCGGCGCGAGATTCCGCTTCCAGACCAACCGCTGCCGGGGCCACCCTTCGGGCCGGAAACCGCTCTGGTCGAACGTCCCGCGCGGGGCGGCTGCCCGAACGGCGACCCCCCTCCGTGCCCTGAGATTGTCTCGGCCGACGACGTAGGCACCTTCTCGGTCAACTACCGCAACGAGCCGATAGCGTTGCGCGTGCGCGACCCGAACACCAACACGCAAGCTCCGGGCGACATGGGCGACCTCTCTCTGGTCTACAAGAGCATCGAGCGTGCCGACCCGCTGTTGAACCTGCCCGGCCCATATCCGGCGCTGACGCCCGGCGTCGGCAATCACGACCCGTTCACGCCGCTGCTGCGCGCCAACGAGCGCGACCGCGTCAACGTCCGCATCCTCGTCGGAGCGCACGAGGAGGGACACAACTTCACAGTTCACGGCGTCAAGTGGCTCTTCGAGCCGAGCGACGGCGACTCCGGCTGGCGCAACTCGCAGATGATGGGCATCTCCGAGAAGTTCGACTTCGTGCTGCCGGGCGGCGCGCCGAGCGGCCCGCCGGGCACGCGACACAGGGCGGACTATCTCTACAAGCCCGGCGCGGCCGTCGATGACCAATGGAACGGCATCTGGGGCATCCTGCGCGTCTACAGCCAATTCGGCACGGCCAGTTCGTCTCTACAGTCTGACGGGACTTCCGGCGAGACGGAGGACAGGCCGCCCTTCGCGCTGCCGAGCAACCCGCCGCCCTCGTCCGAGATGACCGTCAGCAGCAGCCCGACGATTATCGGGCCGCCCGAACCGGCGTCGCTCAGTCCTTGTCCAGAAGAGGCGAAGCGGACGCACTACAACGTCTACGCCTATCTGGCGCGCGACATCCTGCGTCAGGGTCGTCTTGAGTTTGACGGTCAAGACCCGGACGGCCCCGGCCCGCAGACTCCGTACTCCTTCTCCATTCAGGGCGAGACAAGCCCGCTCAACGACCCGACGGCCATCATCTACGTCCGCGAGGACATGATTGGCGCTGACGGGTTCTATAGAAACGAACGCGTCGAGCCGCTCGTGCTGCGCGCCAACGCAGGCGACTGCATCTCCGTCACGCTCTACAACAAACTCCCGGACAAGCCCGTTGACCTGCCGGGATACAACACGCTGCCGATGATTGTCGATGACTTCAACGCCAATCAGGTCGTGCCCTCGCGCCGCGTCGGCCTGCACCCGCAGTTGGTGCACTACGACGTGAGGACGAGCGACGGCTTCGAGGTCGGCATCAATCCGTATCCGCAGACGGCCGCGCCGGGCGGCAGCGTCACCTACACATGGTACGCGGGCGATACGGGCGTCGAAC
>DASZCR010000106.1:0-15178 GCA_035942915.1 Pyrinomonadaceae bacterium | reverse complement strand
GTTTGAGATTGTCAGAATCGGCGGCCTGACCATCGGGCGCGCTACTTACGAACCGGGCTGGAAGTGGTCGGAGCACGTTGCGCCGACGGCCGAAACGGCTCTCTGCGAAGTCGAGCACGTCGGACTCGTCGTCTCCGGGCGCGCCGTAGCGGCAATGTCGGACGGGAGGATTGTCGAACTCACGCCGGGAAGTCTGTTCTACGTCCCGCCCACCCCCCACGACAGTTGGGTCGTGGGGGATGAGCCTTACGTCTCACTGCACTTCATGGGCGCAGAGCAGTATTCAAAGTAGCACTCGACGGACTCATGGACGCAGGACGGGCGGCGTCGGTGGTTCGACGCGCTTCGGCGGATTGCGTCGCAGCTCTTCGAGCAGGTAGCGGATGGCTGCTTCGAGTGTCGGGTCTTCGCCACGCGCGACGGAGTCAGGCCGGTCAACCACCTCTACGTCGGGGTCAACGCCGACGCCTTCGACAGCCCACTTGCCCTCCGTATCGAAGAAGCGAAACGTCGGCGCATTGAGACTGCCGCCGTCGGCCAGTTGCGGAGTGCCGGAGAGACCGATGAGGCCGCCCCATGTCGTCGTGCCGAAGATGCGACCAAGCCCGCGTTCGCGGAAGTAGTAAGGAAAGGCATCGCCGCCCGAACCGGCATAGCCGTTAATCAACATCGCCTTCGGCCCTGCGTGCGCGAAGAAGGGCGTCGAGTATGCGCCTGTGCCGCGTCGTACCCAGTAGCTCAGTGGACGACGGTCGAGCAGTTCAATCATCCGGTCGGGGATGAAGCCGCCGCCGTTGTAGCGGTCGTCGATGACGAGCGCATCCTTGTTCGTCTGCGGGTAGAAGTTCTTGAACAATTCGCGATTGCCTTCGACGGCCGTGTTCGGGACGTGGATGTAGCCGATGCGACCGCCCGACAGTTTATCGACCATTGCGCGGCGCGACTGTACCCAGTCGAAGTAGCGCAGGTTCGACTCGCTGCGGATGGGACGCACGCGTTCGTCGTGTGCGCCCGTCGTGTCCGCGCGGTCGTTGACCGTCAGCGTCACGACGCGCGTCGCCTTGCCTTCGAGCAATTCGTAGAAGTTTTTGACATTGCGCGTCGAGCGACCGTCAACCGAGAGGATGAGGTCGCCGACCTTGACGCGCACGCCCGGCTCGGTCAGAGGCGAACGGAAACTCTCCTGCCAGTTTTCGCCGCGATAGATTTTGGCGACGCGGAAGTAGCCCGAAGCATCGGGCACGACTTCGGCTCCGAGCAGGCCGCCATCGGAGCGCGTGACGCGCGGCGGGTCGTCGCCGCGTTCGACGTAGACGTGACCGGCCGATAGTTCGCTTCCCATCTCCGTCAGGAGATAGTTGAGGTCTTCGCGGTTGGCGATGAAGGGGACGAGTGCGCCGTACTTGTCGCGGATGCCGCGCCAGTCAACGCCGTGCATATTCGGGTCGTAGAACCAATCACGCATGATGCGCCACGCGTCTGTGTACTGCTGCGCCCACTCGGCCTTCGGGTCAATCTTCATCGTCATGCCTTCGAGCTTGAGCAGTCCGGCATCGGTCTTCTGACCGGGTGCGACGGGCGCGATGCCGTAGGCGTCGCGCGCCTGAAAGATGATGCGCTTGCCGTCGGCTGAGAGGTCGTAGTCCTGTATGACTTCGATGATGGGTTGCTCGGCCTTAGCATCGATGTTGTAGAGCGCGAGGCGGCCGGGGCCTGACAGGTAGAGCACGCCTTCGGGCGTAGCCATCAGACGGCGATAGTTGCTCGGAGGGCCGGGAATGGCGCGGACGCGTTCCTCGAAGTTCGCAAAGTCGATGCGGACGGAGACGTTCGAGGGCGCGGCCTGCGTGCCGCCCGGCTGCGCGGCCGAGTCGGCTGAAGTCTGACCGGACGTTTGGCCGGACTGAGGCGAAGGCGAGGCTTGCGGCGACGCCGCGCCGGGGTCTTGCGGAGTCGGCCGCGCGTTTGCGCCCTGTGGCGGAGGCGCTTGCGAAGGATTGGGCGGCGGAACGAGCGGCGACTCTTTCGTCTTCACGCGCTCTTCGTCGCTCGTCGGGAGAAACAGCGCGGGAGCGTCGGCCGTCAGCAGCCCGACGTAGACGCGCGTCGGGTTGGTGTAGACGTAATTGAACTCCCAATTGCTGAAGGTGAGATTGAAATCGCGGTTCGAGAGAAAGTAGAGATAGCGCCCCTTCGGGTCGAAGACCGGTTCGGTGTCGCTCGTCATCCCGCCGGTCAACTTTTGCGTCTGGCGATTGGCGAGCGAGTAGACCCAGATTTCAGAAAACTGATTCTCGCCGGCTTTCGTGTAGGCAATCCAACGGCTGTCGGGAGACCAACTGTAGTTCGTGATGTCGTTGCGCGTGCTGCGGTCGACATCAATCGTCCTGCCGTTGGCGACTTCGACGTAGCGGAGGCGCTGCTTCTTGTCGCCGTAGGCGAGCATCGTGCTATCGGGCGACCAGACGATGGGGAAACGCCAAATCTCGCCATCGGTTGTCACGCGTCGTTCCTCTCCGGTGCCGTCGCTCGGTCGGACGTAAATCTCGTATTCGCCGGAACGGTCGCTCAGGTATGCGACCCAGCGCCCGTCGGGCGACCACGCGGGCGTTATCTCGCGCACGCCCTGCGAGTCCGTCAGGTTACGCACTTCGCCTTCTTTGGCG
This sequence comes from Pyrinomonadaceae bacterium, assembly GCA_035942915.1. GTDB lineage: Bacteria > Acidobacteriota > Blastocatellia > Pyrinomonadales > Pyrinomonadaceae > DASZCR01. The sequence goes on along the minus strand of DASZCR010000106.1, from coordinate 12,512 downwards.
GGGGCCGTGAAGATGTCGCCGCGTGCGCCGAAGAGCGCGCGCGCGCCGCTCGGAGAGAGCGCATAAGTTTCGATATTCGCCCTGACGTTCTGGAAGTAGCGAACGGTGTCGGGGAAATCACCATAGAGTTTGATGGGAACGCGCACGGGACGGTCACTGCCCGCGTTGAGGCGGTAGACGTAGCCGCCGCACTCGTAAACCAGACTGTCGCCCGAACCGCTCGGCCAGAGCGCGTCGTAGTCTGTGTGCGTCGTGACCTTGCGCGTCCGCCGCGTCCGCGTGTCGTAGGCGAAGAGGTTCATCGTCCAGTCGCGGTCGGAGAGGTAATAGATGGTGTCGCCGAGCCAGACGGGCAGCAAGTCCTGTGCGCGCGTGTTGGTGATTTGCTCGGCCGTGTTGTTAGCGAGGTCGTAAATCCACACGTCGGGCGACTGTCCGCCGCGATACCGTTTCCAGCCGCGAAACTCGTTTGCAATGGGCGTGAAGGCGAGCATCCGACCGTCGGGCGAGTAGCTCGCGCCGCCCGATTCGGTGATGGCAAGCGGCTGCTCCGTGCCGCCCTCGACGGGGACGAGATAAGGGCGTCCGAGACGGTCGCTGTAGGGCACGCGGTTGGCGCGAAAGAGGACGTGCTTGCCGTCGGGTGTCCAACCGAGCACGCGATTGTCCCACCCACCGCGCGGCGGCAACGCTCCGACATCGTTGCGATAAGTAAGCTGTCGCGGTTCGCCGCCATCAACCGAGATGACGAAGACCTGACGCGTGCCGTTGTACTCGCCGGAGAAGGCGATGGAGCGGCCGTCGGGAGAAAATTTCGGGAACAGTTCCAGACCGGGATGCGACGTGAGACGACGCGCCGTACCGCCCGTCGCCGCGACCGTCCAGATGTCTCCGGCATAGACGAAGGCAATCATCTCGCCGCGTATGTCGGGGAAGCGCAGCAGGCGTGCCGCGTCGTCTGTCCGCGCGGTTTGGGCGGCAGACGAGACAGACCCGAACAGAAACAGGGCGATGAGGATAAGAGTCCTGTGCATTCTTGAAAATTTCCTTTATGCGTGATGCGAGCTAGAGGAGACGCGACTGAGGTTATACGTGATTTCGCCGGAATAGTTATCCGGAGGCGCTGGCGCATTTCCTGAGTTGATAGTTGACGACGCGCAGTTGGACGGCGCTCTCCGGCGTCCGCGCGCGTTCGAGAATTTCCGCAGCCTTCTGCAACTCGGCCTGCGCCTTGCCCCACAACTCGCGTGCGGCGGCCGTCGAACTCTGCTTCCCGGCAAAAGCCGCATAGGCGCGACCCGCGTTCAAATGAACTCTGCCGAGTTGTACGCTCGCGCGTGCCGCTTCGGTCGAAGTTTTTCTGCCGTAGTTTCCGGCCTGTTCATAATAGCCGAGCGCGACGCTCAGGCGACCCGCCTCGGCATAGGTGTTTCCGAGCAGCAGCAGCACGTCCACTCGGTAGCTGATGGCTTCCTGATGTTTGGCATCGGCGGCAATCACTCTGTCCATGTGTTCGAGAGACGTTTCGAGGTCGGCGACGGCTCTCGCATACTCCCTCTTTTTGACGTGGCAGAGCGCCCTCGCCGTGTAGAGGTCGCCCAAGTCGAACACGGCCTGAAGATTATTCGGGTCGAACTTTGCCAACTCCTGATACAACTCGCGCCCTCGCTCAAGATGCTCAAGCGCCTCTTCGACCCTGCCCGTGTCGCGCAAAGCAATTCCGATGTTGACGATGCCGATGGCGTGCCCGCGCTTGTGCGAGAGGTCTTCAGGATTCGCGCGAAACTGCTTCTCATAAATCTCTGCGACGCGCCGGTAGTAATCGAGCGAGCGTTGGAAATAACCGGCAGAGATTTCGTGCGGCTCTCCCAACTCCGCTTGCAGACGCCCCTCTTCGCCGAGATACCAACCCAAATCACTATAGACTCTCTGCGCCAGTCCCAACGTCTCGTCGGCTTCCGGCGCGAGTCGTCCAGCCTCGAAGAGAACCGGCAGGACGTGTTCGTTGTAGTAGCGCAGACCTTCGTCGAAGCCCGACTCGAAGCGGCGCTTGCCGACGCTCAGGTGCGTATGCGCCGACTCGATTCGCAGAGCGAAGTTGTCGGGCTGCTCGGCGAGCAGTGTGTCGATTATCGAGAGCCGTTTATTGAGCAGTTCCTCACGACGGTCTGCGCCCTCACCGGCGCGCGCGAGCGCCGTCGAAAGGCTCTTGTAAATCGAGAGCAAATCCTGATTCGCGCGGAGCCTCTGCGACGCAGGCGAGTTGCGCGCGACCGTCTCGAAGAGCGCGGCGGCCTTTTCGTAATGTTCGATTGCCCCGGCCGTGTTGCCGACGCTCGCGCTGTGCGGCTTGCCCTGAATGTCGCCGAGTTTAGCGTAGGCGAGCGCCACTTCGCGCAGCAAGGCCGGGTCGCCTCCGGCATCCTGCGCGAGGTCGTCGAGATAGGCGCTCGCGTCCTTCAGGAGCAGTTCTCTGACGGGCGACGAGTTGGGCAGGTTGGCGATGGCGTCGTGATATTTGAAGACGAGCGAGTTGGCAAGGTCGCGCGCTTGCTCGAAACGCTTCTGCGCCAGTTTGCGCTCGCGCTCGGCGCGCACCGCCTGCCAGACGGTCGCGGCGATGCCGCCGACGAGCGTCAGCAACACGAGCGCCGAGAGAGCGACGGCGACGCGGTTGCGCTTGATGAACTTTTCGGCCTTGTAGCCGAACGTCGCCGGACGCGCCGCGACGGGCAGACCCTTCAGATGACGCGCGAGGTCTTCGGAGAACTGTTCGACCGACGCATAACGATGCTCCGGCTCTTTCCTGAGCGCCTTGAGAATGATGTTGTCGAGGTCGCCTCTCAGGCGCGCGTCGCCCTGCGCGGCAGCGATGGGCGCGGACGACGAAGCGTGCGGGCGTGCGCCGACGGTGCTCGGACGCGGCGGCTCTGCTTCGCAGACGCGCTTGAGCATCTGGTCGAGACGCAACCCCGTCAGGTCGTGGGGCAGACGCCCGGTGAGCAATTGAAACAGCACGACGCCGAGACTGTACACGTCCGTCGCCGTCGTCGCCGGTTCGCCGCGAAACTGTTCGGGGCTTGCGTAATCGGGCGTCATCAATCCGAGTTGCGTGACCGTCTGACGGCCGCCGTCGTCTGCCTCGCGCGAGAGGACTTCGGAGATGCCGAAGTCGAGGAGTTTCACCTGCCCTCCGGCCGTAACGAGAATGTTTGAGGGTTTCAAGTCGCGGTGGACGATGAGCCTGATGTGCGCGTAGGAGACGGCCGCGCAGACCTGCCGGAACAGTTCGAGCCGTGCGGTCACGCCGAGTCCTGCGCCGCGACAGTACTCGTCAATCGGCACGCCTTCGACGAACTCCATGACGTAGAAGGGCAGACCCTCTTCGGTCATGCCGCCGTCGAGCAGGCGCGCGATGTGCGGGTGTTCGAGCGACGCGAGGATTTGTCTCTCGCGCCGGAAGCGGCGGACGATGGCCTGCGTGTTCAAGCCGCTCTTGATGACCTTGACGGCCACCTTCTGCTCAAACTCGCCGTCGTCGCGCACGGCGGCGAAGACTGCGCCCATGCCGCCGCGCCCGACTTCGTGCAGGATGCGATAGCGTCCGATTTTTTGGTCTGCGCCGTAAGCCTCCGTCTCGCGCGCAAACTGCGCGAGCGGCGAAGTGTCGAGCGCCGTCGAGGCGTCGGCGGCGAGCATCTTTTCCAACTCGTGTCGAAGCTCAAGGTCGTCGCGGCAGGCCGCGTCGAGCGCGGAGACCTGTCCGGTCGGCGGCAGGTCAACGACGGCATCGAAGATTCGCTTGAGTTCGTTCCACCTGTCAGGAGACATGCTTTAAGTCAGTTGCGCGGCGAGCCATGCTTTGGCGCTGCGCCATTCTCTCTTTACGGTCGAATCGGAAACGCCGAGCACTTCCGCCACCTCTTCGTTCGTCAATCCCGCGAAGAATCTCAACTCGACGATGCGCGCCTGCACGGGCGCAAATTCGGCCAGACGATTCAAAACCTCGTCGAGTAGAACGAGGTCAACGCTCTGTCTGTTCGGGAAACTCAAGACCTCTTCGAGCGAGAGCAGCGTGTCGCCCGCGCCGCGCTTCTGCGCGCGACGGCTGACGGCGTGGTTAACGAGTATCCGCCGCATCAGTTCGGCCGCGATGCTGAAGAAGTGCGCGCGGTTGCGCCAGTCAACCGAGTGTTGGTCAATCAGTCGCAGATAGACTTCGTGAACCAGCGCGGTCGCCTGAAGCGTGTGGTCAGGTCGTTCGTGCGCCAACTGCCGCGACGCCACCTGTCGCAACTCTCTATAAACCAGCGGCAGCAGTTCGTCCAGCGCCGCGCGGTCGCCGACCTGCGCCTGATGCAGCAGGCGCGTCACGCTCTGTAAAGATTTTTCCTCCAACTTCAGCGAACTCCCGCGCACGAATTCCTGCGCCCGCGAAAAAAGTTTCTTTCCTGTGAACCGCTTTGCCCGAAAATCTTGCGATTAATTATGAAGGCCGAAATGCCCGCAGATTATAAGAAATAGACTCCTCGGAGGTGAAGCATGAACGTTCTCCCGTCCGCTTTGAGAAGGACGATTGACACGAAAACGCGCGACGTGCGCGGCGGCGCGCCCGCTTGGGTGGGGCTGGCGCATCTGGTCTGCTCGCTCCTCATGGGCGCGCTCGTCGCGGCGACCGCCATCGGCGCGCCGCTCTGGACGCACAAGCCGACGAGCGATATCAAGTGGTATCGCGTTACAGACGTGGGCACGGTGCTCGTCGGCGCGAAGTCGAGCCTCTACCTGCTCGACGGCGAGACGGGGCGCGAACTATGGTCGCGCGCAGACCTCGCGGGCGCTGAAGAGTTCGAGGTGGACATCATCGCCGGGACGCCGCTCGTCTTCGTCTCCGACACGTCGGGCGCGTTCAAGAAGGGCACGCAACTCTACGCCGTTGACCTGCTCACGGGTCAGAACATCTGGGCGACGGAGAAACTGCGCGGCGCAACCGTCGCCGTCGAACCCGTCTACGAGAAAGACCTCGTGCTGCTCGTCACGGTTGAGAACAACTCTGCCAATAAGGCGAAGCCGAAACTGACGGCGCTCAGGATGACGACGGGCGAGCTAGTCTGGGAAGCAGACTATCCAGACTCCGTAGACCTCTACGGTATCGAGCGCAAGAGCCGCTTCTTCCCCAAGTTCGACCTTTCGGGCGCGAACCCGCCCATCTACGACGCAGACTCAATCTACTTCACTTACGCCGGTCTGCATCGCTACTCGCTCGAAGACGGAAAACTCATGTGGGGCGTCAAGTACGACGTGACCGAAGGGGCAATTAAGCGCGGCAACGCGCAGGCCGTCGTCGAAGGCGAGACCGTCTACACGTCTGCGAAGGGACAGTTGCGCGCCATCGACAAGCAGACCGGCGCGGTCAAGTGGATGAGCAAGGACTTCGGCGGCGCGATTGCCGAGATGAAGGTGCACAACGAACGCATCTACGGGCGGCTCGGCGGCGCTTTCTACGACTTCCAGAAACGCGAGTACGTCAACAAGAAACCGTTCGGCGTGGCCGCCGTCAACAAGCAGACCGGCGCGACCGAGTGGTATTACGACAAGGCCGACGACAGCATCACCAACATGCTCGTCCTCCCGGACATGAACACCGTCCTCGTCGCCGACGCCAAGAATCTCATCGGCCTCGACACCAACAGCGCAGGCAAGGTCAAGGAGACGTACAAGGTCAAACTCGAATTCAAGAACAATCTGGGTGCGGCGGCGACGGCCGCGAAGGTCGTCAAATTCGGCTTCGGCGGACTCTCTGCGATAGGCAAGGGCGGCGGCGACGAGAGAGACGAGCCTGTTGCGCTCTACCGCCGCGAGAACGGCACGGTCGTCGTGCAAGGGAAGCAACACCTGCTCGCCTTCGACCCGCGCGGACGCGCCATCGCATGGTCGGTCAAGTATGAAGCGCCGGGCGTCCCCGGCTGGCAAAAACTGGCGATGGCCGGATTGACGGCGCTCTCCTACACGTCGGCCACGATGAACGCCGCGAGCACGCACTACGGCACGGCCTCGAACCGTTGGGCTAACAGTCAACGCGTCAACTCGCTCGTCGCCTACGAGCAGTTCGTCAGCAAGCGTTACAGCGCGACGAAGGGCACGGGCAATTACGTCTACGTGCTCACTACGGTCAAGGACGGCAAGGAGAAGGGCGCGGGGCTGGTCGGCGTCCACATGGAGACGGGGCGCGGCGACCGTCAGATACTCTTCAAGGACAAGGAGCCTGACTATCAGGTGGACGAGGCCGTCGGCCGCGTCTTCAACCTGCGCAACGCGAAGGAACTCTCAGCCTTCCGCATCGACGCGGCCGCTGCTCCGGCCGAAGACGAGAAGAAATAAACACTGCCGGGACAGAAGACCCATCCTCTGCTCCGGCAGTGTTTATCTACGGGTTTAAGCAGCACCGAGACCGGCTTCCCGGCGCGGCACGAACGACGCGCCGGGAGAGCCTTTAATCAAAGCTTCGGCCTGCGCCGAGTCTAAAGGCTTGGCGAAGAGATGTCCCTGCCCGTACTCGCAGCCCAGACTCCTCAGTTCGACAAGCTGCTCCTCCTCCTCTATCCCTTCCGAGATGGCTTCCAGACTCAGGCTGTGCGCGAGCGTGACGATGGCGCGGGCAATCTCTACATGCTCGCCGCCGAGTGCGATGCGGCTGATAAACGAGCGGTCTATCTTCAGCGCCGTGAGCGGGAAGCGATGCAGGTAACTGAGAGATGAGTAGCCCGTCCCGAAGTCGTCCAGATAAAGCCCGACGCCGAGCGCGCGCAGGCGCGTGATGAGCGAGTTGACGGAACTAATGTCGCTCATCAGCACGCTCTCCGTAATCTCCAATTTCAAACAGCCGGGACTGAGCCTCGTCTCTTCGAGCACCTGCCGGACGTATTCGACGAGGTCTGGTTGCAGGAAACTCTTGGCCGAGAGGTTGACGCTGATGGACGGCCTCTGCGACCAACATCCATGCCAGCGCGCCGTCTGGCGGCACGCCTCGCGCAACACCCAACGGTCAATCCGCGAAATCATCCCCGTCTCTTCAGCTACCGAGATGAACTCCTTCGGATAGATAAGCCCGCGCTCCGGGTGCTGCCAGCGCACCAAAGCTTCAAAGCCGATGGCGCGCCCCGTTTCCAGAGAGATGATGGGCTGATACTGCACGCGGAACTCCTCGCGTTCGGCGGCGCGCTGCATGTCCGTCTCGATACGCAGGAACGAGACGGCGTCGGAGTGCATCGCCGCGTCGAACACCTGATGACGACCCTTGCCGAGCGCCTTCGCCTTGTGCATCGCCGTGTTGGCGGCGCGCAGGATGTCCTCCGGTCGTTCGTAGTGCGACGCGCTGAGCGCGATGCCGAGGCTCGCGCTGGTGAAGACCTCGTGGCCGCAGAGGTCGAACGGTCTGGCGAGACAGACCTGTATCCTTTCCGCCGTGCGGAGCACGTCCGCAGGGTCTTTGACATCTTCGAGGAGAATCGTGAACTCGTCTCCGCCGATGCGCGCGGCCGTGTCCTCACCGCGCGTACAGCTTTCCAGACGGCGGCTGACTTCGATGAGCAGATGGTCGCCGACCGTATGGCCGAGACTGTCGTTGACCGTCTTGAAGCGGTCTAAATCCAGAAAGATGACGGCGAAGTGATAGTCTTCGTGTCGGCGGCTGCGCTCGACGGCCTGCCCCAGACGGTCTGTGAACAAAGCCCTGTTGGGCAGACCCGTCAGAGCATCGTGGAAGGCATCGTGCAGAAGTTGCTCTTCGATTCTCTTGCGCTCGTTGATGTCCGACTGCGAGCCTGCCATGCGCGCGGCGCGTCCCTCTGCGTCGCGCACGACGATGCCGCGACTGAGCATCCAACGATAAGTGCCGTCCCTGTGCCGCATCCGATGTTCGAGTTCGAGGTGTGCGCTGTGGCCTGCGACGTGCGCGTGGATGCTCTCGCGTAACGCTTCCACGTCCTCCGGGTGGACGCGCCCGAACCATTCCTCGACGCTTGCGCCGACCTCGTCTTCAGCCCAACCGAGCATCGCCTTCCAGCGCGCCGAGAAATAGACTTCGCCCGTCCGCAGATTCCAGTCCCAAAGCCCGTCGTTCGCCCCTTGCGCCGCCAGCGCATAACGCTCCTCGCTCTCGCGCAGAGCCGCCTCGAAGCGCGCGCGTTCGGCCAGACGCGCGACCTTCGCAATCAGGCGCATCGGGTCGTAAGGCGCTTCCAGATAATCGTCCGCCCCGGCCTCCAAACCTTCGACCGCGCTCGAATCGTCAACGCGCATGGCGCTCACCAGCAGCGTCCGCGTGATGCTCAATTCGGGATGTGCGCGTAGCATGCGGCACAACTGGATGCCATCGACGTGCGGCATCATGACATCGCTAATCACCAGCAGCGGCCGTTCACGACAGGCGACCTCGAAAGCCTCACGGCCATCGCTCGCCGCAAACACCTGATAGCCTGCCTTACGCAACAGGACGCACATTAACTCAAGCCGGTCGGGATTATCATCGGCGACGAGAATCGTGATTTCGCCTTCGTTTGTCATGCGGCTGCCTCGTCACTGTGGTGAGGTGTGACCTGAATTTAGATATCGTTCGGGTTAGCCCTCCGCACGGTAGGATTTTCTGGATGTCCCTTCAAAGCGTTCCAGAAATCGCTTAGGACTATGGAGTACCCGATGACTAGCGCGACGCTTATAAGCAACTCGCGCGCCGCAACATCATGCGACCTTGCGCGTCTGCTTCGCGCGCCTTCGACCACCGCTGAAACCTGAAACATGCGGAGACTCGTGTCTTTGTAGTCTCTGAATTTGCACGACCGCGAGAGACTTCAAATTGAGTGAAAGCGTATTCTGTTGATGCAGACGACAAGTAAGTTTTACATGGATGCTCTTTGCGAGGGCGGCTGATTCTGCTGTCAAACGGCGAGGGCGTCGCTCGACAAACGAGGACGCCCCGACCGTTTTTCTCTCCGCGCGTGTGTGAGGTTCTGCGCGAGTCTTGAGAGGTTAGAAGAAGAGTGAGTAGAGCAGCCGGTTGGGAGAGCCGGTGCCGGGGTTGGTGACTTTGTTGAGCGTCGCGTTGTTGACCAGCGCGTTACGCACGGTCGCGGGCGACGCTCCCGGCTGCGCTTGCAGGTAGAGCGCGACGACGCCTGCGACGTGCGGGGCGGCCATCGAAGTTCCGCTGATGGTGTTCGTCGCCGTGTCGGACGTATGCCATGTGGAGGTAATCGAAGAGCCGGGCGCGAACAGGTCGAGGCACGAGCCGAAACTTGAGAAGGAGGAGCGCGCGTCGCTCATGGTCGTCGAGCCGACGGTGATGGCCGCAGGCACGCGCGCCGGAGAGGTGTTGCAGGCGTTGCTGTTTTCGCCTCCGGCCGGGACGGCGTAGGAGACGCCCGCGTTGATTGAGTTTTGAACGGCCGTGTCGAGCGCCGTCGAGGCCGGGCCGCCGAGGCTCATGTTGGCGACGGCGGGCAGACGACGATTCGCCGTCACCCAATCGACGCCCGCAATGACGCCCGAAGTGCTGCCCGAACCGCTGCAATTGAGCACGCGCACTGCATGGAGCAGGACGCCTTTGGCGACGCCGTGAATCGAGCCGCCGACCGTGCCAGCGACGTGTGTGCCGTGACCGTTGCAGTCGTTACCGTTTTGTCCGTCGCCGATGGAGTCGAAGACCTTGTTGGCGCGTCCGCCGAACTGCGTGTGCGTCGTGCGGATGCCGGTGTCGATGATGTAGGCATGAACGCCCGCGCCCGTCCAGTTGTAAGTGTATGTGCCGCTGAGCGGCAGGTTGCGTTGGTCGATGCGGTCGAGTCCCCACGTCGCGCCGGTCTGTGTCGCCAGCGCGTGCATCGTGGCGTCTTCTTCGACGAGCAGCACGCGCGGGTCTTCGCTGAGCGCGAGCGCCTCTTCTTCCGTCATCTGCGCGGCGTAACCGTTGAGCGCGTGGCTGAAGACCTGTCTGACGCGTCCGCCGTAGGCCGCCGCGAGCACGTCGGCCGCCTCTCGCGCCTGTGAGAAGCGACCGCGCAGGAGGCCGGTCGCCGCCTCGTCGAGCACGACGATGTATTGGCCGGGGATGGCACGCGCGCCGACGCGTTGAAACTTCTGCCCCGTCCTCTGTCCGACGCGCGCGGCAGAACGCGTGCCCGGCGTCGCAGACGAAAGCAGAACGACGAGGCACAAGGCGCAGAGCGGTAGCAGCAAAAGAGTCTTTCTCATAGTCCCTCCAAAAGTTTGACGAAGTTGAGGACGAATGACGGACGCGCGAAACCGCCGTGAGGTCAAGCACCGGAGGAAGCGCACGGCGCGCCGTCGTCGGAGCACGCCTCGCAAGTCCTGTGTGACGCCTCGATGCGCGCCCGGAAGACACGCGCACGAATCCTGCGAGACGAGGAGTTGACGGATGGGGCAAGGCTTTGAAAGAGTAAAGTAAACAGCGGACGTGAGCCGTTCTCCGCTTGTGAGAGCGAGCACTATAGCAGTTTTCCTCCGTCGCGCAACAAGAGACAAAAAGAGACGTGGCTGATAACAGCACTCCTGACAAGAACAGCCGCGCCGCGCTCGAAGCCTTAGAGCTTTGGCGCGGAGACCCGACCTCGCTGCGGCACGTCGCCGATTCGGCGAACCACGTCTACAGTTTTGAAGCGGCGGGCAGGACGCGTTACCTGAGGCTCGCCCCCGAAGCTTCTCGCACGCGCGAACAGATTGAAGCGGAACTGGATTTCGTCGAACATCTCGCGCGCGGCGGCGTCGCAGTCAGTCTCGCCGTAAAGTCTGTCAACGGGGAGCGGGTCGAAAACATCAGAGCAGAACGCGGACTGTTCTTCGCCTGCGTCTTCGAGGAGGCCGCAGGCGAGACTTTCGTCTTCGGCACAGACGAATTCAACGAGCGCCACTTTCGGCTGCGCGGGCGGACGCTCGGAAGAATCCACGCGCTGGCTAAAAACTACGAGCCTGTCGGAGCACGGCGCAGGTTCCGCTGGGACGAAGACTATCTGTTGCGGCATGCGGAAAGTTATCTGCCGGAATCCGAGAAGGTTGTCTGGCGCGAGTTTCGGTATCTGACCGAGCGTCTGCGCGATTATCCTGCGAACGCAGAAACGTTCGGCCTCATTCACGGAGACTTCGGCGCGACCAACTTCCGCATCACGAAAGACAGTTTGACCGTCTTCGATTTCGACGACTCTTGTTATCACTGGGACGCCTACGACCTTGCCGTCACTATCTACCCGCACGGACGCCGGAGCGACTTGAGACGGCTGCTCGCGGCGCTGCTCGAAGGCTATGCGGAGGCAAGGAACGGGCGCACCCCGACGCGCGACGAACTGACGCTCTTTTGTCGTCTGCGGATGCTTTACATGTTCTTGAATTACGCGAGGAAGTGGGGTTTCACGAACCTCTCTGAAGGGCAGCGAGATTGGTTCACACGAAAGCGCGAGAACATCGCGCGCGGTTACGCGTTGAATTATTGAACAGGCGCGGCGATGAGGAATCTAGGGTTTCTCTACAGCTTCAGAATCCGTCTGCTGCTCGTGCTGGCGGCGTTGCTGGTCGCCACGCTCAGCTTGCAGTACTACCTCAACCGGCGTCTCGCGCAGAGGCGCGCCGTCGTCATCTCGGAGCAGGAACAGGCGCTCGCCGCCTCGACCGCGCTCGCGCTTGAGAGCATCAACTCCGGCGAGTATCTCTACCAACTCGACGAGCGGCGCGCCGTGCCGTTTCTCAAGGAGCGCGAGGGGCGCGTCATCAACGTCCTCGTCATCAACGCGGAAGGACGCGTCGATGACAGCCTCGACCGTCGTTACGCACCCGCTTTCGGAGAGGACGGCGAGCCGCGCTACTATCGCATCGCGGACGTGCCGCTGCCCAAGCTCGTTGAGGCCGGGCAGACGACGAACGAGATTCGCCGGCTGCTGCCCGCGTCCTTCTCTGCGGAGCGGCCGCTGGCCTTAGAGCCGCGCGCGTTCCCGATTCCTGTACGCACGAATCAAGGCGTCAACTACATCATCGTCGTTCTCGGACGAGAGAGAATGACGCTCGGCGATTCCGTCTGGCGCGCGTTGCGTCGTCTGCTGCCGACGCTCATCGCGCTGCTCGTCGCCACGCTCGGCGCGGCGCTGCTCATCATCAGTTTCACACGCCCCATCGGCGAACTTTCCGAAGCCGCGCGCCGCGTCGCCGCCGGAGACTTCGCCATCCGCGCACCTTCGGCCACGCGGCGCGACGAAATCGGCGCACTCAGCTCGACCTTCAACGAGATGGTTGTCGAACTCGGCCACATGCGAGAGTTGGAAGTACAGATAAAACAAGCAGAGCAATCAGCCGTCATCGGACGCCTCGCCTCTGCCATCGCACACGAAATCAGAAATCCACTCAACTACATCAATCTCACGCTCGACCACCTGCGCACCTCGCTCGCTCCGCCCGACGAGCAGAAAAGAGAGTTAGTCGCACGCCTCACCGACCAACTCAAGACGGAAGTGGCA
>DASZCR010000105.1:0-12929 GCA_035942915.1 Pyrinomonadaceae bacterium | reverse complement strand
GATACGGGGCGTTGCGCGCGGTGCGCCCGCTGGCGCGTTTGAGCATTCCGGCGGCGGCTGTCGGCGGCCTGCTGTTCGCGTCGGCGGCGCTGGCGTTGCGCGGCTCGGGCGCGCTCGGCATCGCGCTCGACACTTCGCTGCGCGCGCCGCTTCAGACCGTCTTCTTCACGACCATCGGACTCGGCGCGACGCTCTCGCTGCTGCGCGCGGGCGGATGGCGGACGGGCTTCTTCTGGTTGATAGCGTCGCTCACGGCCGTCGTGCAGAACCTCGCAGGCATAGGGCTGGCGCGCGCGCTCGACGCTCCGGCCGCGCTCGGCATCATCTGCGGCTCGCTGACGCTGACGGGCGGCCCCTCGACGGGCGTCGCCTTCGAGCCGCTCTTTGCGTCGATGGGCATCGAGGGCGCGGGCGCGTTGATTATCGCGTCGGCCACCTTCGGGATTTTCACTGCGAGCATCGTCGGCAACCCGGTCGCCACCTTCCTCATTCGTCGCTTCCGCCTCGCGCCGACGACGGATGAAGGCGCGGCGACGGAGGGCGTGAGAGGCGCGGCGGTCGAGCGTGAAGCGGAGAGGCTCTGGGCGTTCGGCCCCCGCTTCGAGGCGGACGAGGCGGACGAGACAGACAAGATGGATGCTGTGGCGCGTAGGACGCCTGAGGCGGCGACGCTGACGAGTCAGACGGTGCTCTACAACCTGCTTCTGATTTTCGTGGCGATGGGACTCGGCGCACTCATCTATCTCAACGTCAGCAGCCCACGCTTTACCTTCCCCGCCTACATCGGCGCGATGTTGGTCGCCGCGTTGCTGCGCAACCTCGACGACCGCTTCGGCTGGTTCAGGATAGACGTGCGCGCCGTCGAGTTGATAGGGACGGTTTCGCTGGCGCTGTTTCTGGTCATCGCGTTGATGAATCTTGAATTGTGGAAGATGGCCGGACTGGCCTTGCCGATGCTCGTCATTCTGACGATGCAGGTCTTGCTGATGATAGTCTATGCGGTCGTCGTCACGTTCTTTCTGATGGGGCGCGACTACGAGGCGGCCGTGACGGCGAGCGGCCACGTCGGCTTCGGTCTCGGCATTACGGCCAACGCGGTGGCGAACATGGAGGCGCTCGCCAGTCGCTTCGCGCCTGCGCCGCGCAGTTTCCTCGTCGTCCCGGTCGTCGGCGCATTCTTCATCGACTTTTCCAACTCGCTCATCATCACGCTCTTCGCCAATCTCGTCAGATAAAGGCCGGATGCAGATATGAAATTCCATCAACTTTATCGCTTCGCACTCTGCTGCTCGCTGCTGCTCGGTTCACAAGTCGCGCCTGCCGCTCAGGAGGCGAAAGGACGGCGCGCGGCGCAGGCGCACGTCGCTTCCGAGCGGCTTCAGAGAGTGGTTGAAGAGGCTGTCGGCGCGGCGCTCGCGCGTTTCAAAGAGAAGGGGTTGGCGGAGAAGAATCTCGCCGTCACGCTCGTCGATGTGCGCGACCCGCAACGGCTCGAACGTGCGAGTTTTCGCGGCGACGAGCCGATTTATCCGGCGAGCGTCGTCAAACTGTTCTACCTCGACGCCGCGCATCGCTGGCTGGAAGACGGCAAACTCCGCGAGACGGACGAACTCAAACGCGCGCTGCGCGACATGATTGTCGATTCGTCGAACGACGCGACGCATTACATCGTCGATGCGCTGACGGGCACGTCCAACGGCGCAGAGTTGTCGGAGAGCGAGATGAAGAAGTGGAGCGAGCGGCGCAATGTGGTCAACCGCTACTTCGCAGGGCTTGGCTACACGCGCGTGAACATCAATCAGAAGCCTTGGTGCGAAGGCCCTTACGGGCGCGAGCGGCAGTTCCTCGGCGCGAAGTTCGAGAACCGCAACAAGCTGACGACCGACGCGACCGCGCGCCTACTGACGGAAATCGTCCTCGGCCGCGCCGTCACGCCGACGCGCAGCGCGCTGATGATGGAACTGCTCAAGCGCGACTTCTCAGGCCAGAGCAAAGACGCGGACGACCAGGCGCACGGCTTCACGGGGATGGCGCTCGAAGCGGGGGCGCGTCTCTGGTCAAAGGCCGGGTGGACGAGCACGACGCGCCACGACGCCGCCTACGTCGAACTCCCCAACGGCCAACGCTTCGTCCTCGTCGTCTTCACCACCGACTTCGCCAACCAACGCGACATCATCCCCACCATCGCCCGCACCGTCATCGAACGCCTGAAAGCATAGTGATAGGTGATGAGAAGGAAGTGATAAGTGATAGGTGATAGGTGATAGGATAAAACCTGTCTTTTCTCTTATCACCTATCACCTATCACCTATCACTCTGTTCCTATCACCTATCACCTATCACTCTGTTCCTATCACCTATCAACCATCACCTATCACCTTCTTACGGGAGAGGATGGCGAGTTTCGTCCAGCCGATGGGTTCGAGGGGGGAAAAGTGGTGGCGGTCGATGACCTGAAAGTGTGTGGCGGTGTGTGCGTCAACTTCTGAGGGCGGGCGCGTCTTGAAGTCGAAGAGGAGTTCGAGCAGTTTGCTGGCGGGCGAGGGGCGGACGGGCAGGTGGAGCAGGTAGCCGCCCGGCACGACGACGCGCGCCAACTCGCGGAAGCCTTCGCGCAAGGGAACGTATTCGAGCACGCCGCTCGTCACGACACAGTCAAAAGATTCGTCTGGGAAGGGTAGCGCGAGGACGTTCGCCTGTGCGAGATAGACGCTCGTGCGCGTGCGACGCGGTGCGCCGCTGATGGCGCGGCGTGCGGTCAGCAGAGACGAGTGGGAAAGGTCTACGGCCGTCAGGCTGACGGGCTTATCGAGGACGCGCAGCAGCGCGAGCGTGAGCAGACCCGTGCCGCACCCGGCATCGAGTACACGCGCGCCTTCTGCGAGCGGCAGCGGCCGTTCGCGCAGGTATCGTTCGAGCGAGCGTCCGTAGCCGTTGACGCGAAACATCAGGTCGTAGAGACCTGTGAAGCGGTCGTAGATGGAGACCGCGTCGCTGGCCGGTAGTGCGCCCGGCGTCGCTTGCGTCCGATTCATTCGCCTCCTGCGCGACGGCGCACACGGCAGCCTCGCCGAACCTTTCTCTGTCCGAATCTGCCTCGCGCCTCAGATTGAAACTTAACTAAGGATACTTTTAGCATAACAAAATCGCGCGTGCGGCGTCGCGGAATTTCTCGCTGCCGCTTTGGTATCAAGCCCCTGCTTGTGGATAATGGCGAAAAGAAGATTCTAAATTTCGGGAGATACTCTGGCGGATGAAGGCTGACCAAAACGACGGATGGAAGCGTTATCTTCCTTTGATGATTATCGGCGGCGTGCTGCTCGCAGCCGTCGTCGGCGCGACGCTGCTGCTGCGCTCGGCCGACACGCAGACGGGGAAGCAGAATACCAATAACGCGCAAGACCTCTGGGCGCGCGCCGCACCCGGAGCCGAACCGGCGCACGCGCACGGGGAAGCGAATGCGCCCGTCTCGCTCGAAGAGTTCGGCGACTATCAGTGTCCGCCGTGCGCCAACATCCACCCTGTCCTCAAGCGCATCGAGAAGGATTACGCCGGTCGCGTGCGGATTGTCTTCCGCAACTTCCCGCTCGAAGGTACACACAAGAACGCCTTCCTTGCCGCGCGCGCCGCCGAAGCGGCCGGATTGCAGGGCAAGTTCTGGGAGATGCACGACATGATTTACGAGCATCAGCAGGAGTGGGCTGACTTGCCGCAGCCGCGCTCGACCTTCGCCGAGTATGCCTCGCGTATCGGACTCGACCGCGCGCGCTTTGAAGCCGACATGAATCGCACGGAGGTCGGCGCGCGCGTCGGCGCGGACATGAAGCGCGGCCTCTCGCTCGGCGTCAAATCGACGCCGACCATCTTCCTCAACGGGCGCGAACTGCCGCCCGACAAGTCACTCGTCGAGGATAAACTGCGCGCAGAGATTGACGCGGCGCTGGCGGGGAAGGGGCGTTGACGACCGACAGCACCACTTCAGTGCAGAGACAGGCGCAGGCCGAAGTGAGCGCGCCCGCACCGGCGCGCAAGGGTGCGATGCTCGACGCGGCGACGGCCATCGCCGCGCTCGTCGGTCTGGCCGACGCCGTCTATCTCACGGTCAGCCACATGACGGGGCAGAGTCTGCGCTGCGTCGTCGTCTCCGGCTGCGACGCCGTGCTGGCGAGCCGCTACGCGACGCTGCCGGGAGGCATCCCCTTAGCCGCGCTCGGCGCGTTCGCTTACTTCGCAGTCTTCTCGCTCGCCACGCTCGCGGCCTTCGGCTACACGTCGATGCGCAGGCCGCTCGCCATCCTCGCCGCGTTGATGTTCGCTGCTACGCTCTACCTGCTCTACCTGCAAGCCTTCGTTCTCGGAAGCTTCTGCTCCTACTGTCTGCTGTCGGCCTTGATGACGACCATCATCGTCGCCTCCATCCTCGCACGCCGCCTCATCGCGCGTCCTTAGGTTTCTCAATCGCATAGACGAGCGTCGTCCCGAACTCGTCCTCGTACTCGTCTTCGTAGCGCATGCCGAGCTTTTCGACGATGCGGATGGATGGGCTGTTCGCGGCATCAATCGTCGCGGTGACACGCGCGAGTCCGAGTTCGTCGAAGCCATAACGGATGAGACGGCGCGCGATTTCAGTCGCGTAGCCGCGACCCCAGTGCGCGCGGTCGAGGAGGTAGATAATCTCGAAATCCTGCGCGCCCTTGCGCGGCTTGATTTCGGCGTGGCCGACGTAAGCGCCCTCTTTCGTCCAGACCGCCCAGAGGTCGAAGGCGCGCGGCTCGTAGACGTGCGTGAAGACGCGCTCGAACTGACTTTCAGCCGCTTCACGAGACAACACGCCGTCGCCGACAAAACGCATCACCTCCGCGTCGGTCGTCAACGCGACCAGACGCTCGCGGTCTTCCTTCGTGTAAGGCCGAAAAATCAGCCGCTCCGTCTCAAGAGTCAGCATGCGCCTGAGCAACCGTTTGAAGTTCTTCCAGTTCGCAGCGGAGGACTTCGGCGACGCCCCACGCTTGCGCGATGGAGCCGCGCGGCGTGTGCGGCGCGTCGCCGTCGAAGAGTTCCGAGATTTGGCCGAGGCCAATCTCGAAGAGGTGTTCGCGGAAAGGCCGCAGACATTCGCGCGCGGTGGCGAGCGTGGCGGGCGTGCGCCCGTGCGTCTTCAGGTAGGCCGTGACGAACGGCCCGATGAGCCACGACCAGACCGTGCCCTGATGATAAGCATTGTCACGTTCGTAGGGCGGCCCTTCGTAGCGGCCGCGATATTCGGCGTGACGCGGCGAGAGCGTCCGCAGCCCGTAAGGCGTGAGCAGTTCACGTCGGACGGCATCGACGACGCCGCGCGCGCGTTCGCCCGTGACGAGCGGGTGCGGGAGACTGACGGCGAAAATCTGGTTCGGGCGCAGAGAGTCGTCGGCCGTCCCGTCGAGGTTGATGCAATCGTAGAGGCATTGCTCGGAGTCGTTCCAGAAGAGACCATGAAAACTGGCGCGCGCGCCTTCGGCCAACGAACGATAGTGTGCGGCCGGACGCTGGTCGCCGAAACGGCGCGCCATCGCTTCGACCGTCCGCAACGCGTTGTACCAGAGCGCCTGTATCTCGACCGGCTTGCCCGCGCGCGGCGTCACCACGTAGTCGCCGACCTTCACGTCCATCCACGTCAGCGCCACGCCCTCCATGCCCGCGTCGAGCAATCCGTCTTCGGCCGCGCGAATCTGAAAGCGTGTGCCGCGCTCGTGCCAATGAATAATCTCCTTGAGCTTCTCGTAGAGTTCGACGCGGACGAACTTTTCATCGTCCGTGCGACGCAGCAACTCGCCTGCGGCGTGAACGAACCAGAGCGTGCCGTCGGCGGTGTTGTACTCAGGCGGCTCGTCGTGTTCGGGAAAGCGGTTCGGAATCATCCCTTCGCTGAGGTGTTCGGCGAAGGCGAGGAGGATGCGGCGCGCATCGTCGAAGCGGCCGGTGGCAAGCGCCAGTCCGGGCAGCGAAACCATCGTGTCGCGCCCCCAGTCCGTAAACCAATGATAGCCTGCGATGATGCTTCGTAGATTCTCGCCGCGACTGACGAAAAATTGGTCTGCCGCGCGCAGCAGCAGACAGACGTGTGGCGTGTTCTCGTCCGCCGCTTCGGCCTCTGCTGCGCCAGCGTGCGGCGCGGCGCAGATGTGCAGGCGACGCGTGCGTTCGAGTTGTTCGAGCGCGTCGGCCTCGCCCGCTCCGTGTCGTTCGGTCGAGGCTATCAGGTCAACGCGCGGCGCATCGCCGTCGAGTTCAAAGAAGAGGGTGCAGGGGTTAAAGAGGTCTTCGATGAAGTCGAAGCCGCGCGCGCGTTCTTCTGTGTACTCAAGACTTTTGTGCCAGTAGCCGGTCGCTTCGACGTGCGCCGCATGGTGTGCAAGGTAGAGCGTGCAGGAATCGTCCGGCGCGGCGAGGCAGACCAGCCCCGGCTCGAAAGTGGACGCGGGTTGAGCGCGCGCGTCCTCGCTTTTGAGCGAGTGATAATCGCGGAAGGCGACAAGCGGACGGAGTTCGAGGGACGCGTCGCGCCCGCGCAGGTTCGAGAAGCGATAACGCACGACGACGGTGTTCTCGCCGTGCCTCATCATGAGGCTCTTTTCGATTTCCACGTCGCCCGCGCTGAAGGTGTAGACAGGGAAGGGGTCGAGACGAAATCCCGTCTGTAGTTGAAAGCCGTGCGGGTGGACGGTCTGCGGGTAACGGTTCGTGCCCAACTCGAAGCGTTGGCCGTCGATGACGAGCGCCTCGTCCATCTTCGAGAGCAGAAGGAGCCGCTCGGTCAGCGAGCGCAGGGCGGCGACGAGGAGGCCGTGATAGCGCCGCGTGTTCATGCCTGAGATGGTTGATGACGCGAAGCCGCCGAGACCGTTGGTTTCGAGCCACTCGCGGCGCGCACTGGCGTCGAGGTCGCGGCACACGTCTCCGCCGAAATGGATTATCACGCGAAAAAAATTCCTCCGTGACGAGATTTTTATCATCCGCCTTGTGCGCGCTGCAAGAAACGGGACGGGCGCGCGTTCAGGCAATTGGACGAACGGGAAAACTGTGTGCGCTTTCGTGAAGGAGGAATTGAAGATGAGAAGGATGCTGGCCTTTATCTGCGCGCTCTGCTGCGGCGTGCCGTTTGCGCCCGTGAGCGGCGTCGCGCAGTCTGAGTCGTGGCGCAGGCTGCCGCCGGTGTGGGAGGCGGGCTTCGAGTTGGACGTGCTGGCGCGCGGCGTTCGTCTCGAAGAGTTGGCGGCGCGCGGGAGAATCTACGTCGAGGCGTTGGAGGGCGAGGAGTACGAGTTGCGCGTGCGCAATCCTCTGCCGGTGCGCGTCGCCGTCGCGCTGTCGGTCGATGGGCTGAACACGATAGACGCGCGGCGCTCTTCGAGTTGGGACGCGAGCAAATGGGTGCTCGAACCGTATCAGACCATCCGCGTGACGGGTTGGCAGATGAGCACGCAACGCGCGCGCAAGTTCTATTTCACGACCGAGCGCGACTCCTACGCCGCGCGCATGGGTCGCACCTCAGACCTCGGCGTCATCACGGCCGTCTTCTACCGCGAAGCGACGCCCACTCCGCAGCCCGTCACGCCGCCGCATCCGTACCCGATGCCTGAGCCGCGTTCGGAACGACGCGGCGACTCGGAGATGAAGGCCGATGCATCGGGCGAGGCGAGCCGGAAGCAACGCGATGCGGGCGCGACCGCGATGCGCGCGCCGCGCGACGACGACTACGCGGCCACAGGGATAGGCCGCTCGGTCGAAAACCATGTGCGTTGGGTGAACATGAATCTGGAACGCAGACCGGCGGCCGAAGTCACGATTCGTTATGAGTACCGCCCGGCGCTCGTCCGTCTCGGCGTCCTGCCGCGCCCGCGTGCGGACGAGAACGCGCTGCGCCGACGCGAACGCGCCAGAGGGTTTGAAGACCCGCGCTTCTGTCCTGAGCCTTAAGACAAACGCTGAATCTTATCTCTGCGCGCAGGCGTCTTTACGTGAAACTTAATCTCACGTAAAGACGCCTGCGCGCATAGTAGAAGTAGAGTTAACGACGTGGACGGAGGTCTTCGGTATAGAGGAGACGGTAGGCGCGATAGTTCGACATCACTTTGGCGACGTAGTCTTTGCTTTCGGAGAAGCCGACCTCGGAGGTGACGACGCCGGGGTCGCGGTGGACTGCGCGGCGCACCCAACGCAGCATGTTGTCTTCGCCGCCATTGTAGGAAGCGGCGACCGCTTCGGGCAGATTCGGGAAGAGCCGGAAAAGCTCCGCGAGATACTCGCTGGCGAGCAGGATGGAGACTTCAGGACGATACAGGTCGTCTTCGCGCACCGTCAGGCGCACGCGCGGCGCGTAGACGGCGGCCGTATCAGCGGTCAACTGCATCAGGCCGCGCGCGGCGGCCGGAGATTTCGCCGTCGGGTTGAAACTGCTCTCCTGACGCATGATGGAGAGCATCAGGCGCGGGTCAACGCCGCGTTCCTGCGTGGCGCGCAGGATGGTGTCGCGGAAGGGCGTCGGGTAGTTGCCCGCGAGTCGCCTGACCTCTGCTCTGACGCGCGCCTCGCGCACCTCCGCCGCGCGCCGGGCTTCAGCGCCGAGATTCTTGAGCCGCTCGGTGGCTAGCGCGCCGTGATAAGAGTTGATGCTGTCGGGGATGGTCTGCAAGACCTTGATGGCCTGCTCGCGCTGCCCCATGCGTTCGAGGCTGTAGGCGCGCAGGTACGCGATTTCCGCTTGCGAAGTCTGCACGCCGCGACCGAGCGGCAGGCGGCTCAACTCCTCGCTCGTTCGCAGTGCGCTCGCCCAGTCGCTGCGCGCCACGTCCAGACGCAGGCGCGCAAAGAGCGCGTTGGTCGCGTGCGGCGTCCCCTTGAAACGCTCGCGCGTGCGCTCGACCCAGGGAATCGCCTCTTCAGGTCGTCCCGCTTCGCGCAGCGAATCGATGACGTTGAGATAGGCGCTCTCGATGCGTTCGCCGTCGGGGAAGCGGCCGACGTATTCGATGTAGCGCGCTGCTGCTTCGGCCGCGCGACCGAGACGCAGGTTGGTGGCGGCGACGTAGTAGTAACCGTCGCGTCCGGCTTCGGTCTGAATGTATTCGTTGCCGAGTCGCTCGAAGTAGGGAATGGCCTCTTCGTAGCGGCGTTCCTGAAAGAGCGTCCGACCCATGCCGAAGAGCGCGGGCGGCACTTCTGCGCTCTCAGGATAGCGCGAGATGATGGCCTGAAAATGTTCGCGCGCCTCGTTGAAGGCGCGGTTCGTCTGATAGACGGTCGCGCGTCTGAGGTGTTCTTCGGGCGGCAGTTGCGGCAGTTGCCCGTTGGCGTCGCGTCCAGACCTGTCGGCACGCCGCGTTGTCGTCAGCGCCGCGTCCATCTGGTCTTCGGAAGGGATGAGCGTGGCGGAGGCGGCGGGCATGGAGAGGGCGACGGCCGTCGCCGCCGGGCGACCACTGTCGGGCGTCTTCTCGACGCGCGCGCACGCGGGCGCGAACGAGAGAGCGGAGGCGCACACGAGAGCGAGTTGGAACATAGAAAAGTTTAATCTCCCTTGACGAAAAACTCTCGGCCTCTGACGCCTCTTGATTCCTGCGTGTCTCATGCCGAGCGTGCCTCAAGACGATTGACAGCGTGGGGAGCGAAAGATGTCGGCACGGCGGGACGCGCGCCTCTCTCTACTGGCAAAAGTTTTCGAGGAAGGCCGAGCGCGCCCCACGCGCGCCGCTCGTGTCGGTTAGATGTTGGTTCCGCAGGAAGGGCAGCCACAGTTGCAATCAATTGTCGTCGTGTTGCGCCCGATGCCCTCACAATAGGCGGAGCAGTATTTGCTCCCCTCGTCGGCGGGACAGGTGCAGACGCTATTAGCGCACTTCTTCTCTTCTCGGTCGTCGGCCATTGCTGGTTCTCCTTAGATGTTGAAATCGACGGAAGTCGGAAAAACGGCGTGCGGCCATTCTACAACCGACCCGCCGCGCGAGGCTACTGCCTTTCACCCGGCCACCGTTGAGGACGACTTTACACGTCCGCAGACGCCTCGACAATCTGATAGGTCGTGACAATCTCGACGGCAGGCCGCAGCGTCGCCGCCACGCTGCAATACTTCGTCTCGGAGAGTTCGATGGCCTGCGCGACGGCCTTCTCCGAGATGCCGCGACCGCTGACGATGTGTCGAACCTCCATCCGCGTATAGGCGCGCGGGTGTTCTGCGCGACGTTCGCCGCGCACCTCGACGCGATAGTCCGTCACCTGCTCGCGCTTCTTCTTGAGAATCGAAATCACATCGACCGCCGTGCAACTGCCGAGTGCGAGGAGCAGCAACTCCATCGGCGTCGCGGCGCTGGCGCGTTCGTGGTTGGTTTCAAGCACCTGCGCGTGCCCGCTCGGACTGACGCCGACGAAGAGGTCTTCGCCCGCGTAATAGATGGTTGCCTGCTGGCGCGTCTCTGCCATTAACTCACCTCCTGCGAAATTGGCCTCTCAAAGATAGCACGACGGCCTTCGGCGCAGACGCGCAGGGCGACGGCTTTTAACACGCGGCTTGTATGCTACTCGGACGCACGAGACGGGTTTCGTACAGCTTATTTGCTGAAAAAACAGGTCTTATTGATGCGCCCGACCCTTCCGAGCGCGGCAACCCGAAACGCTTCTGTTGAATCACACGGGCAAGTTACCTCTCCCCGCAGGCCCGTTCGAGCCTGTTCAAACACTTGAGAGTAGGAGATGCACCCGTCGGCATAGTGCTTGCTTGTCAGAGAGAGGTTGAGCCTGTGCCCGACGAAGGACATTGTTCTCCCCGAACAGCAGTGGAAACTCCCTTTGTCTGAGTTGGCGAGGCTGGGGCGGCAACCCTTTCGACAGCGCGGCCACCCGCCACGTTGCTCTAATAGTGAAGTGATAAATCTAAAGCTGGAGGGAAGAGTTTATGAACAGAATGAGACAGGCCATCTCTTCCGTACTTGTCATCGCGCTCGTCAGTCTCGGAATGACCGCGCAGGCGCAACGTCGCGCCTATCGCATGAGCGACCGACAAGTCGGAGAGTTGATTCGCCGCGTGGAAACCGACGCCGACGAGTTTCGACGTAACCTCGACGCGGCGCTCGACCGCAGCCGCTACAATCGCACGGGCACTGAAGACAACATCAATGCCTACGTGAGCGCCTTCGAGAATGCGACCGACCAACTACGCGCACGCTTCGACGCCCGCACCTCGGTGGCCGCTGACGTGGAGAACGTGCTGCGCGCCGGAGCAAACATCGACGCTTTCATGCGCAACAACCGCCTGAACGCGCGCACGCAAAACTCTTGGTCAGTTCTGCGCTCAGACCTCGACGCGCTGGCCTCGGCCTACAGCGTCGCTTGGAACTGGAATCAGAGCACGCTGCCGACAACCGTCGCCGGGCGTCCCTACAGGATGACCGACCGCGAGGTTGACACCATCATTCGCCGCGTCGAAACGACCGCCGACCGCTTCCGCACGGTCATCGCCAACTCGCTCGACCGCAGCCGCCGCTACGATGGCACGCGCGCCGAGGACGACATCAACGCTTTCGTCCAGAACTTCGAGAACGCAACTGACCAACTGCGCACGCGCTTCAACAATCGTCAGTCCGTCGCTGCCGATGTGGAGAACGTGCTCCGCGCGGGCGCGAGCATCGACGCCTTCATGCGCAACAACCGCCTGCCCATGCGCGCGACGAACGCGTGGACGAATGTCCGCACGGAACTGAACGCGCTGGCGAGTGCCTACAGCGTTGCGTGGAACTGGGATAACACGAACACCTTCCCGTCGACGACCGGCGGCTTCGGCAACTACAACACCAACGGACGACTGACCGGCACGTTCCGCCTCGACCCCTCGCGCAGCGACGACGCGCGCGCGGTGGCCGACCGCGTGACGCGCAACCTGCCGTCCGTTGACCGTCAACGCGTCTACGACCGCGTGCTGGCGCGTCTCGAATCGCCGACCGAACTCGCTATCGAGCGTCGCGGCATGAGCGTCCAAATCGCTTCGTCGCGCGCGCCGCAGACGACCTTTGAGGCCGACGGGCGCGAGCGCACCGAGCAGATGCCTAACGGCCGCATCTCGACCGTGCGCGCCACCTTCAGCGGTGACCAACTCGTCGTCAGTTCGACCGGCTACCGCGACAACGACTTCACCGTCACCTTCGAGCCTATCGATGGCGGGCGCGGTCTGCGCGTGACGCGCAGAATCTTCAACGAGCGTCTGGGTGCGAACCCGGTCGTCGTGCAGAACTACTACGAACGCACTTCGGATGTCGCACGCTTCGACATCTACAACGGTACGCAGGGCTTCCCGACCAATACGGTAGGCTCGACCGGCGACTACGTCGTCACCAACGGCGAGACACTCGTCGCCGTGCTCGACACAGACCTGACGACCAGAGACACGCAGAACGGCGACCGCTTCCGCATGACGGTGCGCGAGCCTGCGCGTTATTCGGGCGCGGTGATTGAAGGCACGGTCTCGAACGTCAACCGCTCAGGACGCGTCACGGGTCGTTCCGAAATCTCGCTCAACTTCGACTCGATTCGCATGCCCAACGGTCAGACCTATGCCTTCGCTGGCTTCATCGACAGCGTCCGCACGGTTAACGGCGACACCATCGCCGTCGATAACGAGGGCACTGTGAGAGACGACAACCAGACCGAGAAGACCATCCAGCGCGCGGCTATCGGCACGGCCGTCGGCGCCATCATCGGCGCGATTGCCGGAGGCGGTAAGGGCGCGGCTATCGGCGCAGTCCTCGGCGGCGGCGCGGGCGCAGGCTCCGTCTACGTGCAGGGACAGAACGACCTCAACCTGCTGAGAGGCTCCGAGGTCACGATTCGCGCCAGCGCACCGAGATAAGGGCAACTGACAGAGCGGGTTTGCTGACCCGCACCAGCACAGCCGGGAGGAC
>DASZCR010000104.1:0-32723 GCA_035942915.1 Pyrinomonadaceae bacterium | reverse complement strand
TGCTGCGCTCATCATTGCCAACCACCCGCAAGGAGTCCATGGCTCTGACACTGCGACAGACGATGACCGATTCCGTGAAATTATTCGGGGCGTGCTTACTTTTATGAAGGCCCTCTTAGGAATAAGAGAGGCCCAATAGGGGCCCTGCTACAACCCTCCCAAGCGCGGCATTAACCAGTGAGTTTCATATGCGGGTGACCGTAAACAGCGTAGATGAGCCAAGTCGCATCACCCGCGCAACGCGCCTGTTCGCGCGCAACGATGACCGCGTCGGCAAGGTTCGGCGGGTAGCGCATCGGGCGGCCGCGAAGCTCTTGATAAAGCGTTTCCGTGAAGCCGCGCGCCGGGCTGTCTCCGACCGACCATAGGGTGCCGACGAAAGCGCCTGCGCCGCCTTTAAGGAACGCTTCGGCGAAGCTACTGCTGCCGGTAAGGCTGTAGCGCTCACGTCCCGTCTAGCAGGCATTAAGAACAATCAAGGGGCGGTTATCCGCTCGCATTAAACGGCTGTACTGTCCAGTGTATCTGCCGCTGAACGTGGCCGGGACATAATGATCTTCGGCCCCCGCGCGGCTATTTTGTAACACAGCCTTCAGTTATAAGCTAAAGGGCACACAACCATTGAGTTTGTGAAACCTAGCTCTTTCGTGAATAATCTTTCGCTGATTCTACCTGCAATAATCGCTCGTGAAACATCCAAACCTTTAAGCACTTCTCTTCCCTTCCCGCTCTGTTGCTTGCCTCTCCCGTTCTCCTCCGTTGCAGATAGTGCGGAAGTCTAAAGCAAGAGTCATGCGAAGCGTGAAACGGCCTTGTTGTCGAGGATAGCCTACAAATGTCTGTTAAGGGGCTTCCTTCGGGGAGAGCTTTTCGTGGCGGCAGCGCGCGACGCCTTTGTCGTAGCCTTCTGGATACCACATACCCGTTCCGTAGCAGTCCGGACATTGCGTGGCGTCGAGATTTTGGACTAGAGGAGATGGTGGCGTGTGCGCCCCATCGGCTTCGATTTGGCGCTTCTCTTTTTTCCAGAGTCGGCGGCGTAGATGTTCAGCTAAAAATGATGGCGCACTGGAGACGGTGGTGCGGCCTGCGGCAATTTTGAGTTCGGTAATGAGCACGTCAGCGAGCTCTGCCCAACGCTGCTTTTCCGCTCCTGTCGATTCCCGACCTGTGACCTCTTTGGCAGCCTTTTTCAGCGCAAACACAAAATCGGCGAGAGCCTCATCATCATTTCTCTCAGTATTTGTCTTAAAAGTCTTGTCGTCGTCAGAAGTGTCTTTTAAATCAATAGTTTGACTATACCCACCACTCCCCGAAAATTGGGGATTCCCACTACCCGATAATTGAGTAGTGGTGTCTGCTGGGGAGTGGTGGTGAGTGGTGGTGAGTCGTGGTAACTCCTCCGGCAGCCTGACCTCATACTCTGACCCTTCGGTTGAACCCAGCTCCCAATGCCTGATGATTAGTCCGGCTCCCATCAAATAGCGGAGATGTCCGTCCACTGTCTTCAGATTTCTGATGTCCGTCCAGTCCAGAAAATCGCGTCGTGAGGCACGCACTCGCGCACGTGGCGGATGTGCCCCCCTCGAACGCAGGTAGAGCGCGTCGTAGATTTTCTTGCTGGACCCTGGGAAGAGACCCTGTGGCATGGCGTCTCGTTCGAGGCTGTTGGCGCGCCGATTGAAGTCGCGCGCCGGCGCAGGTGATGGACGCACCTCTTCGGCCACCGGCAGCGATGTCTGGGGAGTGGTGGGGAGTGGTGGTGAGTCGTGGGGAGTGGTGGGGAGTGGTGGTGACTCTGTTTTGGCCTGCTTTTTCCGTTCTTGAAGGTCGTATAGAGCGGCGAAGCCTTTCTTATTCGATTGATTCACGTACCACCTCCGCCGTTATCAAGTCCTCTTCCATCAAGCCGCCGATGGCTAATGCATTCATACAGACCTTAATCACTTCGCGCGGCACACCCTTCGACCTTTCGTAGATGAACTCGTGTGCATCAGGCGTGAAGAGCGGCTCATGCCGACCGGCGACCGTCAGACGGAAAGAGATCATATCTGCGGTCTCTTCGGGGGTGAGTGGGTCGAGTGTGGCGACTGCTGCCGCGCGTGAGAGGAGCGCACGCTTGAGTTTGAGCTTGTTACGCAGGTTGTTCTGTCCGGCCAAGACTATCTGCACGAGCTTGTTATCGTCGGATTCAAAGTTGGTAATCTGCCGGATAAGCTCGAATTGCTCGCCGCGCATCATCTGTGCCTCGTCAATGAGGACAATAACGTTTTTATCCTCGCTGAATCGCTCGACCAAGTGGCCTTCGAGTTCCTGCATCTGGTCGAGTTTTGAGGGGCGGCGGGCGAGGCCGAATTCGTCTGTGAGGCGCTTGAGGAGTTGTAGAGCCGTCGGGTAATCCGGATTGGTAATCAGCACACTCTCGTAAGTCGTTTGTCCTCTGTAGATACCAAAGAGACGTCGGATAAGTGTGCTCTTTCCGTGACCGATATCGCCGTAGAGAACCGCAAAGCCCTGCCGCCGCTCCATCACGTAGCGCAGTTTGGCGAGGGCTGCCTTGTGCTGGTTCGTCAGATAGAGAAATCTTGGGTCGGGTGAGAGAGAGAAGGGGTCTTCGGCTAGACCGTATTGCGCGAGAACGGAGTCGGCAATTGTTGCTGTTCCGGTCATGGCGGGGGATATATCATAATTGAATGAGAAATTACAACAAAAAAGCTCCTATAGCCCCAAAATGGATGGGGAAGGGAAGTAAAATGACGACATAGCGAGTGGGATAGTCTCTTTGGTGAACTTCTCTCCTTCAAAGTTAAGTAGATAGGTTGCGTCAACAAAAGTAACCGCCCGCAACGCGAATCTGTCTTTCCCTGTGGACGCCTTGCAATTCCAGCGAAGACTTAAATTCCACTCTTTCTCCAAAAGAGCATGTATGAGAGCGGCAAGGTGATTGGTATGCGTGTTGCTTCTCATATATTCAACAAGGATGACGTGGGTGTTTGACAACACAGTAGTCTATCGCATCGTCGCGCAAGGTCTGTCGCAAAGCGGCCTTGCGTTGCAAAGTCCCAGAGAGAGGTTTCCCCATGTCCCAAGTCTCACGCTCTGCTCCTGCTCAACTCGCCTTCCAAGTTTGTTTGATTACTTGCCTGCTGCTGCTCGTCGTCTCTCTACTAAGTGTTGCCCCTTTAACGACCAGAGCCGCCACTGCTGCGGCCGTCTTACAAACAGACTCGTCGGTAGTCGGGCAGTGGTCTGCGCCTGCAACGTGGCCTATCGTCGCCATCCATACGCACGTACTGCCTAACGGTAAGGTGATGGCCTGGCAAAGCAATGGGGCGCAGCTCAGTACGCAGACCTATTTGTGGGACCCGTCTAACGGGAGTTTCACATCTGTTCTCAACCCCAACACGCACATGTTTTGCAGCGGCCACGCACTTTTGCCGGACGGCAGGCTGTTCGTCCTTGGGGGACATCACTTCGATAACGGGGTTGGCGAACCGCACACAAACGTCTTCGATGCCAACACGAATAGTTGGGCGCGTCTCGCCGATATGAATGCGGGGCGTTGGTATCCGACGGCAACGGCGCTCGGCAACGGCGAGATGCTGGTGGTTTCGGGTAACTACTGGGACGGCACGCTCAATCCTAATGGCACACGTCACATCGTCAATAACTCGATTCCGCAGGTCTGGCAAACGACTGGGGGCTGGCGTTCACTCAATAATGCCAACTTCCGGCTGTCACTCTATCCATGGATGCTGTTCGCCCCGGATGGCACGGTCTTTAACGCAGGCCCCGACCAGTTCACACAATCCCTCGATACGAAGGGACTCGGCGCATGGCGTACTGGGCCGACCAGTAATTTCGGTTACCGCGACTCAGGGTCGTGCGTCATGTATGACGACGGCAAAGTGTTGATAGCAGGCGGTAGCCAGCCTCCGACCAACACGGCCGAGGTCATTGACCTCAACGCACCTTCACCGGCGTGGCGATACGTAGCGCCGATGGCCTTCAGCCGACGACATTTGAACGCCACACTACTGCCGGACGGCAAGGTGTTGGTGACGGGAGGAACCAGCGGGGGCGACTTCAACAACGCCGTCGGGTCTGTGCTCCCCGCAGAAATGTGGGACCCGGCCACCGAAACGTGGTCAACGATGGCGAGCATGCAGGTCAGGCGGCTCTATCATTCGACTGCTGTTCTGCTCCCGGACGGGAGGGTGCTGTCGGCGGGAGGCGGGATGCCTGCGGCCACCGGCGGAGATGATAATCACTTCGACGCGGAGATTTATTCGCCGCCGTACCTGTTCAAAGGTTCGCGGCCGACAACCACCTTCGCGCCCTCGACCGTCAACTACGGTCAGCCGTTTTACGTCGCGACGCCCAACGCGGCGAGCATCGCGAAGGTGACGTTGGTGCGCCTGTCGTCCGTGACGCACGCGTTCAATCAGAACCAGCGAATCAATCGCTTGAGATTCAGGCTGTCGGCAGGCGGCCTCCTCGTCGATGCTCCTGCCAACGGGAACGTGTGCCCGCCCGGCCACTACATGCTGTTCATCCTGAATGGTAACGGCGTGCCGTCTGTGGCGCGCATCATCAAGGTTCAATCAATCGAACCCGAATCAGGTGTGCGCGTCGCTCGTAATGCGGACGGACGATTGGATGTCTTTTATCGCGGGGCAGACAATGCACTCTATCACCAACGGCAGACCTCTGCGGGAAGCAATACGTGGTCGCTCCCGTTCAATCTGGGCGGTGTCCTGACCTCTAATCCCGTCGTCATCGCAAACCGCGACGGCCGCCTCGAAGCCTTCGCGCGCGGGACGGACAACAGCCTCTATCACAGGCGGCAGAACGCGGCCAACGGCGACGCGTGGTCGGGTTGGTCAAGCCTCGGCGGCATCCTCTCATCTGACCCTGCCGTCGTCATCAATGCAGACGGCCGTTTAGAAGCCTTCGTGCGCGGGATAGACAATCACCTGTATCACAACTGGCAGACGGCACCGGGGAGCAGCACTTGGTCAGGATGGGTCAGTCTGGGCGGGTCGCTCGCCTCTGCGCCCGTCGTCATAGCTAATTCGGACGGTCGCTTGGAGGTCTTCGTCAGGGGGGCGGATAACAGTCTGCAACACATCGCGCAGACCACGCCGGGCAGCAATAACTGGACGGCGTGGAGCAGTCTCGGCGGCATTCTCACATCCGGCCCCGCCGTAGAACGAAACCTCGACGGGCGTTTGGAACTCTTCGTGCGCGGGACGGACAACGGGCTGCATCACAACCGGCAGACATCACCGGGCAGTAGCACTTGGACTGGATGGGTCGGCTTGGGCGGTGTCATCACGTCTGCGCCCTTCGTCAAGAGCAATGCCGACGGACGCTTGGAAGTCTTCGCGCGTGGGACGGACAATGCGCTGCACCATAACCTGCAAACCTCTGCGGGCAGCAGTACGTGGACGGGTTGGTCTGGACTGGAGGGCGTCCTCACGTCCGGCCCTGTGGCAGAACGAAACTCGGACGGCCGTGTAGCAGTCATTGTCAGAGGGACGGACAACGCGCTGTACTACAAACGTCAGACTTCGCCCGGCAGCAGCACGTGGTCGGAGTGGCTTCGATTAGGCGGCAGCGTCTTCAGTCTCTAGAGCAATCGCCGCGCTCCGGCCGTCCGGCTTCGACGCGGAGAAGGATGCGTTTCAGAATGTCTGCGTCAATGGTTAGCAGATAGGAGGTGAAAGGTATGTTGAAGGTTGAGGGCTTGAAAGGATTTTTCCCGAACCGTCTCATGAAAGGCATGACGATGCTCATCTCGGTCGGCATCATGCTTTCATGCTCCACGCCTCATTCATACGCGGGCGGAAAGGCTCTACAGCCGCCGCCGCGACAGCGCACGACCACCGCGCCGGACAAGAATAAGCCGGACTCGAAGATAAATGTTCCTGACGTGGAGGTTTTAAATCAGGATGGAAAACCCATCAAGTTCTATACGGACTTGGTGGCAGGCAAGCTGGCTTTCGTCAGTTTCATGTTCGCCACCTGCGAAGAGAGTTGCCCGATGCTGGGGGAAAACCTCGCCCGGCTACAGGGCTTACTCGGCGACCGATTAGGAAAAGACGTGAGCCTCATCTCGGTCAGCTTAGACCCTGAGAATGACACACCGGAGCGGCTCAAAGCGTGGGGGAAAATGTTTGGCGCACGGTCAGGCTGGACATTTATCACCGGGCGCAAGAACGACATCGACAGAATCATCAAGGCTTTCACAGGGGGTGCAACCGGCAAGGGAGAACACACGCCCATCGTTTTCATCGGCAGCGCGGAGAAAGGCGTGTGGATTCGCGCCTTTGGGCTGACGGAGCCGAGCCGGCTGGTGCGCCTGATAGACCAGGCGGCGGCGGCCCCGCCGAATCCGAAATGAGTCTTTGAAAGGCTTGCTTTAGTCTAAGAACGCATAGGCATGCGGAAGGGGCTTGGCGCAGAGAGAGGATGGCAAGATGTTGTCGGAAGATTGTTCGCTGATGTACTCCATGTATCGCACGCGGTCGCGCCCGCTCATGTCTGTAATCTGCGCGCCGATGAGATACTCTCTGCCCTCTTCGAGTTGTTGATATCGGACGGGAGTGATGAGCAACTCGACGGGGCCTTTGGGCAAGGTCAGGACGAGGCGCAGCGTATAGGTCGCGCCTAAACTGTCCAACGCCTCCATGTCTTCGGCCGCGACAATCAGACCGACGCCCGACTCGCTGATGTCATGCGTATAGCCGGTCAGCGTCAACATCTGTTCTTTGTGACCGGCGGCGGTCTCTTTCGCGGCAATCATCAGGACGCTGCTTTCAAGTCGCGCCTTGTGGCGCGGGGCGATGCGTCGCTCGCTCTCGGGACGGTTCATGCGCGCCGGTGACATGAGAAGCATCCCGGCACGTTCGAGCACCATGCTCATGTACTCCTCCGTCCAGGGTTTGGGGATGAAGAAGTTGATGATGCCGGTGCTGATTTCAATCAGCACGTCGCTCATCTGCGCATGGCCTGTGACGAGGATGCGGAGACAGTTCGGCTGAAGCAAGGCGACTTCGCGCAAAAACTCCGTGCCTTCAATCTCTGGCATCCGCTGGTCGCTGATAATGATGTCCGGAGCGCGTTCGCGGACGATGCGCCGCGCCTCGGCCAGCGAAGTCGTCGTCAGCACTTCATGCTGGCCGTCGAACATCTCCCAGAAGTTTTCGAGGATAGTCGGCTCGTCGTCAAAATAGAGAATCGTCAGCTTCACAAATTTTCCCCTTTACTCTTCCGCCTTCCCAACCAATGTGAACTTCTGCGGGCGGCACCATTCGCTCGCCTGTCCCGTCGCCGAGACGGCCTGCACGCGCCAGAAGTAGTTTCCGTGAGCTAATTTCGTGACCAGCAGACGCGGCGCGATGAGCCGCCCTCTCTCAAAGAGAATACTCGGCTTGACGAAGAAGGGCGAAGCCGCAATCTCGACGCGATAGGAAACAGACGCGGCCGCCAGAGGATGCGCCCATTGCAGCGCCACGCTCGCCGTCTCTTCTCCCTGCGTCTCGATTCTCTCGCGGTCGTGCGGCGTGTAAGGCACGGGTGCATCGAGCAGTTGCTCGCGTCGCTTGACGTTGCCTGACCCGTGACGTGCGAGGTACTCGCCCGCGCCTATCGTCAGACGGTCGCCGCTGCCGCCGCTTGCGCTCGACTCGACCGAGCCGGACATCACGCGCACCTCCTCCGTCTTGTCCTCAAGCACGTCGAAGCTGGCCGCCGTCTGTGCGGACAGCTTGTTGCTGGTCAGTGGAGTTTCGACGACGTTGCTCGTCTGCGGCGTCTGAACGCCTGTGCTGACCTTCACCTGACCGCTCTCGACGGCGACGCGCACGCGCGTTGTGCCTCCGCCTTCCGCGCGGTCGTTCTCCGCAATGGTGATGACGCTGTTCGGACGAACGACGAGGGTCGAGCCGTCAACAAGCGTGATGCCTGCGCGCGCGCCCGGCTGTGTCTGTACCACGTCGCCCGGATACAGTTGCGTCGCGGCATCTGCGACTAAGGTTCTGCGCGTCGCGGCGCGCGTGACGCGGACTTCGCCTTCGAGCGTGTCGAAGCGTGCGCCGCTCGCAGTCTTTGTTTCGTCGCGCGCGGGCGCGGCCGTCTGCCCGGACAGATAAAAGGAGAGTCCTGCGCCGCCGAGCAGCGTCAGGACGAGGAGAAAGATGAGCGTATAGAGTCGGCGTTTGGAGACGCCTATCCATTCGACATCGAGTCGGGCAAGCTGATGCTCCATAGCTTTACCGGAGAACCCTTTTAATCTTTCGCGGCGAGAGCGTGCTCGGCACGGCGCGTGTATTCCTTCCCCTTTTTCCAACTGCCGACGGTCGTGTAGCCGACCTGTTCGGCGCTCAATCTGAGGTCTGCCAGCGGATTACTGTCGAACCCGTTGACTGAGACGACGCGCGTCGTCGATTGACGGATTTTGCGGCTCCAGAACAGCCCATCGAGGTAGGACTGATAAGCGTTGCGCAGGTGGTAGAGGGCGGGGCTGCGAGGCATCGAAGCGATTAAGACACCGGCTCTCGCCAGCGCGTCGGCAAACTCACCATCCAGTTCGCTCAGGTTCACTTTGGCAAGTGTGCGCTGCTCCTGATAGTCGGCATAAGTCTTAAAAGTGTTAACGTACTGTTCGAGCGTCCTGAGCGTCCGCACGGCTTGGGCGGCGATAGCGGAATCGTTGGCACGCGCCGCGTTCATGTCCGCGAGTCTGCGTGTGACATCGGCTCCCGTCGCTCCCTTGTGTTGGCTGACGACCGCTTCAGCCCAACTCGTATGCAGGCGTGCCTTCGAGACGAGGAGACGGCCGACCGTGCCGCCTTCGAGTTCGAGACAGAGTGGACGGTAGATGTCGCGTCGCTCCTGCGAGCAATCGGCCGTGCGTGTTCCGGTCGTGCGCCAGATGCGGCTCGCCTCTTCGTAGAGAAAGGCGGCCGTGTCGAGGTCTGTTTTCAAATCGCTCGGACGCATCTCTGCGACCGTCACGAACAGGGCCGGATAGAGCTTGTCGGCCGTCTTGAGAAAAGCTTGCGCGTTAGACCGCGCGGCATAGTCGAGCAGGCGAAGTTTCGTGATGACCTGCTCGGCGCGCTGCACGTCTTTCTCGCGCAGCGGCGACGCGCTGCCCGACTCGAAGCCGCTGGCCTGTAGGTTAAGCGCGAGAATCATGATGAAACACGCGATAGGTAGAGGGGCGCGCGCGCTCGAACTCCTACTCAAATTGTGAGGGAATAGGTTCATGAATATCGGCCCATTCGACGAGATTCAAG
The DNA here is from genome assembly GCA_035942915.1 of Pyrinomonadaceae bacterium. Lineage (GTDB taxonomy): Bacteria > Acidobacteriota > Blastocatellia > Pyrinomonadales > Pyrinomonadaceae > DASZCR01. The sequence goes on along the minus strand of DASZCR010000104.1, from coordinate 23,418 downwards.
TCGAAGAAATCGAGCGCGTGCGCGCGCCCATGCTCAAGGCGACACAAGTGTGAGGCTGTCGCTCCGAGCGGGCTGCTGTTTCCGGCGTCGTGCGACTTCCTGCGCGACGTGACAAATCTGTTCCATCGAGAACGGCTTGGTCAGCACCCAATCGACACGCGCGGCCTTTTCCTCGCGCGCGCTGACGAGTTCGCCCCAACCCGTAATCACCGCCAATGGCACTTGCTGGTCTCGTTCGTTGATGAGTCGCAGCAGTTCCCACCCGTTCATTCCGGGCATCCCGATATCTGTCAGAACGGCATCGAACTTGCCCGGCTCGAAGCGCGCGAGCGCGTCTGCGCCGTTGGCGGCGGCCGTCACCTCCACTCCTTCATCTTCCAGAATGTCGCACAGCAACTCCCGGACAGGCTCTTCGTCGTCCACCACGAGAATTTTCGTCATCCTGCACCTCTGATTGAGACCCGCGAACGGAGCCGTTCCCGCGTCTCCTTCCAGCCACGCGGCCTGATTCACCTGCGGCAGAGCTAAAAGGAAAGTCGAACCCTTTCCTACTTCCGATTCAACTTTGATTGTGCCGCCGTGACGGCGGACGATTCCGTAGCTGACCGAGAGACCAAGCCCCATGCCTTCCATACCCTTCGTCGTAAAGAAGGGGTCGAAGACGCGCGCACTCACGTCGGGCGTCATGCCTGTGCCCGTGTCGCTGACGGTGATGAGAACCTTTTCATCGCGCTCCTCGGTCGCGAGCGTCAGTGTGCCGCCGTCGGGCATGGCGTCAACTGCGTTGAAGACCATGTTGATAAGCACGTCGCGCAACTCGGAGGCGTCGCCGAGGACGAAGGAGCCAGAAGGCGGAGAGACGTTGAGTTTGATGTGGACGCCGTTGGCTTCGGCGTCGTCCTTCCAGCGCGGCCGCGTGATTTCGCTCACGTCGAGCAGGATGTGGTCAACCGAGACCATCTCGAAGTTGCGGTCTTGTCGCTGCCGCGCGAAGTCCTGTATGCGCTTGACTGTCTTCGCCCCGTCCTTCGCCGACTTGATGATGATTTCGAGGCCGCGCAGCAGCTTCGGGTCGGTCGTGTACCGGCGCATCAGTTCCGAGCGACCGAGGATGGCGGCGAGGCAGTTGTTAAAATCGTGCGCGACGCCCGAAGCGAGTACGCCCAGTGCCGAGAGCTTCTCAAGCTGCGAGAACTGCACGCGGATACGTTCCTGCTCGGAGATGTAACGCGAAAGCTCTTCGACGTGTGCTTGTGCCTGCCGCGCCTGCGCCTCGGCCGCCTCCACGTTCTTCAGATAGGTCTGATAGGTGAAGTAGACGATGACGATAATCGGCAGGATGAGGATGACGGCATAGAAGCCCGTCAGGCTCACCACCTTCGCAATGACGAGCGCGGCCGAGGCGCACGAGACGGTAGAGATGAAAATCCAGAGGTAGGATTCTTTCCACGTGAGCCACACAGATTTCTTATCCCTGAGCGCCTCGCGCACCGCCGCCAGCGCGGAGTTTGAGGCGTACTGCGTGAGCGCGACGACGCAGAGGAGGATGATGCTGGCGGCCGAAAACTCCTGTGCGACGACGGCCGGGATGTGGCCGAAGAAAGCGCGACCGACCCAGACCGTGAGGAAGGTCGAACAGCCCATGATGCCCGCGTTGAAGAAGATGGTCAGCCACGTCTTGCTGAAGCGGAACGAGGAGCAGAGCGCCTCGACGATGGCTAAGAGAATGGCTGCTTCTCCGTCGTAGAGCATCATCGTCAGGAAGATGAAGGTGTCTGAAACCGTCACCTCACCTTTGACGCGCGGAATCCGCACGCTGACGCGCGCACCGATGCCGATGGCAATCAGCGCCAGCACACCGAAACGCCAATCCATCTGCGACCATTGCAAACGCCACAGCGAGAAGACGCCCGCCGCGCATCCCGCGATGGCGGCCAGTACCATGAATCTCGCCGTCGCGCCGCTGTAGGCCATGCGCGCCTTAGCCACGCTGTAGAAGTTCATCAGGGGGAAGCTTTCAGTCGACATTGTTTAGTCCCCACTGGTGAGAGGGATTGACGGGTTGGGTTCGTCGGGAAGATTGTCGCTGGCGAGGATACCGTCGCTGGCGAGAATGCCGTCGCTGGCGAGGATACCGTCGCTCGCAAGGATGCCTGTGCCGAGGATGAACGTGCCGCTGCCGAGTGATTGGCCGTCGCTCAGTTGCAGGCTGTCGGAAGCGAGGATGCCGTTAGTCAGCATCGTCTGGTCGCTCGCAAGGATACCGTCACTGGCGAGGATGCCGTCGCTGAGCAGCACTCCGAGGTCATAGATTCTCTGGTAGTGCGTAATCAACTCGACGCCGTTGACGTAGGTGTGACCGACGAGGACGCCGCCCGCCCAGGGGAATTGATGTCCGGCGATAGTGGTCGTCGGTGTGGGCGCGTTGCCGTTCAGCAGAGACGCGCCGAGCGCCAGCGAAGAAGAGAAGTCGCCGCGCACCTTCGTGGCGATGCTGATGGCTCCCTCGATGTTGAGTTGCCCTGTGCCTTGCTCCAAAGTGTTGAAGCCTGAGAGCGGTTGCGCCGTGTACATCAAAATGGTCTTGACCATGTTCGGCGTCAGATTCGGATTGGCTTGCAGGATGAGCGCCGCCGCGCCGGAGACGAGCGGCGTCGCCATCGACGTGCCGTTGAGGTACATCATCGCGTGGTCGTCGTCGCCGTCCGAATAGGCGTCCAACTCAGGATGCGCCGCGCTGATAGAGTTGTTCTTCGACTTGGCCGAGGCCAGCCTGTTACCCGGCGCGACGAGGTCGGGTTTAATCAAGTTGTCGTGATGGATGCCGCCACCGGAATCCGTCCAATAGCTGCGCGTCGGCCCGCGCGAACTGTAGGTGGTGACCACGTCGTCCGAGCGCGAGTCCGTCCCGTAGGTGTTGGTGGCGCCGACGGTGATGGCCGAGGGTTCGGTGCCGGGCGAATGGATGCGACCGTAAACTTTCTGCCCGCTGCTGTTCTTGCCATCATTACCGGCGGCTGTGACGACGACGAGACCGGCATCGACCGCATCTCTGACGGCGAGGCACAGCGGGTCGTTGCGGTAAGAGTCAACAGCCAACGTCCCCAAACTCAGGTTGACGACGCGGATGTTGTACTGCTGGCGATTGTCCATAATCCACTCGATGGCGCTCAGGAAACCGGTCGTTGTACCCAAGCCTTGCGAGTCGAGGACGCGCAGGTTGATGAGGTGCGCGTTGGGAGCAATGCCCGTGTATGCGCCGTTCGAGATGGAGGCGTTGCCTGCGGCGAGACCGGCGACGTGCGTGCCGTGACCGAAGGGGTCATCGACGGGGATGCCTTCGCCCGTGAAATCGACGTTAGCGACGATGCGGCTGTTACCGTTAGCGTCGCTGAAAGAGTCGTGCGTGGCAGAGATTGAAGAATCGAGGACGGCGATGCCGATGCCTGTGCCGTCGAGCGTGTAGCTGACGTTCGAGGAGTTGACCTGTGAGCCGACGGCGTCTGCTCCGGTCGTCAGCGAGACGTGGCCGTAGGAGCGGACGGGTCTGTCCGGCGAGATGTATGCCACCTCCGGCAAGTCTGCCAGTGCGCGCACGGCCTCTTTAGGCAACTCGACGGTCGTCGCACGAAAGCGTTTGAAGCGGCGCAGGACGCGCCCCTTCTGTCGTGTGACGAAGTCTTCGAGGCGCGCGCTCGTCGCGCTCTGCGACTGTATGATGAGTCGCACGCCTTGGTTCGGCGCACGCTCAGCACTGGTTTCCGTCAACAGGTCGCGGGCAATTTTCGACGCCTTTGTCGAAGCCGGCTCTGTGGTGTGAGCCACTTGCGGAAGGGTAAGAACCGCACAACAGGCCAAGAAGACGACGAGGCACGCAAGTGTGCTCGTCCGAGGGGAGTGTCTGTGTCTTATCATTTGATTCTGTCTCTCCGGTCGTGGTGGGGCTGCAAAGCGGCGTGAGGGCGCCGCACAACTCTATGCGAATCCTGTGCACAAGAATTTTACGGGCGACGCTTTCAGTTTAAGACAGGTATTTTCTGAGAGTTAAACGGCGTATTAATCAACGTTTAGCACGCCCGAAGGCTTTTGAAAATAATTTCTGACGAGTGCTCCGAGGGCGAAACGGAAGGCTTCGACTATCGGAAAACCGACACTTAATGCTCGAAGAGTGTCAAATCTTTGGCACGCGTGCGCGGGCGTCCTATTCCTGCTGGGTATCGCTCTCTTCCTTCTCAAAATCAATCTGCAAGCGTTTTAGCTTCTCGACTAAGGTCGTGCGTTTCATGTTGAGTAGTTTGGCGGCGCGCAACTTGTTGCCGCCCGTCTTGTCGAGCGCCTGCAACAACAGGTCGCGCTCGACCTTCGTCATGACGGCGTCGAAGTTGACGGCCTCGTCTTGGATGTCTGCGGGGGAGGGCTGCTGCGGCGCACCGCTGGCGACGGCGGGAGATGCCCGCGCGCTCTCCTCCGAAGCTGCTTCGCGCACCTCCTCAGGCAAGTCCTGTAAGCCGATTTCGGTCAAGACGCCCGACATCGCTGCGGCTCGCTCCATCGCGTTTTGTAGTTGTCTGACATTACCCGGCCAACGATACTTGAGCAGAACCGTCCATGCATCTGCGGAGACGCTTTTGCGCGGCAGCCCTGTCGCCGTGCAGAACTTGGTGAGCAGATGCTCGGCAAGCGGGCGGATGTCTTCGCGCCGCTCGCGCAAGGGCGGCAGGCGCAGGTGTACGACGTTGAGGCGATAGTAGAGGTCTGCGCGAAACGTGCCCTCTTCGATGCGAGTTTCCAGAGTGGCGCTCGTCGCGGCCACGACGCGCACATCCACTTTGATGGTCTGCGACGAGCCGAGCCTTTCAAACTCGCGTTCCTGCAAGACGCGCAACAGCTTGGTCTGAAGCGCCATGCTCATGTCGCCAATCTCGTCGAGGAAGAGCGTCCCGTTGGCGGCCTGCTCGAAACGCCCCTCGCGCCCGCTGTGCGCGCCTGTGAAAGCGCCCTTGACGTGTCCGAAAAGTTCGTCTTCGAGTAACTGTTCGGGCACGGCCGCGCAGTTGAGCGCGACGAAAGGCTTCTCGCGGCGGGGACTCAGTTGATGAATGGCGCGGGCAATCATCTCTTTGCCGGTGCCGGTCTCGCCTGTGATAAGGACTGTCATCGGGAAGGGCGCGACGGCGCGCACTTGCTGTAGCAGTTGCAGCATGGCAGGCGAGACGGCGATGAGCGTTCCCGGCGCGCTGGGCGAACCGGCGGCGGCCACAGCCTCGGCGCGGGTTTTCATCACGCGTTCGGCCGCGACACGAATCGTGCCCAGCAACGTATCCAACTCAAAAGGCTTGGTGAGAAAGTCTGTCGCGCCGCGTTTCATGGCCTCGACGGCGATGTTGATTGTGCCGTAAGCGGTGATGACGATAGCTAGGATGCCGGGGCGTAGGCGGGGCAGGTAGGGCAGGAGGTCGAGGCCGGACATGCCGGGCAGCGTCACGTCTGTAATCACGATGTCGAAGTGCTCTTGCCGTAGCCTTTCAATGGCTTCTTCGGCGGTGGAGACGCCCTGCGTCAGGTACATTTCCATCGCAGTCGCCTCCAAAAAAACGTCCCGCAGACGTTCGTCGTCTTCGACTATGAGGATTTTGGCATTCATCGTGTGATATTCATTGTGAGTAGTTCGGACGCTCCGCCGTAAGGTTGCGAGAAGTCCTACAGGTGACAGTATGCGGCCGCCTTCACGCGCATACTTGAAATTGGTGGATGAACGCGACGCGTGGCCTCTTACGTTCTCTCCGTGCCACCGTGCTGCTGCAAATACTCTATCATTATTCCGCTCGGAGACAGATGGAAGTGTTGCGAAAAATTTGCGGGACGAAGTAGCAAGAAGCGCACGCGAGCGAGTCTCAGGCTTGATGGAGTTTCACGTCATGAAACTGAATGTATGTATCGCCGGAGCGACCGGATGGGTCGGAAAGCCTCTCTGTCTGGCCGTCACCGAAGCCGCCGACATGAGCCTCGTCGGCGCAGTCTCGCGCACGCATCAGGGGCGCAGCCTGAAGGATGCTTTCGGGGATTCAAACCTCGACTTGAAGGTCAGCGGCTCGGTCGCAGAAGCGCTCCAGACGCCGACCGACGTGCTGGTCGATTACACGAAAGCGGACGTGGTGAAAGCCAATGTGATGACGGCGATTCGGAAGGGCGTACATGTCGTCATCGGTTCGTCGGGTTTGACGGACGAAGATTTCGCTGAAATCGAGAGAGCGGCCGTGAAGCATCAAGTCGGGGTGATAGCTGCCGGTAATTTCGCCATTACCGCCGTCTTACTACAGCGTTTCGCTTGCGAGGCAGCGAAGTATCTCTCTCATTGGGAGATTATAGATTACGCCTCGGACGCGAAGCAGGACGCGCCGAGCGGCACGACGCGCGAGCTGGCTTTCCGCCTCTCGGAAATCAGCAAACCGGAGGTGACACACTCCGTCGAGGAAACAATCGGAGCGCGCGAGAGTCGCGGGGCAAATTTGAACGGGGTGCAGATTCATTCGATACGTCTTCCCGGCTACGTGATTGGCGTCGAGGCACTCTTCGGCGCAAAGGACGAACGTCTGTCCATCCGTCACGACGCCGGGAGCGGCGCACAGCCCTACATTCAGGGAACTCTGTTAGCCATTCGCAAAGTGAGAGACCACATCGGCCTCATCAGAGGTCTCGACAGGATAATGGAATGATGCCCCGACAGTACACTTAACTGCTCATTCAGCCGCCCCCATTCAAGAGCGCAGTCTTCGCCCCCCTCAATCCATTCATCCCCCAAGCGTCCGATAACGTCGCCGGTTCTGATTTGGCCTTTGATTCAAAATTCTGATTCGGTGCTCTGATTCAGTGCTCAGTTTTGATTTGGCTGCGTACGATGATTGCGGATGTTATCGGACGTGATGGCGGGGGCGTCGAATGATGGGCAGTCGTGTTAATCTGATTCTAACTTCTAACACGTCTGAGAGGTATCGTTTATGAATTCCGGAACGTATCGCACGCGTTCGTGGTTGGCCGTCCTTGTGCTCGTCGTGACGGTGGCTGCTTACAACGGGAAAGCGGGTTTGCGAACCGACGAGGCGGCCAACGTACCGCAGGACGTGATGCGCATCGAAAGCAGGCTCAGCCAACTCGAAAATCGCTTCTACTCAATCGAGTCGAGCGTCCGCGCGCTCGAACAGCAAACGAGGGTCGCAGGCGTGACGCGCGGGACGGCATCGAACGAAGCAGAGGTCAGTTTGCTGCGCGCGGAGGTCGAGGCGTTGCGTCGGCGGCTCGCGGAGATGGAATGCGGGCTGGCGCGTGTGGACGAGCGGACTCTGAGCCAGTCTGCGAAAGAGGCGCGGCGCAGGTCTGCGGGAGGAGTCGGCGGCGACCCTTGTCGCCTGAACGCAGAAGCTCCCTTGCGGCTCAACGGACGCCCTTGACCTGTTCTGAAGTAAGGCCAGTAGGGTATCAGAAAGGGGAAACGATGGAGACGCGAAAACTCGGCAACTCAGATTTACAGATTACGCCGGTCGGCTTCGGCGCATGGGCTATCGGTGGCAGCGGCTATGCGTTCGGGTGGGGCGCACAAGGCGACGAAGCTTCTATCGAGGCCATCCGGCGCGCGCTCGAACTGGGCATCAACTGGATTGACACGGCCGCCGTCTACGGTCTCGGCCACTCGGAGGAGATTGTGGCGCGCGCGCTGGACGGATGGTCTGAGACGCGCCCCTACATCTTTACGAAATGCGGCATGCGTTGGGACGAGCAAGGTAACATCGCAAAGGTGCTGTCGCCCGACTCCATTCGCTATGAGTGTGAGGCGAGTTTGCGGCGTCTCCGCGTGGAGGCCATCGACCTCTATCAAATCCACTGGCCGACCGACAACGACGCAGACATAGATGACGGTTGGGGCATGATGCGACGGCTTCAGGAGGAGAGCAAGGTGCGCTGGATTGGCGTCTCGAACTTCAATGTCGAGCAGTTGCGACGCGCGCAGAGCATTGCTCCCGTCACCTCTCTACAACCACCTTACTCGCTCATCAAGCGTCAGGTTGAACAGGAGATATTGCCTTACTGCCAGCAGGAGGGAATCGGAGTCATCGTCTATTCGCCGATGGCGTCGGGTCTGTTGACGGGCGCAATGACGCGCGAGCGCGCGGCCGAACTCCCCGAAGATGACTGGCGCAGGCACAATGAAGAGTTCAACGAACCGAAGTTGTCGAGGAATCTCGACTTAGTCGAGCGTCTGCGACGGGTCGGGGCGCGACACGGCCGCACGCCGGGCGAGACGGCCATCGCGTGGACGCTGCGGCACGCGGCCGTGACGGGCGCAATCGTCGGCGCACGCAGCCCAAGGCAGGTCGAAGGCATCATCGGCGCGGGCGACTTCCGTCTCACCGAAGAGGAAGTCAGAGAGATTGAAGGGGAGGCGACAGAGGCTCCGGCGCTCGACGCGCGGCCTTTTCATGCCTAGTGGGCGAAAGTTATCTCAACGGCGCATTAAGGCGGGCGACTCGCGGGGCGTCGCCGCTTCCGTGAAGCGTCGTTGAGTGAGGAATTATGGCAAGTACAAGCGGCATACCTTTCTCGATTCTAGACCTCGCGCCCGTCAAGTCCGGCGGCACGATTACCGAGTCTTTTCGTGAGACGCTCGACCTCGCGCGTCATGCGGAGAGTTGGGGCTATCGGCGCTTCTGGTTGGCCGAACATCACAACATGTCCGGCATCGCCAGCGCGGCGACCTCCGTGCTGATTGGATATGTCGCGGCCGGGACAGAGAGCATCCGCGTCGGTTCGGGCGGCGTGATGCTGCCGAACCACGCGCCCCTCCTGATAGCAGAGCAGTTCGGCACGCTTGAGTCGCTCTATCCCGGCCGCATCGACTTAGGCATCGGACGAGCGCCGGGAACAGACCAACTGACGATGCGTGCCTTGCGCCGCCACCTGTCGGGCGCGGAAGACGACTTCCCGCGCGACGTGGCCGAGTTGCTCTCTTACTTTGCACCTGCGCGTCCGGGTCAGAGGGTGCGCGCCGTGCCGGGTGAGGGGCTGCGCGTTCCCGTCTGGCTGTTGGGGTCGAGTTTCTACAGCGCACGACTCGCAGCCATGCTCGGCCTGCCATTCGCTTTCGCCTCCCACTTCGCGCCCGACTACTTGATGGAGGCGCTCGACATTTACCGTCGAGAGTTCAAGCCCTCCGAGGCGCTCGCAGAGCCATACGCGATGCCCTGCGTCAACCTGTTTGCGGCGGACACGGACGAGGAAGCGCGTCGTCTGTTCACCTCTCTTGAGCAGGCGTTCATCAACCTGCGGCGCGGGCTACCCGGCCTCCTGCCGCCGCCCGTCAACCCGGAGGAAGCGCGTTGGTCGGAGGTCGAGATGGCCGGTATCGGGCATGTCCTTCGCTACTCTGCGGTCGGCTCGCCGGAAAGCGTGCGTCGCTGGTTGGAATCCTTCATTCAACAGACACAGCCGGACGAAGTAATGTTGACCGCGCAGGTCTATGACCACGCCGCGCGCCTGCGCTCTTTCGAGATTGCCGCACGCGTGCGCGACGCGCTACAGACAGCCCAGTAAGACTCCCGCCTGATTAGCCCGCCTCTCAAACAGAATAAAGGCCATAAAGAGGAAAGGACGGCTGACATCGAGGACACGTTCTTCAGCGAACGTGGCATGAGGCGAAGTCGGGCGCTGCGCTTCTCTCAGGATTTATTAAAGCCGTCCCAGATAGCTTTTGCCCTCTTGAACAGTTCGCTCTCCGCCGAGTTGGGGTCGTCGAGTTGGATGCTGCGTTTATCAATCAGGAACCACAGCAGATTAAAGCAGGTCGTCGCACGCCCGCACGTGATGAGGTTGTCGAGTTGTTTGACATCTGTGCTCCACAGGTTCGTGTCCACACGCTCGGCGGCTGTGGCCGAGTCTGTCAGAAACTTGAGCGGGCGCAGCCAAGGGGCTTTTTTGTAGAGAGAGGGATGCGGCAGATTCATCTCGTAGAGCACGTTGAACATCAGCTTGTTCCTGTAATCCTCGTCGCGCGCCGCAGAGTTCAAGAGAAGAGCGCGCACGCGTTTCAGGAAGACCGATGAAGCCATTGCGAACAACGAGCCGAAACGGGTTTCGAGCAGGTCAATCAAATCTGGAATCGTCAGACGCTTGGCGATAGCCCAGATGTCGAAACTCTGTCCGCTGATTGAGAGGTGACGTTTGCGGCGCATCAGCGAGCCAAGTCTGAGGAGCAAGAGGAAGACCGAGAGGGCGAGAATGAAAGGTATCAGGTAGAGGAGCAGGAAGCCTAGCGGGTCTCCCGTGATGAACCTCACAGGAGAGGTGCGTGCGGCAGCGACTTGACGGAAGAACTGAATTATCAGGGCAATCCATGTTGCCAGAGACAGCACGGCGACGCCGATGCCCGCAAACCGCCACGAACCCAAAGACAACCATCCTCTCCTCGTCTGTGTGGGCGACACATAGAGCGGCTCGCTGCGCTGGTTGGTGTCGGAGATGATGATGAGACCAATCTCCGTCGTCAGGCGGTCACCGGCCAATTCCAAACTACTGAATCCCTGATTATCGTAGATGCCGCCGTCCATCAACGGCACGCCCTGACTGAAGTTTTCATGCAGTAAACGGCGCACCTCGTCCAGCGTGAGAGCGTTCGCAGAGCGCCAGCAGAAGTCGTCGGGAAAGATGATTGGTTCAAACGCGCCGGGGAAGCAGGAAGAGGCGGCGATAACGTCTGCGACGCGGATGTGCGGGATGACGTTCTGATGCACCCACAGATTGCCGTTGCCGAAACGCGCGTCCGAGCTACGACTGGCGAGGAAGCGGAAAGCGACGCCGGTGCGGAACTCGGTTGCGTTGAAGGTCAGTTCCTTGAAACGTTCGCCGTCGGCGAGAATCTTGCTGAACCTCGTATCACCAACCAATTTGTCGGCGTAGACCTGTGCCGCCGTCCGTATCAGACTCAAAGCTCTGCCCTGCAAGGCTCCCGCTTCGTTGTAGAGATTATTGGTGGACTCTCGGACAACATCCACGTCGCGGAGAAAATCACGCATCTGCACGCGAAAAGTCTCGTAGTCAGTGCCGGAGAGTTCGTCGAGAACGTATTTGGCTCCCGTAATCGTCCCGCCTGAGACGGTCGAAAGAAGTGTCACGCCCTTGAGCAGTCGAAGCTCGTTGAGCAGGTCGAGCACGCCGAGGTGGAAGGCGGCGGCACGATAGCCGCCGCCTGATAAAGAGAGCGCAATGTCGCCGAACGGGCGCGCGCCCGTCTGGAGAGACGCCTGCACGTTCGACGTGCTTTCCGAAGCCTGCGTACCCGTGCTCGTAGATTCCGGCGAAGAGGGTGGCGTGGTCATGTCAAACCCTTTCAATTGACTTCGTGTGAGATGAGGAAACCCGCGCGCCGTGTCACTTCTGGCACGGGTTTGTCCCGTCTTTTCTCAGCTTCACCGGACTGCCGAAGAGCGCGGCCTCGTAACATTCGACGCTCTCCTGTTGTCGTGTAAAGCTGAGAGCATCCTTGCTACGACGGTCTGTCGGGATGAGCAGGGCGACACCCATCGCCGTCGGCGTGATAAAGGAAGTGGTCAACACCAGACTTTGGCTATAGACATTCTGCGGCGGTCGCCTCCAACTGAACAGCGAGCCGATGACCGGAGCTTCGCCGAACAGGCCGCGCCACACAGGCCCGATGATAGGCACGTAACCACGCCCGCCGTTCAACGTGCTCTGGCTGCCAAAGGCCGAGAGGTCGAAGAAGTCTAAGGCGTTGACGTAGACCTTGGTGTTAACGTCGTGCTGACTGACGCGCGAGAGCGGCGGCACGTTCTGTTCCCTTGTCCCGGCCTGTGGGTCGCCCGTCTTCAAGTCCACATCCAGTTCGGCCGATGTCATGTTACGCAGGACGTTGGGCGTGATGCTCAAGGAGACGCCGGACTTCAGTTCGCGCCACACCGAGCGTTCCTCGCCGAACGCACCGAGAAGCCCGATAAACTGTCCCAGCGGGAGCGCGCCGACCATATTCTGCGTCGCGGCATTAGGGACGAATGGCGTGGCGCTCTGGGAGAGGGCCTGAGCTTTAGTGAGCAGTTCGGAGAGACGCAGGGGCGGCTTCACGTCGAAGGCGTTGACCGAGTACGAAGTGACGATGGTCGGGATGCCGCTCAGAGTCGCGACGCTGGTCTTTCCGACCTGTGCGTATTCCACGTCGCAGAAGCCGCCTACAATCCGCCGGATTCTATCCAGCGTCGGCACGGCGAATAAGTCCTGCATGTCGAGGTTCAGGGCGTCGATGGCCGTTTGCAGACGCGTGTTGAGCGCCCCGGCCGCCTGTTGTAGATAATAGGGACTGAATTCGTCCTCGTCATGGACGAGCCGACCATATTGCAGAGCAAAATTAAGGAGCGCCACCTTCCCTCGCTTGGCATTCTCGCTGGCGGTTGCTCCTATCGAGACCCATTCGTTGCCCACGTACCGCAGCCCCCGGCTGAGGAAAAACCGTTCGAACGGTCTCCTCTTGACGCGGCCGGTCTCGGCCGGGTGGCGACGCTTGGACTTACAGCCTCCCGAATTTTCATCGGTCGGCGGGTTCGTGTAGTTCGGGTAATGGTCATTCAGCCACTTGTCTAAATTGTTAGCTATCGACGCGGCCTGCGCCACAGGGTCTTCGGCCGCTATCAACCGTAGCAGGATATCCGAAAGCGAGAGCGTGCGATTCGGGTCGAGCGCCGAGTTGTAATGCAGGTCGTCAACGAGAACGCGTTTGAAGTCGCCGTCAAGCTGGCCGTCAGGGATGTTGCGTGCGACTTCCTGTAGATAACTGTAGGTCTCGCGCACGGCCTGCTGTGTTTGGTCAATCTCGCGGCGCACTCTCTCCATCACCTCAGCCAGGTCTTCAGGCTTTCTGCTGGAAATCTGGATTCCCCACATCTCCATCTGGACGCCGGGACGCGGCAGGTCGAGCGTGGCGATGATGCGGCGCGCGAGGTCTCTTTTATCCTGCGTCCCGATGAGCACAATCTCGTCTTCGGCGACCGCGCCTATCATGAGTCCCTTCAATCCCGACGTTTCCCCCTGTGCAATCGTGTTGAGAACCAAAGCTATTTTCGTCCCCTCGCGCAGGTAAAACAGCTTGACCCGCTGGCCTGATATCTTCTCTTCGGCGGGCGGCGTGGCAGGCGTCTGCGCCGGAGGCGGGGTGGTCTGAGGAGGCGGCGTCGCAGGCTTAATTTGCTTGCTGCCTGCCGCGCGGGCGCGTTTCTGCGGAGCAGCACTGGCTGAGGAAGTGAGCCTGCTCACAGGCAAGCCCGCGAGCGAGAAGAATGAGGCGACGACGACGAGGGCGGCAATCTGCTGGCGCACGCGTCGGAAACCGGCACGGAGGAGGGTTAAGGAGCGGCAGTATTCAGGGTGGGTGGCGGCAACGGTTTTGCCTTGAGACGCGCTTAACATGATTGATTCCTCTCTTTTCTTAAACAAGGCTACAGGAAGACCGCTTCTGCAAGGTGTGGGCGCACACCCCGCACAGCAGTCCCGAACGCACCCGCACCTCCCCTGAGCAGGAGGAGTTTGCGTGTGTCTTTACATATGCAATGACGCTATGCGCGAAAATGTGTCGCGCTTTCAAAACGTCGTAGGATTTAGCCTGTAACAGAGAGGACAAGAGCCGTGAGCGTGAGACGCTGCACGGGTGACTTCATGCGGGAACCGGGCGTTGACATGAGCCGACGACTCCGGCCGCGACCTTCATCGCGCCACCCACTCTCTCGCCAACTGAACTCAGCAACCGCTGGAAGGGATGTTTACTGCTGCGACCCGTTCTACAGGGTCGGCGGGTATTCCGATAGTCTTAATCGTGAGTGATGTTACCGACAACGGAGAGCGTTATCAGCCGTCGTCGGCTTATAGTTGATACTGCCGACTGAACCGTCTTTCAGCGCGATGATGAAGAGGCCTTTTTCCTCATCCGTATAGTAGACCCTGCCCGGCAACTCCTCATCTTCTGTTTTTTGATACGTTGTGACATCAATATCGAGGTCTGAGAGTTGCAGTTGCGCGCGCGGGGTCACGTTAATCAGCAGGACGGTATCCACAGGGACATTCCAGCCCTCCGAATTCTCCGCACAGGAACGGCGTGCATAGGCGATGAAGACCGATTCGCGCTCTGTGTGGTAGGTGCAGCCGCAAGGGTCTTTGGAACGACCCAACAGCCGCTCCACGTCAGCGCGCGTTGAGTGTAAAGGCACGATGCCGCGCCACCCGCTCTTCTGCGGCGCGTCGAATGAGGGCATGACGCATAGCCAGATGGCGATGGCGAAGGCAATGATTTTCATTTGGCCTCTGGGAATTTACAGTTACTTCTCAATTCCTTGCTCCAATAGTTCTCGGTCAGGTCTCCGTTGAGGGCGTATTTACCAATAGTAAAGATACCAATTACCCTCAAGCTTCTTATAAACAGGCTTTCCTGTTAATAAATCAGAGGGGATATGGTCAAGCGACTGAGACAGCGGCGTTAGTTCTTCGCGCGAGTATGCGTAGCCTTTCGTGAAACTTTCAAGCGCCGTTCCTCTACTGGCCACGGTAAAGAGCAGAACATCAGAGTTTGATAACTTAGAAACCCCTTCTTGCAGATGAAGGATTTGGAATGAGCGTTTGTATTCGTTCCAACTGAGCCGAACACGCCAAGCATAAAACAAGTAAGAGAACGACTGATGCGAGATGATGCTGTGCATTGATGTCTTTAGCTTAAACATGGCTTATCTCTCAACAGAATCCAAACGTCGAGTCTCAGCCGACTATCTTGGATGTTGTCTCCGGCAATTAATATACCCGATACCAAGTTCGATACTCATCGTATCAGATAGCTAATCTCCATAGGGATACCTGCCTCCTATTCCGGCTCTGGCTTTAGCTATGCTGTCCTTTGCGGCGGCAGCCAGCAGCGGGCCTGCATCCTTGATATTTCGAGCAATGATGGAGCTGGCATCCGCCGGTATTTTGTAGTTCTCTGCGCCCTTCAGTAAAAAGCCAAGTGTGGACGTTTAATTTTTAGAGCGAGGACATCTGAGATGAGTATCTTTAGCTGCCGGAAAGTAGGTAAAGTAGGTCACTTTATCTAAGAACACATTGATACTTTCGCCTTCGTCTTTGTTTGTGTAAATGATGTTATCTGCCCTATGAAGCTCGGTAGTCTTTTGGTATTTGCTCATCTCGATTTGCAAATCGGAGAATCGTATCTCGCTTTTCGGAGACACTGTTATCTCCACGACTGTATCGCGTGGCACTTGCCATCCGCTGGACGCATCACGTCCGCAGGGCTGCCCACTTGCGTATATTATAAGCACGACCTCGTTATCCAACTTGTAAACCGCAGCGTGCTCTTTGGTCGGATCAGCAGGGGCTCCCAGGAGACACTCCACATCACTACGCGTAGAGCGGAGAGGAGTAATTCCGCGCCAGTCTTTGGCTACGACGTGACTGGAGAAGAACAATATCTGCGCCATGCAGAGCAGCAAAAACATTGCTTTATACATTTCTTAAATTCTCCTAGTTCACCTTTAATTCAGGACAGTGCTCGCTAAGACGGTCATCCCAGTACTCACTATATCCATAAAGCCCCGCCTCTTCATCGCTTCCGGGTAAACCGGACGCCTTGGTTAATTCAAAGGCGGCCAGTGCCATCTGCTTATCCGTATATCCTCCTCTCGCGGCGAGATGAAAGGTTTCGTGCAAGGCCACCTTCGCATAATAAGCTTCGGCCTTGGCAATCGTTCGAGAGCTGGGGGCGCGTCCGCTCAGATTGTACCAAGGGAGAATATGAACCATCGCGGAGAGCACCCCTGGGACTCTTTCATTATAAACATAAAAGTGAGTCTAGATGCCGCAGAGGTGTCGCCAGTCTTTGAGCTTAGCTTTCTTGAATCTGACATCTCTGGCGGCGACGGTCGGGGTCGGCTTCGGAAGATTCCGCCTTGTGTGAACAAGCCATAACTCGGCGGCGGGCTTCTGACGGAAACCGCCTTTTACCATGATGACTCGATTACCTGAGACGCCGCGCCGGTTGAGCATGTAATCCTTGATGCAGGCCATTCGTGCCTCCACTTCTCCGCGTCTCTCGTTGCGTCTGCCTCAGTAAACAACGATGTAGGCGATGACCTCCGGCTTGTCTCGCAATTGGCTGTCGAGGAAGTCGAGGCGAGACATTTCATCTTCCCAAGTGGTGATATCGAACTCCATCAACTGACGAGGAGCATCCGTCGCCGTCTGAGCCACGCCCTCCTCTCTGAGCCGGGTTATCCTCTCAGACCCGTCGCTTCGTCCTTGCAGGGCGAGACAGTACGACCAAGGAACAAGACCCAAGACGATTAACAGCATCTTCGCCATCTGTGAAATCCTTTTTAGCCATCGGCGCAGGCCAATCCTGATGCTCGTCTAAGTGAGTGTGACCTGTTGACCGTTGCGAAGTCTGCTCGATGAGGCTCACTGTTGAGACTACTGAGGCAGGGTGCGAAAGAATCTCTTAGTCATAAAGTAAATGCTTCCTGTGACCAAAAGTGTTATCAGGCTGAGGGCGATGACGACGCTGCCTGCCGCATTGAACTCGACCGCAAGATAATCGAAGAGAGACGACTCCGTTCTGAGCGGGTCATACCAACCTTTAATTATCCCCGGTGTCATATCGGAGCAGACAAACAGTATGCTTCCGAGAACGGCAATCATCATCCAGTTCGGGATGATGCTTCTGAGCCGTTGACTCCAAAATCTATGCAGAAGGATTGCGACGGCGGGATAGGAGGTGACAGCGATAAGCATGAACTCAAGATTCGTCAGAAGATTTACGCGATGTTGGTTCTGGAAATTTACCGATACCTTGAATAAGGTGACGGCGACGGCCGCGCCGAACGACTGCGCCAGTTGAAGCAGTAAATCACCACGCGAGGAGCGTGCAGTTGTCTTGCTGAACTTCACTTCGGCACATCCTTTCCCTCGCAGATTGTGTCGTAAATCAACTGTCTGATGTTTTTCAATTCAGCAGCGTTACGACGCAAATAATCTCCCAAAGTTCGCGCCTGATCTGCTAATCGTACATCCCCCATATGTCCGGCTTTCCTGTCATCCGCTCGATGTTGGTCGGGGATGAGTTTGTGTCCCGCAATTCCTGCGCTGAAATAAGCGCCGAAGTGATGCACTTGGTCTGGATTTGGAGTGGTAGGTGTGGTTTCTGATTTGTCATGAAACTTAGTAGCGAATCCATCTTGTCCTTGATACTCTCTGCGACCCAGAACATTGTTCCGTCCGGACGCCTGAGCACCTGCAAATCCGAACGGAGAGCCGGTGAAATATGAACCAAAAGTAACTGTCCCAAAACTCATATTAAAGAGTTTAAGCGATTCTGCGGGACTCACTCTACTGTACATATTCCGCTGGTCATAAAGAATCTGGTCGGCAATTTTCTGGGCATCATCAGCCATGCGCTGGCATGTTGTTCTCCGGTCTTGTTCCCCACCCAAATTTTCAGGTCTTAGCAGAGTCAATACTCCGAGACCAGCACCGATACCGCCTCCTGATAATCGCAACGACCCAACATCCCTTGCTATGATAGTCATTGCGTATCCTACTCCTTGCCGTGCATCACCGCCATCCATATATGAAACCTCCCACTTCTCTTCCCACGCTTCGACGAAGCCGAGACTACCGCCATCCAAGACCTCCACGCCGCCTCTGCTCAACTTGTTGTGTAGTATTCCGATGAGCATCAACGTGAGGAACTGTGGTGCGGGGACGCCGTCAACGTACACATCGTTGCCTAAGTCGGAGGCGTTGCCGTAGGTGGAGAAGACCGGCTCCGGGATGGGTTGCGCAGGCGGCGGGGCGAGCGAGTCAGACGTTTAATGTGAAGTGTCCCGTTCCAGCTTCGTGTGGGTAGTCGGGGGCTGATGATGACTACTTGTTACAATCAGACATTGAGGGGCGCTGTGGCTCATCTATCCGAAACGGCATGGGTTTGGAAAGCAAGGGGGCTGTCCAGAGAGTCCCGAACGGTCTCCAGCGAGCGCGTGTTTCGGCTTCCGGGTCAGCAGTGAAGAGCCAGGTGCGAACGTTAATTTGCAGCACGTGCGGGCCAGCTTGACGATCATCTTCAGAATCTTCTCCCTTCCCCTGCACCACATGGAAAGACACATTCACGTCATTGATGGGCGTATAGGACTCGCCGGGCTTGAGAATCACGAAGAATTCAGTCGGAGGTTCATCTCCAAAGTTATGCGGCTCGGCAACTGAAAGAATGGTCGGGTAAAGCACCCATTCATAATCTTCTGCGTCAGCCGCCTCGACGCTGCGGCTGACTTTCTGTTGATAGGCCGCAAGGTTGTACTTAAAAAGAATGAGGTTGTGATCCGTGGTGTTTTTATAACTCAAGCGCAGAGTTAGCCCCATAGTACCCTGACACAACTCTTGCCTGGCGATACTTGTCGTCAGTTCGAGTCCTTCTTTCGGAGCAGCGGGATCGCCGGAGAGGTCTTTGGGGCGCGGTACCCGCCGCACTTGAGTGTCGGTCGCGCCGTAGAACCAGAACAGCAAAGTCGCAACGAGTAACAATCTCACAACTCACCTTCACGAATTACCGCCAATGTATGGGTGACAGTCGAGGCACAGACAGGATAGCCATAGCTGCCGCAGCGTAACACAGCACACGACCTCATATCTATAGAGCTATCTCAAGACGAGGAGAAGCAGGCGTCAATCACTTTCAGGTTATTGCGCGCGGTCTTGTCGGCCGCCGTGCCATTTTTATCGTCAAAGCCGTCTTTGTTGTCCTTGCCGTAGATGTTGCGCCTGTGTCCGAGTTCGTGCAACAGGACGAAGGCAGCAAATTTCACATCAGTCCGAAACTGGGCGTGAGTTCCGGGGAGGAACGCAATTGTGACATGGGCTTTTTCATTGGGCCAAGCGGAATTGGGCAACGTACTACGCAACGTCGGCACCAACCCATCCTGCGCCATAAATCCTCCACGAGAGTTGATGTAAATCGTTCTGTTTTCAGTGGCTCCGTGAATTATATTGAATAACTGCGGCGTTAACGGAGGGTCTCTGGCTATGAACTCAAAGCTGGATTCGTTCAAAGCTTTAACAGCCTTGTCATAGCCGCCGAACAGTTTGGCGCAAGGGTTGTCGCCCCCGTTTTTTCCCAAAAGTTCGAGCATCAATAGATAGGCTTCATCGAACCGGCTCTGCTGCTCCGGCGTTGCATTTTTGGCCGTCGGGGGCCTCGTCTTCTGTTGCGACAGCATGCCGCCGGGCAGGAAGAACCCGACGTTACGCAGCACGACCGAGCCTGTCCCTGTGAGAGAGGTGACACATAAACTCCACCACCTCATGCTTGAGCTAAGCGGCGCGCAGGGAACTTAAAGGACGAGAAAACAGCTTGGCGGATTATTTCTGAATGCTCGACGATTCGGGACATGGTTTTTTCTCGGGTGCGGCGATTATCTCCACCTCGTAGGGTTCGACCGTCGGAGTCGGAACGGGCGGCGGCGCTCCCTCGGGAACGACCCACACCTCCCACGTCAGTTGTTCGCGAAATCCTCCGTCGATAAAGACTACTCTTTCGCGCGCGACGCCCAGTTTAATCAGGTGCTCTTTGGCTCTCCGTCCGCGATTATTCGCCTCTTCCAGATTCGGCGTGCGGCGACCGGCGTAGACGATAAGATAACCGTTCGTGCGCGCCTCGTTCTTCAGTCTGATGGCAAAGTTTCGCAAGATCTCTTTCTCACGCTTCCAGCACACATCTCCGTACTCGTCTGGCTTCTGAGTCCGATGCTGCTGTGGCGCAGCGCTTGCGCCCCGGCCGAAGACCGTTGCGGTGCAAGAATAGATGGCGAAAGAGAGAAACAAGAAGAGGATTAACTTTCGAGTCTCGCGCATAACTTCCCCTGCGTAGGCTGCGGCCCGCATGAGTTTCCTGAGACATCTCTCAGGCTTTGTGAGCGGATGCTCGGCCGGAGCACGCGGCCGGTCAAATCTTTCTCCCGCACGCTCGTTCAAGCAACTGATGATACAAGCGGCTGCTGTAATTATACACGTCAGTGTTGGGGTCTGGGATGTTTGTGGGTGCTTTTATTTGTAAACCGGGTGCCACTTTCGCCCCTGCGCGCAGCAGTTGATTGTCGCCGTAGCCCGCGCTCCCATGATAAGGATAATTCGGCCCGTAGGTCTTCCTTCCGGCGATATGTGTCAACTCTCCGAGCGTCACATAGAGATGCTCGTCCTTAACCTTTTGAGCATTCGGGTAGTTCGTCGCGATACCTGAACTGAGCAGCACTTGAGAATAGCCGCCTGTCTGATATACCCCGCTATAGCCTGACTCAGCCGTCCCTGCCGCTCCCGCACGGTACTCAGTCCCGAAAGCGAACCCCAGTTGATTCGACACGATAGAAAAAAGTTCCATCATGCTGGTGGTGATCGGCGGATTCCGAGCAGTGTTGCCCGCTTCCGTGAGCATCTGTTCGATGAAATTGCGACATGTTTCGTTTTCGCTTAACAGTTTGCGGAGGGCTTTCTCAAGTTCATCAACTTGGGTGGCGGTGAGCGGATTTTTCATCACGACGCTTGTCTGTAAAGAGTTGTTCCCGGTGGCCTTGACGAACATTCCGACATTTCTCGAACCCGTCGTTCCACCATCCGACGGATTGTTCGGGTCAGGCGCGATGAAGTAGTCATCCCACGCATCGACAAAGTTATACTCTTGTTGCGCCACGCCTCCGGTCAGTTGGAGATTGTAATGGCTCATCCCGATGAGCATCAGGGAGAGGAACTGCGGCGCGGGCACGCCGTCAACGTACACATCGTTGCCTAAGTCGGAGGCGTTGCCGTAGGTGGAGAAGACCGGCTCCGGGATGGGTTGCGCAGGCGGCGGGGCGAGACCGACATCAGCGCCGACGGCGTCGAGTTCGGTGCGCCCGGCGTATGCGCCCGTCGCGCTCGTCTCCCAGACGCTCACGTCATGAGGAGCGCGGTGCTGCCACCTGACTGCTCCGGCTTCCTGCTTCGCCATCAACTCGCCGCCCGCGTAGACGTTCGTCAGCTTCTTCGCTCCCACGGCGTCCAACTCGGTAATGACGCGCCCGCCGAGGACGCTTGAGCGGAGGCGATAGATGGTCGTCGCGTTCTTCGTCTCCTTGAGGTGCTGCCCGTCGCCGTCGTACCAGCGCCGCAGCGTGCGCTGCGTCGTGCCGTGCAGGGTCTGCACCTGGTCGGTCATCTTCGACATCAACCCGGCTGCGTCCCATTGATACTGGCGCACGCCCATCACTGTGACGTTGCCTGCCGCGTCGTAAGTCCAAGACTGATTGCGGCCGGTCGTCTGGTTGTAGACGAAGCTCTCGTTGTAATCGTTCTGCCAGTGGCGGCGCGTGCGCTCGTAGACGTTGCCCCACGCGTCATGCGTGAAAGTCTCACGGTAGGGCCCGTCGGCGACAACGCCGCCGCGCGCCTCCGACCCGCTCAGTCCTTCGACGAGCATGCCTGTATGGTCGTAGCGATAGGCGCGGTCGAAAGGGCTGTCGGCCTGCGACAGGTCGCGCACGAACTTCACGCGCCCGTCGTTGTCGCTGCCGCCGACTGAGGTCGTATATCTGTACTCGGAGGCGACCAGACCCGGTATCTCGTAGCGAGAGACTTGCAGGCGCGTGTTGTATTGAAGATTGAGCGTGCGCGCGTTGCCGTAAGAGAGGCTCTTGAGGGCGTCCCATGCTCTATATTGCATCGTGGAGGCGTACTGCGAGATGCCGCCGTAAGGCGTGCCGCCGACGCCCGTCAGACGCCCTGTGTGGTCGTAGCCGTAGGTCACTTCGCTGCCGGTCGGGTCTGTGATGCTCTTCAACCCTCCGGCGAGGTTGTAGGTGTAGGAGAGCGTCTTGGCTTGCCCGTTGATGGAACTGTTGGCCGGGTCGCTGAAGGTGCGCGTCTCCGAAGTAAGACGGCTCAATGTGTCGTACTGATAGTTGACTGTGCCGAAGCCGTCAACCATCGTGACGCGGTTGCCTGCGGCGTCGTAATCGAAGAACGCATTGGAACTGACGGCGACGTTGGTCGGGGCGCTATAGCTGACGCCGGTCGGCAGATGACGGCTGTTATAGCTGTAGGTGGTGACAGCGCCGCGCGCGTCCGTGACGTTTGCCAGCGTGTCGTCGGCGTTGTAGGTGTAGATAGCATCGGCCGTCTGGTGCGGGGCGCGTTGCTTCCAGAGACGGCCGTGACCGTCATAGGCCATGCTCGTCACCTGAGCCGCGCCGCTTGTGCCTTGACGGTCGGTGATGTTCGTCACGCGGTCGAGCGCGTCGTAGGTCTTGGTCGTCGTGCGATAGACGCTGCCGTCCGTGTTGAGCGTCTCCATCTTCCATGCGCGGCCGAGTACGTCGGCCGTCATGCGCTGCTTGCGACCGGCCTCGTCCGTCGTCGTGACAGTCTCGCCGCCAGCGCAGCCGCAGCCGCCGTAAGTGACGGAACTCGTCGTGCCGTCCGCATTGGTCGTGACGGTGGGGCGTCCCTTCCAGTCGTAGCTCTGATAACTCCACACCCACCCGGCCGCGTCGTCGCCCGACGGCAGCCAGCTACCGTTTATCTCGGTCGGGTGCGACGACATCATCGTGCGTCCCATCGCATCACGAAGAATTTGCTGCGCCTTGTAGCCGCCGACGCTGCCCGGATGGTCTGAGGCGACGGCGTGGACTCTCCATGCGCCGTCGAAGGACGTGGCGCTGTAAGCCTCCGGCGCTCCCGCCTCGACGGTCGTGAACGTGGCGAAGTAGCCGCGCGGGGCATAGACCCAACGCGTGTAAGCGTTGTTGACCTGATTCGTCACCCGCTCAGGACGACGGGCTGCGTCGTAGAGGTTTGTGAAGACGGCGCCCTTCGGGTCTTGCGTGCGCGTCGTAAGCCCCATGTCGTAGTTGTACTGAACGTAGGAGGAATGGCCTGCCGGATTGGTCACCTGCGTCGGGTAGGCGTAGGTATTGCGCGTGATGGCGTCCGAGAAGGAGTCCGAATAGGTGTATCTGGTTTCGTAGCCGTTGGCGTCGGCGCTCATGATGAGCGAGCCTTGCGTGTTGTAGCCGGTGAATGATGCCCAGACGGCGCTGTTCCAGTCGTCAGGGGCGTCGGCGTTCCAGCGACGCACGGCCGCCAGATTGCCGCGCCCGTAGATGAAGGCGGGGCCGTAGTTCGTCCGGTCGTGCTGCGAGGCGACGCCCTGCTCAACGAGGTAAGTGTTCGTCGAGTTGTCCCAGTCGTAATAGAACCAGACCTTCGAGAGCCAGCGCGCGTTCTGATGGTCGTAGACGCGTGTCTCTCCGGGCAGCCCGATGATGCGACGTGTCGTATAAGCCGCATCGAGGTTGTATTCCCTGTAGG
>DASZCR010000103.1:0-5764 GCA_035942915.1 Pyrinomonadaceae bacterium | reverse complement strand
GCCATGACGTGCATCTTCGGCGATACGTCTGTGTAGACGCGCGCGACAATCTCTGTCGGCGTTGCCGCGCCGCCGCGCACGGCGTCGAGGATGGCGCGCTCGCGTTGCAGACGATGCGTGATGTACTCGTCGATTTTGGCGCGCGCGCCGCCGACGGCCGGCCCGTGTCCGCCAAAGAGGACTGTCAGATGCGGCAGCCCTTTGTATCGTTCGAGCGTTTCGAGATAGGCGCGCATGTTGCCTTCGGGCGGGTCAATCAAGACCGAGCCGATGCCGACGATGTTGTCGCCTGTGAGCAACGCTCCCGTGCGCTCTTCGTAGAAGCTGAGGTGGCCGCGCGTGTGTCCGGGTGTGTGCATCGCGCGCAGGACGAGCGGCGGCACGGCGTCGAACGCTAACGTCTCGCCGTCTTTGATGAAACGGTCAACTTCGACGCGCCCGCGCAAAGGTTCGGCCGTCAGACGATGTGCGGCGACAGGGACGCTCGCGCCCTGCGTCGCGGCCAGATGTTCGCGCAAGGCGTTTGCGCCGCCGACGTGGTCTGGATGCAGGTGCGTCAGAATTATCTCGCGCACGCGCCGTCCTTCCGCCAGCATCTCGTCTAGATGTCTGTGCAGTTCCGCCTGTTCGTCTTCGTAGGGCGAGCCGGGGTCGAAAACGACGAGTTCGCGTGTGCCGACGATGTAGCAGTTGGTTGTCGTAGCGGGCGGCTTCGTCGGCGTGCGTAGGGGGAAGCAGATGAAGCCGGGCAGAAATTCGATGCGGCGCACGGGCACGCGATGCGCCTGCGGGACGGCGAGGAAACGTTCGACGAGGTCTTCCGTGCTCCCTCCGGCGAGAGTCCGCAGGGCATGGATGACGGGCGGCGCAGCAAGCACCTCAGAGCGTTGCCAGCGCGCGTAAGCCTCGCGTGCGCTCGTCCACTCGCCGCGCTCAAACTCGCCGTCCGCCAAGAGGCGCACGTCCTGCTGCTTGCGCGGGCAATTGACGAGAAAGAACAGCGTATCGAAGCGGCGCGGGCTGAAGGGCGGCGTCACCCAACGGCCGACGAATGTGAAATCTCCGGCGTCGAGACGCAGGCCGTAGTGCGCGAGCAGTTCGGCGAAAGTCATGCGCCCCGAAGTGAGGTCGTCGAGGACAGAGGCGAGTTGTCCTTTGGTCAACGTCTCGACGCCGCGCGCGACCAGCACGCCGAGCTCTTCAAACAGTTCACGCGCAGCACAGGCAATCATCGTGGCCTGCTCGCGGTCGGCCGCATTCTCGACCGGCGTCGCCGCGTCCTGCTCTTCGCGCTGCCCGCCGGGGAAGGCGTAGAAGCCGCCGAGGAAGGCCAGACGCTCGCTGCGCTTCGCCCAGTAGACCTCCGGCTCGTCGCCCGCGCCCGCACGCATGAGAATCACGGCGGCGGCGTCCTTCGGCGAGGCGACCTGTGCGGACTGCTGTGGAGGCGTCTGAGGGATGGAAGGTTGGCTCATTCGTCGCCCTGCCAGCGGAAGCGTTCGCCGTCGCGCCCCTCCCAGGGATTGCCGCGCATGTGATAGCCGCCTTCTTCCCAGAAGCCCGCGCGGTCTTCCGCGACGAACTCGACGGCGTTAACCCACTTGGCAGACTTCCATGCGTAGAGTTGCGGGACGACGAGACGGACGGGGCCGCCGTGTGCGGGCGGAATCGGCGCGCCGTCGTGCGACCACGCAAAGAGAGAATCTTCGGCGAGGAAGTATTCGATGGGCAGGTTCGTCGTCCAGCCGTAATCGTAGGCGCGTACGACGACGAAGCGCGCCTCCGGTTTGACTCCGACCAGACGCGCCAACTCGCGCGTCGGCACGCCGCTCCACACGTTGTCGAGCCGCGACCAGCGCGTCACGCAATGGAAATCTGCATAGACCTTCACCGATGGCAGTTGCATGAACTCATCGAGCGACCACTGGGACGGGCGCTCGACGAGTCCTGCGGCCTCGAACTGCCACGTCTCAAGCTCAATCTCAGGCGTGCCGTGTGCGTCGAGGACAGGCCACTTGCGCGTCCGCGTCTGGCCGGGCGGGATGCGCTCGGCGCGCCGCGTGTCCGGGCTTACGATGACATCCGGCTCCTCGACCTCCTCCGGCTGACGAGGCTCGCCCCGCTGATACTTCGGGTCGTTGAACATTCCACTCAGAAAACTCATAACGCCTCGAAAATAGTGACAAGTGAGAGGTGAGAGGAACAGAGTGATAAGTGATGGGTGATGGGTGATAGGAGAAACCCTGTCTTCTTCATCTCATCACCTATCACCTATCACCTATCACTTCCTTCCTATCAACTATCACCCATCACTTATCACTGTTTTTCGTCGAACGTTCGGCCATGCGGAGCAGTTCTTCGGGCATCCACTTGCCGACGCCTTTGTCGAGCGAGCCACGAATGCCGACCGTGCGGTCGTGCCATTCGTCGGCCGACCCCATCCGCCCGCGCTCGCGTTCGTATCTCACGGTCTGTTCGAGCGAGAGGATGATGCCGTTGATAATCTCCGGCCAGCTCTTCGTCTGGATGCCCCGCCGCACGAGCGAGAGACCGGCCGACCAATCCTCTTCGGGCGCGCGGAAATCCTGCTCCGGGATGGCGAGCCGTTCGATGGGCGGCATCGGCGCGCCCCTGTACTCTTCGACGAGCCGCGTCCGCAAATCCTTGAGCGCCATCCCTTCGTTTTCGCGCAGCAATGCTTGCGCGCGGCGAAAGATGTCGGCGACGGTCTGTTGTTCTTGTGCCATCCGCTTTCGTGACCTCTGCTTCGGGAAACTCGGTTGTTTCGGTGTGAAACTAATGTATACCATTTGCCCGCGCGCTGACTACCTGACCGGAGCGCCTTGCATTCCGCACGCCTTCACCCTCATCATATCGAGACCGGCAATCATCCGAGTTTTCATTCGTTAAGGGGTTTGTGAAATCGTGTCAGAGAATATTTCCGTCGAGCCTTCGGAGATTCATACAGACGTGCCTGCGGGACGCCCCGTCTGCCCTGTCTGCGGGCGCGAGGCCAGCGACGGCCTCGTCCCGTTCGGGACGCTCGCAGATGAGTTGAAAGGCATCATCTCGGCGAACGCACCGACGGGAGTCGTGCTCGCGCAGGTCTGCCCGCGCTGCGTCGAACTGTTCGAGCGCGCGCGCGTGCAACTGGCGCAGGATGCCGTCATCTTCGAGCAGGGCGGGCGCGTGCTCCCGACGCCGCTCCGGCTCGATACGGACTTGCGCTTCATGGGACGCGGCGTGACCATCGCCTTCCTCGATTCGGGCTTCTACGCACACCCCGACTTGACGACGCCGACCAACCGTATCCTCGCCTATCACAACATCGTCGAGGGCGGCGCGTCCACGCTTGAGACGACCGACCCGGCGAGTTGGCACGGGATGATGACCTCAGTCGTCGCCGCCGGCAACGGCAAGATGTCGCACGGCTTCTACCGCAGCATCGCGCCCGACTCGAACGTGGTGCTCGTCAAGGTCAGCAAGTCTGGGCGCATCACCGAAGACGAAATCCGGCAGGGACTCGAATGGGTGCTCGCACACCGCGACGAGTACCGCATCCGCATCGTCAACATCTCTGCCGGCGGCGACGACGAACAGTCTTACCTGCACAACGAGTTGTCGCAGACGGTCGAGCGCGCCGTCAAAGAAGGGCTTGTCGTCGTCTGCGCCGTCGGCAACGCTGGACACATGCCGGGTCATCCCGTGCTGCCTCCGGCGAGCGCCCCTTCGGCCATTGCCGTCGGCGGCCTCGACGACCAGAACTCGCTCGACCGCGCGCGTCGCGGCATGTACCGCTCGTCTTACGGCCCGACGGTTGACGGTCTGCAAAAGCCCGAAGTCATCGCCCCCGGCATCTGGGTTCCCGCCCCGATTCTGCCGCACACGCCGACGGCCGCTGAGGCCGAACTGTATGCGAAGCTCGACCGCGCGGCCGACGCCGAACTGCTCCCCCTCATCGAAGAGCACAAGGAGATTGACTCAGACCTCTACGACGCGCGGAACTTGCGGACGCCGCTCCTCCGGCATCTCATCACCATCAAGCTGCACGAGGCAGACGTTATCAGCGAGCACTACAAGTACGTTGACGGAACAAGCTTCGCCGCGCCCATCGTCTCCTCGATTATCGCCACAATGCTCGAAGCCAACCCGCAACTGTCGCCGCAGCAGGTCAAGCGGATTCTCATCGAGACGGCCGAGCGTCTGCCCGCCATCGAGATTGACCGGCAAGGATGGGGCGTCGTCAATCCGCGCCGCGCTGTCGAGTTGGCCGTCGCTCTGCGGCCGCTCACGACTTAGGCGAGCCGACACGCGCGCCCGTTCGGTTTTCATTTGACAGCGCGCGGCGATAGGTTTACCCTCTGCGCGTTCTTTTGCACGGCGCTCGTCGTCGCTTGAAAGTCTTTTCAATCATTCCGCTAACGAAGAGTTTCGCCTCGCGTTAGTCCCACAAACATCAACCACGACGGGAAATGCTGCGGTCTCTGCACAGACTGCTGTGGCGCGTCTGTTCGGTCACCGTGCGCCGTCGGTTTGTTGCACGCTCGCGGTCGGCTCACATGAGAGAGTCCGCCTGCAAAACCGCTTATCGACAAGATGGCTGACGCACCGCCCCCCATTAACGAAATCGTCGCCCTGCTCAGCAAACATTCACCGGGAGCACTTCAGAAGCTCGGCGAAAAGTATCCTGAAAGCGCCGCTCTGTTGCGCGTCGGCGAGATTGCAGGTAAGACCGACAAGCAGACGCAGTTGCGCGCCGAAGCGGCTCTCGTCGCGCTTCAAGCGGGCATCGGCGTCTGCGAGCGCAGGATACCGGAGTTGCGGAAAAAGATTCGCGGCGAGAGCAAGCTACAGTTTATCGGGCAGCTTTTGACCATCATCGGCGGCGCGTCGATTTTCGGCCTGCTCGCGTTAGATAACCCGAAGGGCGCGAAGTACGTGGCCGCCATCTTAACGCTGCTCGGCGCGGTCTCGTCGCTGACGGCGCAGCAGATGGGCAAGGCGCTGCACGCCGCCGCCGGGAGCCTCTTCGACATCTACCGCACGCTCGTCGAGTGTCATCTGAGCGCGCGACAATTACTGACGGAAATCGAACCCTGGGTGAAGAGCAATTTTGCCGGGTCGTCGAAAGCCGACCTCATCACGAAGGCCAACGAAGTCTGCTTCCGCATCACACAGGCGGAGAGCGAAGTCTGAGCGCAGACGAGAGGGACGCTCCTCCCTGTCGTCTGAAGTTATCATCTGCCCCATCCCCCAAACTGTTCGGAGGTACGTCATGCCGCGTCCTGTCCCCCAAGTTCTCAAGTCTTTACTCGCCACGCTCGTCCTGCTCGTCTGCTTCGGCAACGCCAGCGCGCAAACCCTCTACTGTCCGTTGCAATACATCGGCGAGTTCGAGGGCGTCGAACTCGCCGACCAATACGAAATCGCCAAGCAGTTCACGGGCAGCGACGTGTCCACCTTTTCGCGGACGAATGTTTATGTGACCGTGAAGGAGAAGGTGCTCTATCTGCAAACCAACTTTCGCCCCGCCGAAGGCGAGTATCCGCTCAAGCTGGCGACGAAAGACTTCGGGCAGGATTTGAAGTTTTATCTCAAGGACTTGCTCGAACAGTTCGAGCAGTCGACCTCCGGCTTCGACCGCGCCTACGCCGACGAGATGACCATCTACGTTGACCAGAAACTCTTCACCAACCCGAAATACAAGTCGCTCGGACTGAGCAACGCGCGCAAGCTTTCGTTAATTGACGAGCACGGCCTCGCG
>DASZCR010000102.1:0-41430 GCA_035942915.1 Pyrinomonadaceae bacterium | reverse complement strand
TGGGTGATGGGTGATAGGAGAAGACAGCATTTCTCCTATCACCCATCACCCATCACCTATCACTTCTCTTATCACCTATCACTTCTCTTATCTGGCGGGTGTAAAGACGCTCGGCGTGTCGTAGGTGACGCCGAAGGTGACGCCGGAGCGGGGGCTAAAGTCTGTGAGGCCGGCGATGCCCGCAAAGTCGAAGCGCAAGCCCGTCGCCTTCACTTGCAGGCCGAGGCGCGCTTCCGAGCGTGGTTCCGTGCCGAGCGGCGCGCTTCCGCGTCGTGTGTTGGCGCGTCCGTTAATCTCTCCGGCGAGGCTGATGTGCTCGTCGAGGCGGAAGATTCCGGCCACGCCGTAGAGCAGCACGTCGTTCTGCGTGAAGAACTGTGTGGGCGCTGTCAGGATGCCGATGCCGATGTTGCCGAAGGTGTTGAGACGACCGTCGCGGCCGAACTTCTTGCCGACGAGAATCGTCCCGAAGGCGTTCGTCTGGTTGACGCCGATGCCGCGCGTCTCGTTCGAGTTCGGCAACTCGACGCCGAAGCGGAAGCCGAGCGAAGGGCCGAGGCGCGTCTCGCGTCGAATCTTAATCTTGGTCGCAAGTGTGAAGTCGCCCGTGTCGTTCGTCGAATTGCTGCCCGGCGCGAAGCCTCTGGGGATGGCCGGGTTCGGCGCGGCCGTGTTGATACTGAGGAAGTTTTGCGCGACGCCTTCGATTTGAAATTCGACGTTCGGCGAAAGCCCGATGTTGATGCCAATCACGCCGACTCGCGTCAGGTCGCCGGTCAGCCCGGAGGCAGGAAACTTCGCATCTTGCAGAAAGTCTATCCCGGCCTCGATGCGTAGCGTGCCGGGTTCGAGCACGTCCACGTCTTCGGTGACGAGCGGGCGTTGCTGCGCGGCCGTCGAGACGGCGCAGGCGAGCACGCAGACGAGCGCGCAGACGAGACGTATCAAGTTTGATTGGCGACGCGGCGACATCTGTTTCAGTGGTTTGCTCCGGCCGAGAGAATTTCGCACAAGACCCGGCGAATTGTAATGCCCGCGCTCGGCGAGCGTCAACCGCACTTGCCTTTCGCGCGAAAATGGAAGAAAAGCTTGGCGGCATGCGTCTAACTGTTCGACGTTTGAAATTGACGGAGGAAACCGAATGGAGCGGTGCGCGGTCATGAGCGAACGCGAAACGAGCGAGCAGGTCATCGCGGCCTGCCAGCGCGGCGACCGCGAAGCCTTCCGCCTCCTCTTCGAGAACTACAAGGACAGGGTCTACTCGGTCGCGCTCTACTTCTTCGGCGGCGACACGGAGACGGCCTCAGACCTCACGCAGCAGGTCTTCCTCAAACTCTTCTCCGTCATCGGCCAGTTCAAACACGACGCCGAGTTTACGACGTGGCTGTATCGTCTCGCCACCAACGCGTGTCTCGACGAACAGCGCAAGCGCCGTCGTTTCATCGGCTTCGGCGACGCGCCCGAATTGTCGGCGCGACCACTCGGCGGGACGCAGGAAGACGTTGTGGCGCGCTACGAGTTGGCCGACAGCGTCAAGGAGGCGGTCGCGTCGCTCAGACCGAAGCTGAGAATCGCCATCCTGTTGAAATATTTCGAGGAGCTTTCATACGAAGAGATTGCAGAGGTGCTCGGCTGCTCGAAGGGCACGGTCGCCTCGCGTCTCAATCGCGGGCACAAGGCTCTCGCCGAGCGACTCGGCCACCTGCGCGGGACACTTTCGTCGAGGGGAGCGGGTTTTAAGCAATGATATTCGGCAAACACGTCGGTAAAGATTTGTCGGCTTACGCGCACGGCGAGTTGAGTGTGCGCGACTCGGAGCGCGTCGCGCATCATCTCGACGCGTGCGCGCGTTGCCGCGCCGAGTTTGAGCAGGTCAAGTTGGGCGTCCGTCTCGCCGAAGAGTTGCCCGTCGTCTCCGCGCCCGCGACACTCTGGGACGACCTCGAAGCGCAGTTAAGCAAAACTCCCGCGCACACACGAAGGACAACCGACGCGCAGACCTCGCAGGTCGCTTCCCTCTCCGGCGCACGCCGACGCACCGTCTTCGCGCCGCTCCGAACACGCTTCGCCCTCGCCGTCCTGCTCTTGGCCGCACTCTCAGGAGCGACCTTTCTGGCCTACCGGCGCGCGACGCGTCCGGCGTGGGAAGTGGCGCGGCTCGAAGGCGTGCCGCTCGTGGCTTCGCGCAAGGTGGGCGAGCGCGGGCGTCTCGCCGTCGGCGAGTGGTTGGAGACGGACGCGGCCTCGCGCGCAGAGGTTAAGGTGGCGAACATCGGCGCCGTCGAGATTGACCCCGGAACGCGCGTCCGTCTGTTGGAGACGCGGCTCACGGAGCATCGGCTTGAGCTTGAACGCGGGCGCATCAGCGCGCGCATCTGGGCGCCGCCGCGCCTCTTTTTCGTCAACACGCCGTCGGCCGTCGCCGCAGACCTCGGCTGCGCCTACACGCTTGAAGTTGACGATGCGGGGCGCAGTCTCCTGCGCGTCACTTCCGGATGGGTCGCGCTCGAACTGAAAGACCGCGAGTCGGTCGTCCCGGCCGGTGCGGCCTGTGCGACGGAGCCGGGAACGGGGCCGGGGACGCCCTTTTTCGAGGACGCCTCAGAAAGCTTCCTCGATGCGCTGGCGCGTTTCGACTTCGAGCGCGGCGCAGGCGATGCGCTCAACGTCGTGCTCGCGGACGCGCGCCCGCGCGACACGCTGACGCTGTGGCACATGCTGCCGCGCGTCGAAGGCGAGGAGCGCGTGCGCGTCTACGAACGGCTCTCCGCGCTGGCGCCGCCGCCGGCAGGCGTCACGCGCGAGGGCGTGCTGCAACTCGACGCGTCGATGCTCGAAAGCTGGAAAGACAATTTACAGTCCGTCTGGCACGAAGAGAGCATACCGGGCGTGCGCCGCGTCTGGCGCAAGCTCTGGCGTTAGGTCTTCTTTCTCTTGACTGTGGAGGTTTGTCATGAAGCGCTCGGATTTTCATCTGCCCACACGCCGCGAGTTCATCGGACGCGCCTGCGTCTCGCTCGCTGGTCTCTCCATCCTCGGCTGCGGCACGCAACGCCTCGCAGACGTGGCGGCGCGCTCCGACGAACAGCCGCCCGCCAACCTCTCTTGGCGCACGACGATAACCGGCAAGGATGAACCGGGCGAGCCGCTCATCGTCTCCGGCCGTATCTTCGACGCCGACGGACGCACGCCTCTCTCCGGCATCACGCTCTACGTCTATCACACGGACGCGCGCGGCAAATATTCCGACCAACCCTACGACGGACGGGGCACGCCGCCGACGCCGCGCCTGCGCGGATGGATGCGGACGGATGCCTCCGGCCGTTACGAGTTCACGACCATCAAACCGGCCGCCTACGCCAACAGAACCAACCCCGCGCACATCCACTCCTCTGCCTCCGGCGCGGGCTACAGGGAACGCTGGATAGACGAGTTCTGGTTTGCGGGCGACCCGCTCCTGACCGAAGCGATGCGCGCGCGCCACGAAGGCAGCGGCTCTTTCTCTCCCATCATGCTTATCAGACGAGACGGCAACGGCCTGCTCAGGTGCACGCGCGACATCAGGCTTGAACGCCTCTGACGCGCACACACGGCTCGTTTAAGCACACAGACACCAAACATCGTTCCAAGCAGTCATCACGGCGACGCCGACCGACACGGGCGCACGTCTCCTGAAGGCGTGCGCCCGTCACACGTCAGGAGTGTTTCAGATGCGTAAGCTGCTCAAGTTCGCCTGCGTCCTGCTCTTTGCGCTCTTCGCCGCCGCGCAGTTCGTCCGGCCTGCACGCGTTAACCCTCCGACAGACGACTCCCGTTCGCTCGCCGCGCACGCGCGCATGAACGAGCGCGTCGCCTCGATACTCAATCGCTCCTGCATGGATTGTCACTCGAACCGCACCACGTGGCCGTGGTACAGCCAGATAGCTCCCGCCTCTTGGTTCGTCGCCGACCACGTCAAACACGGCCGCCAGCACTTGAACCTCTCCGAGTGGTCTGGCTACGACCGGGACGAGGCCGCACATCTCCTCTCCGACATCTGCCGGACGGCCAAAGCGGGCACGATGCCGCTCGGCTCTTACACGCTCCTTCATCGCTCTGCGCGTCTGTCGCCGCAGGACGTGGCCGCCCTCTGCGAGTGGTCGCAGACGGAGCGCGAGCGTCTCGCGGCGGCGCGCAGCGAAACCGGCAGGGCGAAGCTTGACACAGGGGAGAGCGCGCGTAGATAAACGCAGGCGTGAGCCGCAGAGATTCAGAGCCATCGGAGACGCGCGCCGAAAGCGAGGCGCGCACAGAGGACGAGGCCGCGCGCTGGCGCGTCTTCTTCGCCGTCGAGTTGCCGCGCAGCGTGAGAGAGAGCGCGGGTGAGCATCTCTCTCATCTGCGTGCGCGTGCGCCGCAGGTCAGGGCGAGTTGGGAACGCCCGGAGAAGATGCACGTCACGCTCAAGTTCGTCGGCGAGGTGGCGTTGCAGAGGATTGAGGAACTCAAGCGCGCGGCCGGAGAGGCTGTGGCCGATGTGTCGCCGTTTGAGTTGAAGATTGAAGGGACGGGAGCGTTTCCGCCGAGGGGCGAGCCGCGCGTTCTCTGGCTCGGCGTCACAGACGCGTCGGGCGAGTTATCGCGCCTGCAAGCGCGTCTTGAAGAGGCTTGTGCGCGTGAGGGGTTCAAGCGCGAGCAGCGAGCCTATCGTCCGCACCTGACGGTGGCGCGGCTGCGCTCGCCGACGGGCACGCGCACGCTCGCCGCGCTCCACCGCGAGAGCGCCTTCGAGACAGAGCCTTTCACGGTCTCCGAACTCGTCCTCGTCCGCAGCCAACTCTCGCCCGCAGGCTCGGTCTACACCACCGTCTCGCGCCACGCGCTCAACGCCGTCGCCTGACCCGGTTAACGGTTGTTGCCCTGCGGCCTGCTCTCGACGTAGAGGCTGTTGAGCACGTTGGCGAGACGATAACCGGCGAGCGCGAGGCGGCGCGAAGCGACTTTCTGCGCGCGTTCCGTGTAGGCGCGCGAAGGCGTCTCGTTCTCGCGGATGCCGTTGTAGACGGCCTCGCGCGTGAGACGACTGCTCTCCTCCACCCACAGTTGCACGTTCTGCTCTCTCCATTCCGGCATCGACTGCGCGGGGTTGGCGGCCATCACCTGTTCGGCGAGGGCACGGATGCGCGCCTTGCCTGCGTCGTCGAGCGGGCGGCGAGGGCTGTCGAAGCCGAAGAGACCGGCGGCCGAATCCCAGTAGGAATGAAGGTTGCGGATGCGCGTCTCGGCGGGCATCGTCACGGGGAAGCCGTTGCCGCCCGCATCGCCTTCGGGCAGACGCGCCGTGTAGCGCGTCGTCGTATGGAGAGGCTGATGCACGTCTCCGACGAGGTGGAAGAGGAAGCCGAGCGTTTCGGCGTCGGTCTTGTCGCGTCCTGTGCCCTTGCGGAGAGTGGCGAGCGCCCAGTTGATGCGGTCGAGGACGTTGGTGGCTTCGGGGCCGATGTTGGTGCGTTCGGGCACGCCGTCGAAAAACGGCCGGTGGTTGGTGTAATGCCAGTTGGCATAATCGTCGTTGAGCGAGTCGCCTTTGATGTCGTCCATCCAGACGGCAATCTGGACGGGGTCGTAGGTCTTGTCGCAATAGAAGACGAGCGCGCGCTTGTCGGGCGCGGTCACGAGCAGGCGGTCAACCTGCTGCTTGGCCGCAGGCGTCAGACGCAGATAAGCAATCTGCGCGACAACCATGTGGCCGACATCGTGCCACGCCAGCGCGGGCATGTGCGCTCCCAGCAACAACGCGACAATCAAGAAAGACCGGCAGACCTGACGCTTCATCGTTTCTCCTCACATCACAGAGACAGGTTTCGCGCGCACACGCGAAGGCGCAAAAGAAAGCACGCTCAGTCGTGTCACAACTTCACGCTTCGCGCTCTTCTTCTTCGCGGCTCGGCGTCGCGGAGTGAAACCTCTTTGCTCGATTAACCCTAACGGTACAGTAACACGTTCGCGCGTGCGCGGCGGAACTCTTCGAGGCGCGGCTGCCACGCGCGCATCAACTCTTCGGTCGCTTCGCCGCGCTTGAGTCGCTCAAGTGTGTCGGCGTTTGCCAGCAGCCGCAAGTAGTCATTGACTTTCCACTCCGCCGCGTAGAGTTTCCGCAACGCGACGGCCATCTCGATGCCGGTTTCGACCGGACGAAATTGCGCGCGGTCTGTGACGATGATGTTGACGCCGCTGCACTCCTCGCCCTTGAAGACCGAAGCGCGCGGCGTAAACCTGATGGGGACGAAGCGCACGCCCGGCAGTTTGCGGCCGTTGAGATACTGCGCGAACTTCTGTCCGTCGAGCCAGGGCGCGCCGACCAACTCGAAAGGCGTGTCCGTGCCGCGACCGACCGAGAGGTTCGTCGTCTCCAACAGTCCGACGCCCGGATAGAGTGTCGCTTCCGTCAGGCTGCGCATGTTGGGCGAAGGGTTGACCCACATCTGTCCCGTCGCGTCGAGCCACATCGAGCGCCGCCAGTTCTCCATCTGTACGACGCGCAGGTCGCAACCAATCCGACGCTGCTCGTTAAAGAGCCGCGCCAGTTCGCCGACCGTCATGCCGTGACGCACAGGGATGGTGTGATAGGAGACGAAGGTCAGTTTGTCGGCGTCTGCAACAGGCCCTTCCACGTCGAGGCCGCCGATAGGATTCGGGCGGTCGAGGACGAAGACGGGGATGCCCGCTTTAGCCGCTTCCTCCATCACGTGGCCGAGCGTCGAGATGTACGTGTAGAAGCGCACACCGACATCTTGGATATCGAAGACGAGCGCCTGCAAGTTCTTCAGGTGTTCGGGGCGCGGGCGGCGCGACTCGCCGTAGAGCGAGTAGATAGGAAGGCCGGTCTTTTCGTCGGTCGCGTCGGAAACCTTGTCGTCGAGCGCGCCGCGAATGCCGTGCTCTGGCGCGAAGAGTGCGACGAGTTGGACGTTGGCCGACGGGGGCGCTTCTCGCAGCACGTCAATCGTCTGACGGCCGCGACGGTCGCGCCCCGTGTGGTTCGTGATGAGGCCGATGCGTAGTCCGGCGAGTTGTTTGAAGTTGTCGCGTTGCAAAACGTCGATGCCGTTTAAGACCTCGGCATCAACCGACGCTTCCGCTCCGGCGGCGTTCGTCGTCGCACTAGTGGCGGCGGCGGAGGCGCTGCGCGCCGCCGTTTGCAGACGCGTGAGGCTCGCCAGCATCTCCGCCGAGTAACGCGCCGTCTGCGCGCGTGCGGCTTCGATGGGGGCGTCCGAAATCGCGGAGGCGACGATGGAGGCGACGCGCCCGCGCAGCGGCGTCACGTCGCCCTTCCCTGCCGGGTGGACGCGGTTGCTCAGGAAGACGACGAAAGACTCGCTGGCCGGGTCTATCCAGATGGACGTGCCGGTGAACCCCGTGTGGCCGAACGAGCCGAGCGGAAAGAGGTCGCCGCGATTGGAGGAGAAGCTGCTCGCCACGTCCCAACCGAGCGCGCGCGCTCCGCCCTCATCCGTGACGGCGCGTGCGCGCGTCATCGTCGCCACGCCGAGCGGGCTGAGGATGCGGCGTCCCATGTATTCGCCGCCCTGCAAAATCATCTGGCAGAAGACGGCGAGGTCGTCCGCCGTCGAGAACAGACCGGCGTGACCGGCGACGCCGTTCATGCGATTGGCCGTCGGGTCGTGCACCTCGCCGCGCAACATCTCGTCGCCCGCTGCGGACGCCTCGCCCGTCCCTCCGAGATAGCTCGACATGGCACGGCGCGTCTCGGTTGGCGCGATGCGCGGGCGCAACTCTGCGCGCGGGTTGAAGGTGGTGTCGCGCATGCCGAGCGGCTCGAAGATTTCGCGGCGCGCAAACTCGTCGAGCGTCTGGCCGGAAACGCGCCGGACGATTTCGCCGAGCGCAATCATGCCGATATCGCTGTAGACGAAACGCGTGTCGGGCGGATTGCGCGGGCGCTCCGCGTAGAGCCGTTTGAGCGCCTCTTCCGTTCCCGTCCAACGCTCGCGCAGGTCGAAGTCCGGCGCGTAGCCGGAGCGATGCGTGAGCAGTTGTTCGACCGTCACGCGGTCGCGCCCCTCACCTTTCAGTTCGGGGATGTAGTGCACGATGGGGTCGTTCAGACGCACCTGCCCGCGCTCGACGAGCATCATGATGCTCGTCGTCGTGGCGACCACTTTCGTCAGGCTTGCAACGTCGAAGATGGTGTCCGTCGTCATCGCCTCGCGCGCGGGCGAGAGGGCGCGCGAGCCGTAAGCCTTGCGCCACGCGATGCGCCCTTTGCGTGCGACGAGGACGACTGCGCCCGGCGTTTCGCCGCGTTCGATGGCGCGCCCGACGGCTGCATCAATCGCCGCGAGCCGCTCGGCAGACATCCCGACCGATGCGGGCGCGGCGGTCGGCAGCGTCGCCGCCGGAATCGACTGCGCCGCAAAGGCGCAGACTACCAGGAGAGCGGCCAATTTTTTCCATGCGTGCGGCATCATCTTTTTCATCTGCCTATCGTCGCTCCGGCCGTCGTGGCGTTGGCTTTCAACTGGATGCCCGTGCCGCGTGCGTAGAGGCCGGGCAGCGAGATGGGGAGCTTGCCCGTCATGTCCGTCTGGCGCAGCAGCGCGCGGGCGGCGGCGCGTTGGAGACTCGGCATGTCGCCGTAGGCGACGACGTAAGTCTGAAGCGCAGGGAAATTTTGCAACAGGTAAGGATTGCCGAAGCTGACGCCGATGACCGGCCGTTTGCGCTCGACGAGTGCCGCGAGAGCCGTCGCGCCCTGCGCCGGAATCCCGACGCTGTTGGCCGCGCCGGAACGCACACGCCCGTACATCGACATTATCACAGCGTCGGCCTTAGCCGCTCGTGCGACCGCTTCTTTGACTTCTTCGTCGGTCGAGCGCGCGTCGAGCGTGACGGACTCGACGCGTTGCTGTCCGGCGCGTCCGAGCATCGAGACGAAGGGCTGCGCAATCCACGCGCGGTCTTCGCCGTTGGTGACGGCAAGGACGAAGAGACTCGCGCCGGGTTTGAGATGCCCATGCTCAATCAACTTCGCGTCGTCGCGCACGAGCGTGACGGCGCGCGCGGCAATCTCGTCGGCGAGCGCGTGCGCTTCGCGGCTCGACACGAGACGGTCAATCTCTTCAAGCGGCGTCGTGCGCTGTTTGACCAGACCGAGGTCGTACTTGGCGGCGAGCACGCGCCGCGCAGATTCCTCGATGCGCTGCTCTGTCAGCCGCCCCGTCCTGACCGCTTCGCGCAGGCCGCGCACGCACGCATCCGGGTCGGCCGGTTTCAAAAGCATGTCTGCCCCGGCCAGCACGGCGCGCACGGCCGCCTCGTCCTGTGTGAAGTAGATGGTGAGGCCGCTCATGTCCATTGCGTCTGTGACAATCATGCCGTCGAAGTTGAGGTCGCGGCGGAGTATCTGTCCGAGGACGACGGGCGAGAGCGTACCGGGGAGGAAGGCTTTCTCATCAACTATCTCGCCGCCTTCATCGACGTAGGCCGGGCGGATGGCGGCGTTGCGCGGAAGCGGGCTGACCTGCGTCGCGTCTATCTTGGGAAGCCCGATGTGCGCCGACATGACCGCGCCGACGCCCGCCTCAATCGCCGCGCGAAACGGGACGAGTTCAACCGCGTCGAGGCGCGTCCGCGCCACGTCGATAACCGGCAACCCTCTGTGTGAATCGACGGCCGTGTCGCCGTGTCCGGGGAAGTGTTTGGCTGTGGCGATGACTCCGCCGCGTTGCGCGCCTTCGACGAAGGCGGCGGCGAAACGCGCCACCGTCTGCGGGTCTTCGCCGTAGGAACGGACGTTGATGACGGGATTCGAGGCGTTGTTGTTCACGTCCACGACGGGCGCGAAAATCTGGTGCACGCCGAGCGCACGCGCCTCGCGCGCCGTCATCTCGCCCTGTCGCCGCGCAAAGTCCGCCTCGCCCGTCGCGGCGACGGCCATGTTCCAGGGGAAGTTGATGGTGTCCTCAAAACGCATCCCCGCGCCCGCTTCGAGGTCTGCGGAGATGAGCAGCGGGCGCGCGGCGAGTTGCTGCATGCGATTGACGAGATGGACGGATTCATAGACGGGGCCGCGAAAGAGGATGATGCCGCCGACGTGGTTCTCCTTAATCTGTCGGCTCAGACGGAGAAACTCCTCCGACTCGCGGTTGAGGAAACGCGCGTTGACGCCGACCGAGATGAGCTGCCCGATTTTCTCTTCGAGAGACATGCGGCGCAACTCCGCATCCGCCCACTTGAGCGCGTCGCGCGAGGGGCGTCGCGTGTAGGGAGCGGCGGCGACCATTGGCGGCGGCGCGGAGGGCGAAGCGACCGTCGGCGGCGGCGCAGTCGAGAACAGCACGGCCGTCAGCACGAAGAGCGCGAGCGCGACACCTGAGACGCGTTGAAATCTTGTTCGAGTCATTAAATCCTTTTCCCGTCTTGGAAGCTGAAATTCAATCGGCCGCGCCGGGCGCGAGTTCGTCGCGTCGCTCGACGGGCGCAGGCGTAAAGGCAAAGCTCGCTGCCCACGCCACCAGAAACGTCGTCGCGCTCCCGATGAGCACGTACCAAGTCCACGCCAGCGGCGTCCGCGTCCAGACGTAGAGCATGAGAGCGATGCTCACAAGCATCCCGACGAGCGCGGGCGGTTCGCTCACGCGTTTGAGAAACGTGCCGACGAGGAAGACGCCGAGCACGGGGCCGTTAATCAACGACGCGACCGACAGCGCGTTATCGAGCGCCGAACGCTGCGAACGCATCATCAGGAGCGCGACCCCTATCTGCACAATGCCCCACAGCAGCGTCAGCCAGTGCGAAACTTTCAGGTAATGCCGGTCGCTGCGCTGCGGGCGGAACGGCTTGTAGAGGTCGTTGACGGCCGTCGCGGCAATCGAGTTGAGCGAAGAAGAGAGCGCGGCGGCGAAGATGGCGGCGACGACCAGACCGGAGAGTCCCGTCGGCAGATGATGCGTGATGAAGTCGGGGAAAACCTTGTCGGGCGCGTCGAAGGGAAAGGCGGCCTTCGTCGTCGGCAGGCTGTAGGCGGCGTCCGTGTGCGGGCGGTAGAAGGCAAAGAGCAGCACGCCGATAAAGAGGAAGCCGATGAACTGCGCGAGAACGACCGCGCCGCTCGACAGGAGCGCGGCGGCGGCGCGGCGCGGACGGTCTGTGCAGAGGTATCGCTGCACGAGATATTGGTCTGTGCCGTGCGTGCTCATCGTCAGGAAACAGCCGCCGATAAGCCCCGCCCAGAAGGTATAAGTCTTCGTCAGGTCAACCGGCAGACCGAAACTGAACCAAGTCTGTTTGGCGTCGAAAATACTTTTGAACTCGTACTGCGTCCAACGCAGACCGAAGTCAATGACGCTCGTCTTCCCTTGCGCCGCGCCCTCTGCGACCGCGCCGCCGAATCCGCCGCCGACGGCCTGCGCCAGCACCACCCCCGCCGCCACCGCGCCCGCAATGTAGATGCCCAGTTGCACGACCTCGACCCA
Source organism: Pyrinomonadaceae bacterium (assembly GCA_035942915.1). Lineage (GTDB taxonomy): Bacteria > Acidobacteriota > Blastocatellia > Pyrinomonadales > Pyrinomonadaceae > DASZCR01. The sequence goes on along the minus strand of DASZCR010000102.1, from coordinate 29,950 downwards.
GATGACCGCCTCCATCCCGCCGAAGTAGGTGAAGACAATCATCACCGCGCCGAGCAGCACGACCGAGACGACCACCGCCGTCTGCATCTGCGCCTGCAACGTCGCCGGGTCGCCCGCCGGCCGGAAGGCCATCCAGACGGCCGCCAGCACGAGCGCCGTCAGCAGCAGGCGAATCCCGTCGGCGATGTTGCGCATGACGACAAAGAGCGTCGCCGCCAGCATCTTAATCGCGCGCCCGAAGCGGCGCTCCAACAGTTGATAAACCGTCAGCAACTCTCCGCGAAAATACGACGGGATGAAGAGCAGAGAGATGACGACGCGGCCGAGCATGTAGCCGAAGACGAGTTGGAGGAACTGGAAATTGCCGCCGCGCGAGAAGGCTACGCCGGGAACGGAGATGAAGGTGATGGTCGAAGTCTCTGTGGCGACGATGGAGGCCGCGATAGCCCACCAGGGAACCGTCCGGTCGCCGAGAAAGTAGTCGCTCGTCGTCTCCTGCTTGCCCGAAAACATAACACCGAAGACGGTGATGCCGACGAGGTAGCCGAAGATGATGACGAGGTCGAGTGTGCTCATGCCAGCAGTTATATAACAACAAGGCCGCCGGACGCATCCGGCCGTCGGGAGGTCTCTGCGAAAGTTCAGCCTTCGGCCGCGCCGCGCGCGACGGCGGCGACGGCGCGACTGACGACACCGCCCGCCTCCACGAGCGCACGCTCTGCGCGCTCGCGCTCCGCGCCCGACGCGTGCATCACGAGCGCGACGCGCAAATCGCCGCCCGCCGCGTCCAACGCACGTCGAGCCGCCTCCTCATCAAGTTCGGTCTCGGCGCGCAGGATGCGCAGAGAGCGTGCGCGCAGCTTCGAGTTGCGCGGCAGGAGGTTCGTCATCCGATTGCCCGTCACGTAACCGAGCCGAATCATCGTCGCCGTCGAGAGCATGTTGAGCACCAACTTCTGCGCCGTGCCCGCCTTCAGACGCGTCGAACCGGCGATGACTTCGGGGCCGACGATGGGGACGATGGAGATATCTGCCACCTGCGTTATCGGAGACGCGGGCGCACAGGTCAGCGCGACGCTCAGCGCGCCGAGCGTGCGCGCGTAGCGTAGCGCACCGATGGTGTAAGGCGTGCGCCCCGAAGCGGCGATGCCGACCACCGCGTCGCCCGCGCTCACCTCGCGTTCGCGTATGTCGCGCGCGCCCGCCTCCGCATCATCCTCTGATGCTTCGACCGCTCTGTAGCATGCCTCGTATCCGCCCGCGATGATGCCCTGCACCAACTCCGGCGAGACGCCGAAAGTCGGCGGGCACTCTGCCGCGTCGAGCACGCCGAGCCGCCCCGAAGTTCCCGTCCCGACGTAAAAGAGACGCCCGCCGCGCGACAGCCGCTCGACGATGCCATCAACCGCCCCGGCCACTTCCGGCAGCACACGCCCGACAGCTACAGAGACGCCCGCATCCTCCTCGTTCATCAACCGCACGACGCCGAGCGAGTCGAGCGCGCCAATCTCGCGCGTGCGTGGATTCTCTTCTTCGGTGATGGGAATCTGATTGAATTTGTCAGGAGTCATCTTTTATCTCTTTGCGCATACCCACGTCGCCCGCGTGAACATTCAATCTCACGCCGCAGATGCGAGAGTCGCAAAGAAGTGTGGCACTGATTAACCGGCGAGCGCCAGTTGCAGGTTGTCGCGCGCCATGCGTGCGGCGGCCTCTGCGGGCGCGACCACCGGCGGCGCCAGATGCGCGTAAGGCGCGACGCGTGCGACCTCCTTGCGCAAGGGTTCGAGCACCAGATTGCCCGCCGAGAAGACGCCGCCGACGTAACCGATAGGAAAACGCTCGCGTCCCATCCCTAACTGTTCGATGACGGCGACGGCCGCCGCGCCGAGTTCGCGTCCAGCCTCCTGCACAATCTCGCGCGCGGCCGCGTCGCGCGCACGCGCCGTCTCGACGACGTGGCGGCCGAAGCCCGCGATGCGGTCGTTCGTCATGCTCGGCGCGTAGATGGCTGTCGAGAGGTCGTCGGGCGAAGCGACGTTAAAATAGTCGCAGGCCGCCGCCACCAGACGCGTCTCGCGCCCGCGCCCGTCGGCCGCACGCGCGACGGCCTGAAGCGCCCGCCGCGCAATCCACGAACCGCTCCCCTCGTCGCCCGCCACCGGCCCCCAGCCGCCCGCGCAGACGTGTTTGCCGCGCCCGTTGATGCCGCAGCAAATCGAGCCTGTCCCGGCGATGATGACGAGGCCGGGCTTGCCGTCGGTCGCCCCGAAGAGCGCGATGTCGGCATCCGTCACCACTTCGAGCGAAGGGACGCCGAGCACGCCGAGAGCCTCGCGCATCCGCTCGCGCAACTCCATGCGACGAACTCCGGCCAGTCCGACCTCTGCGGCGGCGATGTCCGTGCGGCGGACGCGCGCTTCGGCGCACGCCAAATCGACCGCCTCCTTGACGGCGACGGCCGCGCTGCCGACTCCCACACGCAAAGGGTTTGAAGGCCCGGCAATCCCTTCGCCGAGCACTCTCTGGGCAACGTCAACGACGACGGCGCGCGTCTTCGTCCCTCCGCCGTCAACTCCGAGCACGAGCGCTTGCGAGCGCGGGAGGGGGCGGGGCGGCGCGGCTCTCGGCTTGCTCGTTTTACTGACCTTCATGCTCTCCAGGGGAAACGCGGCAGCGGCGGGGCGCTCCGGGGCGAAAGGAGTCGCGCGCACTCTCTTCGCGTGCGTGCGCTTGAAAAAATTTCGGGTGCAATTGTAAAGAGGTTCTGCGTATAATTGAAACTAAAAGATTTTATTTATGCGATAAACATCCCTGATAGCGGAGCAGACCCCATGGAGATACGCCAACTGAGGGCATTCTCAGTCATCGCCGAGACGCGCACTTTCACCGCCGCCGCCCAACGCCTGCACGTCACGCAGGCCGCCATCAGCATGCAAATCAGACAACTTGAGACGGAGGTCGGCGCGCCGCTCTTTGTGCGGACGCCGCGCCGCGTCGTCCTCACGGAGGCGGGCGAGAAACTGCTTGAGCGCGCACACCTCATCCTGCGCGAGCACGATGCGGCGCTCGCCGAGTTGGCCGAACTGATGGGCGCGGAGCGCGGTCGTCTGCGCGTCGGCAGCGCCTCGGCGATGGTCAGCGCCAGTCCTCTCCCGCAAATCCTGAAGGAGTTGCGAAGGCTGCACACGCACGCCGAAATCGCAGTCGTGACGGGCACGAGCGAGGCTCTCGTCAAACAGATTCTGGCGGGCGACCTCGACATGGCTTTCGTCTCGCTGCCGGTCGAAGCGCGCAACATCGACACGGAACTGCTCAGCCGCGACCAGTTGGTCGCCATCGCCAGCCCGCGTCATCGTCTGGCACGCCAGCGCGTCATCAGCGCCTTTGCGCTCGCAGGCGAGAAGCTCATCCTCGGCGAGCGCGGCGGCAACACGCGCCGCCTCATCGACGAGTTCTTTGCGCAGGCGGGACTGAAGCCGACGGTGGCAATGGAGTTGAGCCGTCAGGCGGCCATCAAGAACATGGTCGAGGCGGACATGGGCGTCGGCATCGTGCCCTTGCAGACGGTGCGCGAAGAGGTCGAAGAAGGAAGGCTCGTACGCTGGTGGATTGAGGGCGCGCGCATCAATTGGGAGTTGGGCGTCGCGCGTCTGACGGGCGGCTACAACTCGCCCGTCTGCGAAACGTTCCTCAATCTCTGCCGGAGACACTTTGCAGACAGCGCGCGGGGCGGCGATGAACGCGCGCCATCGGCGAAGAAGCGACGCGCGGCGAAGAAAGCGTCGAAGAATCGGCGGAGAGTGGCGACGCGTTGAAGCGGCGTCTCGTGCTAGGAGTCGGAGGCGAGTCGTTCGAGTTCGTCAACCGTGCGCGCCAGTTCCTCCGTCAGCGCGCACGGCCAGCGTCGGCGGAAAATCTCGACAAGCGTGCGGTAGTACCAGAGCGAACCTTCGCGGCCGCCGCGAAAACGTTCCCAGACGCGTTCGCCGTGCGTGCGGTATTCAGAGAGCAGCGAGCGCGCGTTGTGCAGTTTGTCTGAGGCGGAGACGAGGAAGACCGAAGGGCGCGTCTCGCGTCCGAGATGTTGAAGATAACGCTCCTTGCGCTCGTGCCAGGGAGGTTTCGGAACGGCGTCCGTGTCGCTGCACGCATCGACGATTTCGGCGACTCGCTCGCCGAACTTCTCGCATATCAACTCGCGCGTCTGCGCCCCGCCCTGGTCTTCGACGGCGTCGTGCAGCAGCGCGGCTATCGCTTCATCCTCGCTCGCGCCGTGTTCGAGCGCAATGGCGGCGACGGCCAGCAGGTGCGAGATGTAAGGGATGCGAGTTCCCTTGCGCCGCTGGTGAGCGTGCAGGCGTGAGGCGAAGACGAGCGCCTCGTCGAATTTGTCCGTGAGCATTGGGGATTGTTCGTTCATCGGTCGAGCTTGAGTCTCCGTCTCTTTCACCTCTCGAACGGAAAGGAGCGTTTGTGCAGTCCATCTTCCCGCTTACGGCCGCGCGCGTCGAGGAGTGGAGCAGGCGCGCCGAGGTGCTCGGCGTCCTTCTGGTCGGCTCGAAGAGTCGCGGTCATGCGGACGCGCTGTCTGACGACGACCTCGAAGTGCTCTTGACGGACGAAGCGCATGCGCGTCTCTCACCCTCAGAGTGTATCGAGTGGCACGCCGAAGGCGAAGGCGCGACGCGTCGGCTCATCTACGACGCGCAGTATGCGCCGCTCTCCGAACTCGAACGGAAGGTTGAATCGCCGCGCGACCTCGACCACTGGCCTTATGAACGCGCGGGCGTGCTGTTTGACCGCGATGGCCGCACGCGTGCGGCGGTCGAGGCGGCGGCTCGCATGGCCGGAGAGTTTCGTCGCGCGCGTCTGCGGCACGCTTACATCGATGCGTGGGTGGCGGCGCGGCGTGCCGAGAAGACGACGAAGCGCGGGATGGAGGCGGCCTCGCATCTGCTCGTCGCGCGCGGCGCGAAGGCTCTCTCGCGCCTGCTCTTCGCGCTCGAATGGCGCTGGGTTCCGCTCGACCACTGGCTCGAACCGGAACTGAACAGCCTGTCGGACGAGTCGCGCGCGGGCGAGCATTTGATGGAGGCGCTCGTCAACGGTCGTCAGGAGCCGCTCCTGCATGCGCTCGACAGCCTCGAAGACCGTCTCGCCGCAGAGGGCTTGCCGCGCGCAGACAAACGCGCGGAGCTCTTCTTCGAGTTGATACACCCGGCGCGCGCAGAGGAGCGCGCAGTTCACGGATTGAATTAGACGAGACGACGGCACTGGCGCAGTCGCGGTTCTGAACTTACGCGCCGTCGGCGAGATACGAGCGGACGATGGAGCCGAGCGCAGCCGTATCTTCGGGCTTGCGCAGAACTCTCTGCGCGCCCGCGCGTTCGACTTCTTCCGGGTCGAGCAGTTCGGAGTAGGCCGTGTAGAGCAGGATGGGCGTCGTCAGGCCGAGCGCGCGCAGGTCGCGGCAGAGCGCGAGGCCGTCTTTGTCGGGCAGGCCGATGTCGAGGAGGATGACGGCGAACTCCTGCTCGCGCGCCGCCGTCAGACCTTCGTCGGCCGTGCGCGCCGTCGTCACGGCGAGACCTTCGTGCCGCAACGCGTATTCGACAAGGTCGCGCGTGTCGAGCGCGTCTTCCACGAACAGAACCGCCTGCTGTTTGTCGGCCATCAAATTTTCCCCTTCAAGAAGCGAATCGTTCGTTGTAGCGGCTCATCAATTCCGCCCAACGCCCCTGCGCTTTGAGTATCAGTTCGCAGACCTCGCGCACTGCGCCGAAACCGCCCGGCAGACGCGTGACATAATGCGCGGCGGCGAGCGTCTCCGGCGTCGCGTCCGAGACGGCGACGGCCAGCCCTGCGCGCAGCATAAGCGGGATGTCCGTTACGTCGTCTCCGACGAAAGCCGTCTCCGACGCATCGACACTCGCCTCTCTCAAGACCTCTTCGTAATCACGAATCTTGTTGTGCGTTCCCTGCCGCACGTAGGTTATCCCCAAGTCTTGCGCGCGGCGCGTGACGGCCGTCGAAGTGCGCCCGGAGATGATGCCGGAGCGAAGCCCCGCGCGATGCAGCAGCACGAGGCCGTGACCGTCGCGCGTGTGAAAACTCTTCTGCTCGTCGCCGTCGTCGAGCAAGGTGATGCGACCGTCCGTCAGCACGCCGTCGCAGTCGAGCAACAGCAGTTTGATGCCGCACGCACGCCGCTCGACTTCGTTGGCTTTAACGACCGTCTTCATCAACGCACCTCGAAGAACTGCACATCCGCGAGACGCCAGCCCGACGGCGTGCGCGCGAAGATGAGAACGGCCGTCCCGGCCTGGTCTTGGCCGAGCGTGCGCGCCGTAATCGAGACATCGGCGGCGACGCGGTTTGCGCCGACGACCTCCGTGCGCATCACGCGCGTCTGCCAGACTTCGGGCTGACTGCTGATGATGCCCTTCTCGAAGTTCGCCAGTTCGCCCGCCAGAAGGAAGGTGTCGAGGTCTGCCTTGCGTCCGCTCTTGATGGCCGTGTCGAGTTGCGCGACCGTATTGCGGATGGCTTCGTCAACGGCGGGCGCAGCGCCGGTCGCCGCCTCCGCGCGGATGCGCGCGGCGCGTGCATTGACAGTCGAAGCGTACTCGGCTTCGGCGCGCACGGCCTCGTCAAAGCGACGGACGGCCTCGGCCGCCTGATTGCGGCGCAGAGCGATTTCGCCGAGACCGATGTTAGCCCACGCGAGCGTCGCAGCCGTTGGCAGCGGCGCGTCGAGCGCGGCGCGAAACTCGCGTTCGGCTTCGTCCAGTTTGCCCTGTTCGAGCAGCGCGCGACCGAGCACGACGCGCCCTTCCTGCAACTCCGGCGCACGCGCCACCGTCTCGCGTGCGAGCGTTTCGGCGCGCGCGGCCTGTTGCTGTGCGAGCAGCGCACGCGCTTCGGCCAGCGCAGTTTCCGGCGCGGGCGCGTGCGGCACGATGTCGTTCGAGTAGTCGAGTTGCGGATAGAGTTTGTCCGGGTCAACCTCGACGCGGACGATGCGCGCGGGCGTCTGGAAGCGCGCCTCGCCGAAGTCCTTCGCCGGAACGACCGTCGTCGCCGTCACGCGCTCGCCGCGTTCGGTCGTCGCTTCAACGACCACCTCGGCGTCGAGCGACCCCATGTTCCTGAGCGCCGAAACCCACTGTCCGCCGCTCTGTCGCGGCAGGCCGACGAGCAGGTCTGTGTCGGTCGGTTGGTCGAACAGGTTATCGAACAGACGACGGCGCGCGTCGTTGGTAAGCGTCGCCGAGAGAGCCGCGCGGATGGCCGACAGCGAAGCGACGCCTCTGCGCGAAGGGTCGAACTCGCGGCGCAGAACGCTGAGGAAGGCATCGCGCCCGACCATCTTATCGGCCACCAGACGCCAGACGAGCGCGCCCTTGTTGGCGACCGTGTTGTAGTAGGTTTCGTAGGCGGGCGAAGACTTCGAGAGCGGCCCATCGCGGCGCGCGACCGGAGCGTAGAGGAGCGCCATTCTCATCCGCTCGGCGTCGGCCGCCTCGCGTCCGAACTGTTTTTCGAGAAAGAGCGTGGCGAGAAAACGCGGCAACCCCTCGCGCAAGACGCCCGCGCCCTCGCCTTCCAACCCCGTCGCGCCGCCCACCCACAGACGCGCCACAGACTCTGCAATCTGCAAGGCCGTCAGCGAGTCGGTCTTCGTGCGACGAAAGACCGCGCCGTCAACGAGCAGCGTGCCGCCCATGTCGAAGCCCGCGCCGCGTCTGACGGAGACGAGGCGGAGGGGCGCGTCCGGCGCTGCGCCGAGGAGCGAGGCGTAATAACTACGCGCGGCGGCGGCCAACGCAACGAGCGCCTCAGCCCTGCGTCGCTCGTCCGCGCCCGCGCCCGACACAAGCCACGCGCTGACGCCGCGCGCTTCGCCTGCGCCTTCGACCACGTCCCACCTGCCCGTCACGAAGAACGGTTGCACGTTGAGCGGCTGTTCAAAAGATGCGCCCGTTGCCTGTCCTGTGGCGACGACCATCTCGCCGCCCGTCGTGTTGACCGTCACGCGCGTCGGCGCGTAATCGACGCCGCGCGGGGCGAGCGCCGTGTTCGGCGTCGGATACCAGTATGAGAGCGGAAGAAACTGCGCGCCATCGACGGAGATGGCAGCGAGTCCCGTGTTATCCGTCACGGGCAGACGATATTCGACCGTGACGTTGACCGTCCCGCCCGTCTCGACCGGCGCGGGCAGTGTCACCTGCGCGCGCAGGAGATTGGTTAAAGGTTCCGTGCTCGTCGTGAACCGTGCCTGCGCGCCGCCGACGCTCGTCGCCTTGACCTCCGCCAGCGGATTGAGACGGACGGTGAAGGTGCGACCCTCGCCTGTTCCGACGTTGCGCGCCGAAACGACCGCACGCGCCGAGACGCCCCTTGCCGTTGCACCGGACTCGACGTTGGCCGTGATGTCGAAGCGCGTCACCTGCCACGCGGCCACACGCGTCTCGCTCTGCGCACGCGTCTCCCACGAAGCACACAGGATAAGGGAGAGCAGCAACAGGCTTTTAACGAATCGTAAGTTCTTCATAAATCGCGTTGAAAGAGAATCATGCTTTGACCGGCGCGCCGCGCGTGACCAGTTCGTGCAGGTCGCGCAGCGTTTCGAGGAGAGCGGCGAGGCGCGACAGCGGCAGCGCGTTCGGCCCGTCCGAGAGAGCGCGCTCCGGGCAATCGTGAACTTCCATGAAGACTGCATCGACGCCGCAGGCGACGCCCGCGCGCGCGAGCGGTTCGATGTATTCGGATTGCCCGCCCGTTGCATGACCAAGCCCGCCCGGCAGTTGCAGCGAGTGCGTCACGTCGAAGACGACCGGCGCGCCGAAGGCGCGCATGATGGGAAACGAGCGCATGTCAACGACCAGATTGTTGTAGCCGAAGGAGACGCCGCGCTCCGTCAGCAACAGTTTCTCGCAACCGGCGGCGCGCGCCTTGCGCACGATGTTGCGCGCGTCCTGCGGCGCAAGAAACTGCCCCTTCTTGACGTTGACGGCGCGACCCGTCTGCGCGGCCGCTTCAATCAGGTCGGTCTGGCGCGAGAGGAAGGCCGGAATCTGCAAGATGTCTGCGACGGCCGCCGCCGCTTCCACCTGAGAGACATCGTGAACGTCGGTCACGACGGGAAGACCTGTCTCCTCTTTGACGGCGCGCAGTGCGTCGAGCGCGGCCGCGACGCCGATGGAGCGAAAGCTTTCATGCGAAGAGCGGTTCGCCTTGTCGTAAGAGGCTTTGAAGACGTAGTCAAGCCCCGCCGCGCGCGCGCGCTTCTGACACTCGCGCGCCATCATCAGGACGTGTTCGCGCGATTCGACGACGCAAGGCCCGGCGATGATGGTGAGACGGCCGTCGCCGAAGGTCACGTCGCCGACGCGGAAAGGTTTGATAGTCGCTTCGCTCGTCTGGTCGGTCATTGTTGTTGTTGCTGCTGCTGTTGCTGCGCTCCTTCGCGCGCCGCCTGACGGCGCAAATCTCGCAGGCTGTTTTCCACCTGTCGGCGGTTCTCACCCTTCGGTCTCTGTCGCAGATAAGCCTCGAATTCGTCGATGGCTTCGCCGACGCGTCCGGTCTTCTGATAGAGCAGGCCGAGATTGTAATGTGCCTCTGCGTAATCGCCGCCGCGCTCTTCGATGGCGGAACGGAAGGCCGCTTCTGCCCCCTCCAAGTCGTTCTGCTGCGCGAGCGCGACGCCGAGCGCGTGGCGCGCTTCAGGGTCGCGGCCGCCGTTCTGTTCGACGGCCGTGCGCAGCGCGTCGGCCGCCTCGGCGTTGCGTTTGAGTCCGATGTAGGCGAGACCGATTTGGAAGTATGCGTCGGCGTATGAGCCGCCGCGACTGCGGACGGCCTCTTGATAAGCGCCGATGGCGTCTTCGAGTTTGCCCTGCTGTTGAAGCGCGAAGCCGAGATTGTATTGCGCGGCCGCGAAGTTCCCGTCGCTTTGCCTGATGGCCTCGCGGAACTCGCGTTCGGCTTCGCCGACCTGCCCCTTCATCATCAAGACCCAACCGAGCCGGTTGTGCGCCGAAGGAAATTCGGGCTGTAGTTCGATGGCGCGGCGATAGTCAGCGATGGCGCGCTCGAAGTCGCGCGAGGAGAAGTTGTAGTTGCCGCGCTCGTAGAACTCTGCGGCCGAACGCGGCTCGGTGACGGGCGAACGCCCGCGCGTCGGTTCGGCTGCGCCGAGGTTGCGGCCGACGGCCTCGCCGCTCGCGTTCCCTTGCGCGCTCGCCGCCGGGTCTGAAGAAGAGCGTGCGCCGCCGCCATCACCATCGCGCCAGCGCAGCAGCAAGACCACCATCACGACGACGGCGACAGCGGCCAACGCTGCCGCCACGAGTTGCACCTGCGGCCGCGACAACAAAGAGCGACTAGCGCCGCGTCTGATGGGAACATGGACACGGATGGGACGACCGCTGCTATCAACCTCAGGCGAAGCGGACGAGGCTTCTGCGGAAGCGTCGGAACCGGCTTCAGCAGCGTGCGCGGCGTCGGCTTCCGGGGCAGAGGCCGCGTGTGCGTTGAGGCGTCCTCCGGTCTGCGCCGCGAGGTCTTGAGCCGTGTCGGGCGCGGCCGAAGCCTCGCGCGTCATCGGCGCAGTAGCGCGGCTCTGCCGGAGCCTTTCGATGTCAATCACGAGACGTCCCGAAGGCGTCTCCGTTCCGGCGTCGCGTAGCGTTTCGAGCGTCGGCGCGCTGAAGCCTGCGGCATGTTCGAGGCCGAGTCGTTCGGCCACCGCATACAACTCGCGCCTGAACGCACGCGCATCTTCGGGTCGCTCCTCAGGCTTCTTCGCCAACGCGTGCAAGACGACCTCTTCGAGCGCGACGGGCACGCTCGCCACCAACTCGCGCGGCCGACGCGGCTGTTCGGCCGAGTGCTTGAGCGCCAGCGCCAGCGGCGTCGCGCCCGTGAAGGGCGTCTGCCCGGTCAACATTTCGTAGAGGATGACGCCGAGGCTGTACACGTCGGAGGCAGGACTCAGCGGCGCGCCGTCGCATTGTTCGGGCGACATGTAGCGCGGCGTGCCAATCATGACGCCCGTGCCGGTGAGGGTGTTGACGACTTGGCCGTCGCTCGTGTCGGTCGCCAGTTTGGCGATGCCAAAGTCGAGCACCTTGACGATGTGCGGCGCGTGCGGTCTCTGGACGATGAAGATGTTGCCGGGCTTGAGGTCGCGGTGGATGATGCCTGCCTCGTGCGCGGCGGCGACGGCGGCCGCAATCTGAAGCATCAGCGAGACGGCGCGCGCCGGGTCGAGCGGGGCTTCGGTGGCGAGCACGTTGCGCAACGGCGTGCCTTCGAGCAACTCCATGACGATGTAGACGAGACCGTCCGAAGTTTCGCCGAAGTCTGTGACGGCGACGGCGTTGCTGTGTTGGAGGCGACCGGCGGCGCGCGCCTCTCGCCGGAAACGCTCTTTGGCCGCCCCGTCCGTCACGAGTTTCGCGTTCAAGACCTTGACGGCGACGGGGCGGTCAATCAACAGGTGCGTGGCGCGATAGACCGTGCCCATACCGCCCTCGCCGAGACGCTCGTCGAGTTGATACTTATCGTCGAGCACGCGGCCGACGAGCGGGTCGGTCACCGTCTGACCGGCAACCGTCTGGTCGGCACGCAGCAGCGCGCCGTCCTCCGGACACTCCTTCAAGTCCGTGAAATACTCTCGCCCGCACTGTGGACACTGAAGCATAAGAGACAAGTGATAAGTGATAGGTGATAGGTGATAAGAGAAAACCGGATTTGTCCTATCACCTATCACTTATCACCTATCACTTTATTTCATCTTTCCGTGTTTGTGCAAAACGTAAGGGGCGTCTGCGTGGCGGAACCGGGAGCGCGTGAGGGCGTAGTAGACCAACTCGGCTCCGTAGTAATGAGCGCGGCGCAGGTAAGTCATGCCGAGTTTTTCCATGACGCGGCGCGAGGCCGTGTTCTCAGGGAAGGCGACGGCGGCGATGCGTTCGAGTCCGAGTTGCTCGAAGCCGAAGCGCAGGCTGGCACGCGCCGCTTCGGTGGCCGCGCCCGCACCCCAGAACCGACGTGCCAAACCGTAGCCGACTTCCACCTCCGGCGTCTCGTCGAGCCGCGCCAGACCGCACCACCCCATCAGTTCGCCCGAAGACTTTTCGACGACAGCCCAGTGGCCGAAACCGTTCGTGCGCCAGCGCGCAATGTTGGCCTGCATACGCTCAAGACTCTGCTCGCGCGTGTGCGGCGTGCCCGTGCCGATGTAGCGCATCACTTCGGGGTCGGCGCGCAGGCGCGCGAAGGCGTCGAGGTCTGTCGGACGGAACGCACGCAGCCGGAGTCGCTCGGTTTCAAGTTCGGGGATAGAGAGTTCGTCGGTAGAGAGACTCATCTTCAGTCGTCGCCCGCCACGACCTGCGCGCGCTCGTGCATGGCGGCTGTGGTCGAGGCGTCCGAGTCGCTCATCTGGCCGACGTTGGCCTCGTCGCGCATACGGTTCTCGTAGGCGGCGCGGACGAAAGAGGCGAACAAGGGATGAGCCGCCAGCGGCTTCGACTTGTATTCGGGATGGAACTGGCAGCCGAGAAACCAGGGATGCGACTCGCGCGGAAGTTCAACCATCTCGACGAAGCGGCCGTCCGGCGATTCGCCGCTGAAGACAAGCCCGGCGCGCTCGAACGTCTCACGAAACTCCGGGTTGAACTCGTAGCGATGACGATGACGCTCACTGATTTCGGCGCTCCCGGCGTAGACCTCGCGCGCCAGACTGCCTTCGGCCAGACGACACGGCCACGCGCCGAGGCGCATCGTCCCGCCCATCTCCTCGACGCCGACGAGGTCGCGCAGTTTGAAGATGACCGGATGCTGCGTCGTCGCGTCGAACTCGGTCGAGTCTGCGCCGACAAGCCCGCACATCGAACGCGCGTACTCGATGACGGCCGTCTGCATGCCGAGGCAGATGCCGAAGAAGGGCGTGCGGCTTTTGCGCGCGTAGGAGATGGCGCGAATCATCCCTGCGACGCCGCGCTTGCCGAAGCCGCCGGGGACGAGGATGGCGTCGAAGTCTCTGAGACGGTCTTCGTAGTCGTCGTCCATCAGACTCTCGGATTCGACCCAACGCACATCGACTCTCAAATTGCTCGCCACGCCGCCGTGCGTCAGAGCCTCGCGCAGAGACTTGTAAGAGTCTTCCAGTTCGACGTACTTGCCGACGATGCCGATGCTGACGGAGCCTGCGGAGGGGTCGCGGATGGTGGCGACGAGATTGCGCCAGCGCGTGAGGTCGCTCGGCGCGGCGCGTTCCTGTAGGCCGAGCGAGGAGACGATGAGCGAGTCAAGCCCCTGTTCGTAGAAGGCGAGCGGCACTTCGTAAATCGTGTCCACGTCTTCGGCGGCAATCACGGCGTGCTCCTTGACGTTGCAAAAGAGCGCGATTTTCGAGCGCAGGTCGCGCGAGAGCGGGCGTTCCGAGCGGCACAGCAGAATGTCTACGCTGATGCCTATCTCGCGCAGGTCGCGGACGGAGTGCTGCGTCGGCTTGGTCTTGAGTTCACCGGCGGCGGCGATGTAGGGGACGAGCGTGAGGTGAACGAAGATGGCGCCTTTGCGCCCGTCTTCGCTCTCCTCGTTGCCCATCTGGCGAATGGCTTCGAGAAAGGGCAGCGATTCGATGTCGCCGACCGTGCCGCCAATCTCGACGATGACCACGTCGGGGTTATCTTTGTCGGCGACGGCGCGGACGGCCTTCTTGATTTCGTCTGTGATATGGGGGATGACCTGAATGGTCTTGCCGAGGTAATCGCCGCGCCGCTCCTTCTCGATGACGGAGAGGTAGATACGCCCGGTCCTCCAGTTGTTGCCCTGTGAGAGGCGCGCGTTGGTGAAGCGTTCGTAGTGGCCGAGGGCGAGGTCTGTCTCCGCGCCGTCGTCGGTGACGAAGACCTCGCCGTGCTGGAAGGGCGACATCGTGCCGGGGTCGATGTTGATGTAGGGGTCGAGTTTGATGAGCGTGACGCTCAAGCCACGCGCTTCGAGCAGGCAGCCGATGGAGGAAGCCGCCAGCCCCTTGCCGAGACTCGAAACCACGCCGCCCGTCACGAAAATGTATTTAGGCATCGTCTTCCTCTTCGATTAGTTTGTCTGTGTCGTTGCCGTCGCCCTGCTGCTGTTGGTCGGCGTAGTGGCCTGCTTTGAGGTCGCGTTCGACTTCGACGGCCTCGGCCGCTTTCGGGTTCATCAGCTTTTGCAGGGCGTGCATCCCGGCCATCACTCCGGCGCTCATCGCCCCGCGCCCGTCGTGGACGCGCCGCTCGAACTCCTCCTGACTCATTCGTGGCGGCGGCGTACTGAGGCGCGCCAGCCCGAACAGACCGCCGACGAAGATGAGCACGATGAAGATTAACCCTATCCAGTCACTCATCAGCTTTTCTCCAAGATTGCGCGCACGCGTGCGAGGTCTTCCGCAGTATCGACGCCGATGGAAGGCGTGGCCGCTTCGACGACTCTGATGGTTGCGCCCGCTTCGAGAATGCGCAGTTGTTCGAGGGATTCCGCGCGTTCGAGCGCCGACTGATGCATGCGCGAGTATTCTAACAAAAAGGCGCGGCGGTAGACATAAAGCCCCGTATGCTTGCGGAAGAGCCGGAGCAGCGACGGCTCTCGTTCGAGCGCAGCGGCCAGCGTGGCATGCGCGCGCACGGCCTCGCGCGGAAAAGGGATGGGCGAGCGCGAGAAGTAGAGCGCACGTCCGCGCGCATCCGTGACCACCTTGACCACGTCTGCGCTCAAGACATCCTCGGCGCGCTCGCAAGGCTCGCACGTCGTCGCCACGACCGCCTCGGCGTCGTCTGCCAGCGCCGCCACCGCACGCTCAATCGTCTCCGGCGCGATGAGCGGCTCGTCGCCCTGTAGGTTGACGATGACCTCTGCCTCCGCCAGAGCGGCGGCGGCCTCCGCCAGACGGTCGCTCCCGCTTAGGTGGTCTGCGCGCGTCAGGACGGCCTCGAAGCCCGCGCCGCGCACGGCGTCGAGGATGCGCGTGTCGTCGGTGGCGACGACGGCGCGGCGGACGCTCGGCGCGGCCAGCGCGCGCTCGACGACATGCAGAATCATCGGGCGTCCGGCGATTTCGAGGAGCGGTTTTCCCGGTAGTCTGGAAGAGGCGTAGCGTGCGGGGATGATGGCGACGACGGAGGGTTGCGGCGCGTGACGGGGGCGAGAGTCCGTGTGGTTCACGGGTGCTCAACATAACGGGTCGGCCGCCCGCGTGTCAACAAAAACAGTGATAGGTGATGGGTGAGAGGTGATAAGAAGGAAGTGATAGGTGATGGGTGAGAGGTGATGAAAAGGAAGTGATAGGTGATGGGTGAGAGGTGATAAGAGAAGACGTATTTTCCCATCACCCATCACCTATTACCCATCACTATTTCCTATCACCTATCACCTATCACCTATCACTATTTCCCATCACCTCTCACCCATCACCCATCACTATTCCGCTGTTTGACAGGCGCAGTGCGGCGGGCTACCATGCGGCATCATTTTCATTTCGGCATGTGCTTTCAATAAAATCATTTATAGGGAGTTTTCATCAGGGTAATTCAATGCCGCTCGCAACGGTCGAGAACATCATCGAGTTGGTCGGGCGCACGCCCCTGCTCCATCTCGCGCGCTTCGCGCGGCCTCCACTTGCAGACGTTTACGCCAAGCTCGAATATATGAACCCCGGCGGCTCGGTTAAAGACCGCGCCGCGCTCGGCATGATTTTAGACGCCGAACGGCGCGGCCTCCTGCGACCAGGCTCGACGATTATCGAGCCGACGGCCGGTAACACAGGCATCGGTCTGGCGCTCGTCGGCGTGGCGCGCGGCTACCGCGTTATCCTCTGCGTGCCCGAAGGCTACTCGCATGAGAAGATGAAGGTGATGGAACTGCTCGGCGGCGAGATTGAATACGTCTCGCAGGAGGCCGGGATGCAGGGCGCGATTGACCGCGCGCGCGAGTTGGCACGCGACATCCCCGGCAGTTTCATCCCGCAGCAGTTCGAGAACCCTGCGAACCCCTGTTTTCACGAACAGACGACGGCGCAGGAGATTGTCGAGCAGATGGGCGGGCGCATCGACGCCGTCGTGATGGGCGCGGGCACGGCCGGGACGTTTACGGGCGTGGCACGCACGGTCAAGCGCCTCAACCCGAACGCCCTGTGCGTGCTCGTCGAGCCTGAAGGCTCTATTCTGGGCGGCGGCGAGCCGGGCTGTTATCGTCTCGAAGGCATCGGCCAGACGCAGTTCATCCCGCCCAATCTCGACTGCGAATGTGCAGACGAGACGATGCAGATAAGCGACGACGAAGCCTTCGTCACCGCGCGCCGCCTCGCGCAGACCGAAGGCGTGCTGGCCGGCGGCTCTTCGGGCGCGGCGGCGGCTGCCGCCCGTCGCGTCGCCGAACGACTCGGCGCGGGACGCCGCATCGTCACGCTCTTTCCCGACGGCGCGGAGCGTTACATCAGTCAGGGGATATTTGACTAGTGATAGGTGATAAGTGATGGGTGATAAGAGAAAAGCTTTTGTCCTATCACCCATCACCTATCACCTATCACATCCTTAAATCTTATGGGTTTTTCTACCACAGCAATCCACGCGGGCAATGAACCCGACCCGACGACGGGCGCGGTCACAGTGCCCATCTATCAGACCTCGACCTACGCGCAGGACGCCCTCGGCCAACCGCGACAGGGTTACGAGTATGCGCGGACGCAGAACCCGACGCGCATCGCTCTCGAACGTAACATCGCCGCGCTCGAAGGCGCGCGCTTCGGCTACGCCTTCGCTTCGGGGATGGCCGCCATCGACGCCACGCTGCGGCTCGTCAAAGCGGGCGAGCATGTCGTCGTCTCGGACAACACCTACGGCGGCACGTTCCGTCTCTTTAGCCGCATCCTCGCGCAGTACAACGTCGAGTTCAGTTTCGTCGATACTTCGGACGTGTCGGCCGTCGAGGCGGCCATCAAAGAGAACACGCGGATGGTCTTTCTGGAAACGCCGACCAATCCCGTGATGATTGTCTCGGACATGCTCGCCGTCTCAGAGGTCGCGCATCGCGTCGGCGCGCGCGTCGTCTGCGACAACACCTTCATGTCGCCCTACTTGCAGCGGCCGATTGAGTTCGGCGTTGACATCGTCGTCCACTCCACGACTAAATATCTGAACGGGCACTCGGACGGCGTCGGCGGCATCGTCGTCTTGAATGACGAGCGCGATGCCGAGTGGATAAAGTTTGTGCAGAACAGCGTCGGGGCGATTCTCTCGCCCTTCGATTCGTTCCTCGTCCTGCGCGGGACGAAGACGCTGGCCTTGCGGATGGAGCAGCACGACCGTTCGGGACGCGCCGTCGCAGCCTTTCTCGAAGAGCACCCGAAGGTGCAGAAGATTTATTATCCCGGTTCTGTTTCGCACCGCCAGCACGAACTGGCGAAGCGGCAACAGAAGGGCTTCGGCGGCATGGTCGCCTTCGATGTCGGCTCGCTTGAGGCGGCGCGCACGGTGCTCGAATCCGTCCGGCTCTGCACGCTGGCCGAGAGTCTCGGCGGCGTCGAAACTTTGATTTCGCACCCGGCGACGATGACGCACGCCTCCGTCCTCCCGGAGACGCGCGCGCGCATCGGCATCACAGAGGGACTCGTCCGCATCTCGGTCGGTCTCGAAGACACGGACGACATCATCGCTGACTTGGATCAGGCGTTGGACAAGGTCAAGTGAGAGGTGATAAGTGATGGGTAAAAGGTTAAGTGATGGGTGATAGGTGATAGGTGATAAGAGAAAAACTGTTTTCATCTTATCACCTATCACCTATCACCTATCACCACTTCTCTTATGAATGTTGAGGTTTACGCCAAAACCGACGTGGGTCGCGTGAGGTCGGGCAACGAGGACAATTTCCTTGTGCTCGATTTGACGAACGGCCGCTCGTGGACGGGCGCGGACGGCGCAGAGCCGCCCGTCGAGTTGCGGCGCTTCGAGTTAGGCCCGAAGGGGCTTGTGCTGGTCGTCTCCGACGGGATGGGCGGCGCGCTCGCCGGTGACGTGGCGAGCCGGATGGCGGTCGAGACGGTGCGCGACATGCTCGTCGGCGAGGAGGGCGAGGAGAGCACCTGCGAGCCTGAAGATTCGCTCGTCGAGTGTCTGCGGAACGCGACCGACTACGCCAACTTCGCCATCCACCGGCGCAGTCAGGAAGACCCGCGCTGTAGCGGCATGGGAGCGACGCTGACCGGCGCGGCCGTCACGCGCGAGGGACTCGACTTCGTGCAGGTCGGAGACAGTCGCGGCTACGTCATTCGCGGCGGCGAGATTAAGCTGGCGACCAAAGACCAATCGCTTGTCCAGCAACTCGTCGATGTCGGCCAGATTAGCGAGCAGGAGGCCGAGACGCACATGTTCCGCAACGTCATCCTTCAGGCTCTCGGCGCGCAGGCCGAACTCGCTCCCGTCACCGGACGCGTCAGAGTCACGCGCGGCGACATCCTGCTGCTGTGCAGCGACGGTCTCTCCGGCAAACTCCGCGCAGAAGAGATGCGCCGCATCGTCGTCGAAGCGGGCGACCTCGCGCGTGCCTGTGAACGGCTCGTGCAGGAGGCCAACGAACGCGGCGGCGAAGACAACATCACGGTCGTCCTCGCGCGCTTTACCGGCGACGACCTCGCTGCCTCCGACTCACACCGCATCACCGTCGAACTGCCCGCCATGGAAGGCGACAGCACCATGAACGGCGAAGATGACACAACGCAGCACCCCTAAAGCTCCGACGCTCAATCAAAGCCCGTCACAAGCCGCGAGGAAGAAGCGGCCATTTACTCTTTGCCTTCGGGCAATTCTCTGCTGGCACGCCAATCCGGGACGGCGTTGACGCGGCGGACGTAGATGGATGCGCCGCGCAGGCTTTCGACGACGACGCGGTCGCCCGCTTCCAGCGGTTCTTCGCCTTCGGCCGGATATGCCGTCCACGTCGAGCCGTAGACCTTGACCGCGCCCTCGTTGAGCGCGCCGCGACTCGAAGCGACGACCGTCCCGATTTTGCCGGGCAGCGCATCGGCTCCGGTCTTCAGCCCACCCGGCTCGTCTTTGTGCGTGAAGTAGTTGACGAAGATGGTGCGCGAGGCGGCCGTCAAGGCGATGGAGACGAGGAAGAAGACGAAGAACTGCAAGAGGTAACTCGCGCCGAGTCCGGCCGCCAACCCTGCCGCCAGCGCGCCGACGCCGAACCATAGCAGCACAAAACCCGGCGTGAAGACCTCTGCGATAATCAACAGCACGCCGAGCACAATCCAGATTATCCACGCGAGAGTGTCGCTCATCTTCGCTCACGCTCCTCGGACGCGGGCTATCCCTTCATCATGTTCTTCAAGACGAACCAGACGTTGGCCGGGCGCTCGGCCAGACGCCGCATGAAGTACGGATACCAGTGCTTGCCGTAAGGGACGTAGACTCTCATCCGGTAGCCGTCGCGCGCCAGTTGCAACTGCAAGTCGCGGCGCACGCCGTAGAGCATCTGGAACTCGAACTCCTCCTTGCTTATCCCCTCGCGCTGCGCATGTTCCAGCGTGGCGTCTATCATTCGCGGGTCGTGCGTCGCAATGCCGTGATAGATGCCGCTCGACAGCAGCACGCGCATCACCCGAATGTAGTTTTCGTCCACGTCCTTTTTATCGGGAAAGGCCACCTCCGGCGGCTCGTTATAAGCTCCCTTGCAGAGACGTATCCGCGCCGGAATCTTCAACAACTCCTGCACGTCGTCGTAGGTGCGACGCAGGTAAGACTGGACGACGATGCCGACATCGTTGAGGCCGAACTCGGCGCGCAGGCGACGGAAGAGCTCAAGCGTGACCTGCGTGACGTTTGACGCCTCCATATCGACGCGCACGAAGTTGCCGCGCCGCGCCGCGTCTTCGACGACCCGGCGGGCGTTCCTGTAAGCCAGTTCCGGGTCAATCTCAAGGCCGAACTGTGTGAGTTTGATGGAGACGTTCGAGCGAATGCCCGTCTCGTCGATGCGCGCGAGGATGCGCAGATATTCGCGCACCTCCTCTTCCGTCTCCGATTCCTCCGTCACAGACTCGTTGAGGTGGTCGAAGGAGGCCGTGCAGCCGTGCGCGTTCAGTTCGCGGATGGCGCGCACCGTCTCGTCGATGTCCTCGCCCGCGACGAAGCGCGTCGTCATCTTCTTGAACGGGCTGAAGCGCGTGGCGAAGTCTTTCAGGCGCTCCTGCCGCGACAGGTAGAGCAGTGCGTTTCTGGTGACCATTATGTTGTCATTTAAGCCTTTACGAAGGCGCGGGTCAAATTCTCGCGCGCGCACTCTGAGGCGGCGCGCTTGTGGTATGCTTAGCGCCGCTCGCGCAGACCTCGCGGCAGCCACGTCGCCGAATCTTCGGAGAGAAACAGAATCTGATGCGGTGGAAGATGCTTCTGCTGACCGCGCTGGTCGCCGCCGTGGGCGGCGCGTTGCTGACGATTGTCCTCATCGCCGTCGGCAACTACCTCGACATCTCTTCGGACGTTTACGTCGAAATGGTCGCCATCTTCATCCTCATCTGCATCGGTCTGGTGGCCGGTATTTTCGCTTACCGGCACACGGCGCGCAGACGCGCTCTGCAAGGCATCCTCACCCTGACGCTCGCCGCGCTCACCTTCACAGGAATTCTTCTCGGCTATCACTTTCTCTTTGATGACCGGTTGGGCAGCCCCGCCCTCTACAAGCGACTCGGCGGCGGCCGACCTTAAGCGGCCGTGCTGTCGTCCGTTAGACCGAGACCGATTTCTCTCTGCACAGGCTTGAGCGCGTCGATGACGAAGCGGATGTGCTCTTCGAGCGGGACGCCGAGCTCTTCGACGCCCTGCCGGATGTCTTCGCGGTTGACCGAGCGCGCGAAGGCTTTGTCCTTCAGTTTCTTTTTGACGGAGGAGACTTCGAGGTCGTCGAGGCTGCGCGTCGGGCGCACGAGCGCGCAGGCGACGAGGAAGCCGCAGAGTTCGTCTGTGGCAAAGAGGGCTTGCGCCATGCGCGTGTCGCGCGGCACGCCCGTGTAGGTGGCATGCCCCATGATGGCGCGGATGATGCGTTCAGGGTAGCCGCGACCGCAGAGAATGTTAGCGCCCTTGTAGGGGTGCTCGTCGGCCGAGGGGAACATCTCGTAGTCGAAGTCGTGGAGCAGTCCCGTGATGCCCCATTCTTCCGGGTCTGCGTCCGCGTCGCCGTAGCGCGCGGCTGCGGCGCGCATGGCCGTCTCGACGGCGATGGCGTGTTGACGCAGGCTCTTGCCTTTCGTGTACTCGCAGAGCAACTCCCAAGCTTCCTGACGCGTCGGCATGGTTCGGGCGAATCCTTTCTGAATGAATTGCGAAACGGCGGCGGCGTGCGCGGCGGAGTGTCGCACGTTCTCTCGCTCGCTTTCAACAGGCGACGACGAGCGAGAGTACAAGCTTGCCGACCTTCCGGCGCATCACATACAATACCCTCGAAGCAGTTCTTCGAGCCGCTCATTTCATCCGATGAAGCCCCTTTTATACGCGGCGCTCGCGGCCTACGTGGTCGCGGCAATCCACGCCATCCTGACCTTTGTGACGAAAAGACGCTCGCTTGAGCGCGTCACGACGGGTTCGCTCGCGTGCGGGTTTGCGGCGCACACGGCGGCACTCATCGTCGATTGGGTGCAGGAAGGCCACTACCCGCTCTTCCATCTCCACGAGACGATTTCGTTTCTCGCGTGGACGCTCGTCGTCGCCTACGGGCTGGCCGTCTATCGCTACCGCACGCACGCGCTCGGAGTCTTCCTGCTGCCGCTCGTCTCCGTGCTCGTCCTCATCTCAAACTTCGCTTTAGGCGACGAGGGACGACACGTCGGGCGCATCACCGAGGGCGATGCCGCGTGGCTCTTCCCGGTGCATACGACGCTGCTCATCTTCGCCTACGCCTCCTTCTTCGTCGCGTTCGCCGCCAGCGTCATGTACCTGTGGCAGGAACGCGAGTTGAAGCAGAAGACATTCAGCGCCGTCTTTCATCGTCTGCCGTCTTTGACGACCGTCGATGACATCGGCACTTCGGCTGCGGCCATCGGCTTCACGCTGCTGACGCTCGGCATCATTACGGGCGTCGTCTGGTCGTCGGCGCGCAACGGCCACATCTGGCACAATGACCCGGTAGAGTTCTTCGCGCTGCTGACGTGGGTGCTCTACCTGACGCTTTTGCACTACCGTACACAGTGGCGCGGTCGCCGCGCCGCGTGGCTCGGCATCGCAGGCTTCGCGCTCGTACTCTGCACCTTCATCGGCGCGTTCGTCCTCGGCGGCTATCATGTGTTTGGATAAGTGATAGGTGATGGGTGATAGGTGATAAGAGTAGACAGGTTTTATCTTATCACCTATTACCTATCACTTATCACCTATCACCCATCAACCTGACGCTATGTCCATCGTTCTCGTCGGACTCAATCACAAGACCGCGCCGGTCGAGGTGCGCGAGCAACTCGCGCTCTCCGAGCAGGCGTGCGCCGAGAGTCTGCATGCGATTGTCGATGGCGAGGTGGTGCGCGAAGGGTTGATAGTCTCGACGTGCAACCGCGTGGAGATTCTCGCGGCTTCGGGGCGTGAGCGCGGGGCGGAGGCGGCGCGCCGCCTGCGCGACCATCTCAGCGCGAACGCGCGCATGCTGCCCGCCGAAACCTTCAACGCGCACCTCTACACGCACGCCGACGAGGCCGCCGTGCGCCACGTCTTCCGCGTTGCCTCCTCGCTCGACTCGATGGTCGTCGGCGAACCGCAAGTGCTCGGACAGGTGCGCCGCGCCTACTCTCTGGCCGTCGAGACGGGCACGGCCGGACGCGTTATCCATCGCCTCGTCCATCATGCGCTGCGCGTCGCCAAACGCGTGCGGACGGAGACCGGCATCGCCGCGTCGGCCGTCTCCATCAGTTTCACGGCGGTCGAGTTGGGGCGCAAGATATTCGGGTCGCTCAAGGGCGCGACCGTCCTTCTGGTGGGCGCGGGCGAGATGGCCGAACTTGCCGCGCAACACCTCGCCAGCGCAGGCGCGTCTCGTCTGATTGTCGTCAATCGCACGCATGAGGCGGCCGTGCGTGTGGCCGGAAAGTTTGGCGGCGAGGCCGTCGAGTACGAACGCCTCGCGCAGACTCTCGCAGAGGCCGACATCGTCATCTGTTCGACGGCGGCCGACGGCTACGTCATCGACGCGACGATGGCAAACGCCGCCCGCGCCGCGCGTCGCAACCGTCCGGCCTTCTTCATCGACATCAGCGTGCCGCGCAACGTCGACCCGAAGGTCGGCGAACTAGACAACCTCTTTGTCTTCGACGTGGACGACCTCGAAGCCGTCATCACCTCCAATATCCGCGAGCGCGAGCGCGAGGCGGAGCGCGCGGAACTCATCGTTGAGTCCGAAGTGATGCAGTTTCAACAGACCTTGCGCGACCTCGACATCGGCCCGACGGTCGGCGCGCTGCGCGAGAAGTTGCGCCGCATCGCGCTCGAAGAGTTTGCGCGCAAACGCCATCGACTCGGCCAACTGACGCCCGAACAGGAGCGCGCCATCGAGGCGCTGCTCGTCTCGGCCGTCAACAAAATCTCGCATCCCGTCATCCATCGCATGCGCCGCTCCTACGACACGGGCGAGGACGAGAACGTACAGGCATGGCGCGACATCTTCGGGCTTGAAGAGAATGAAGAGAAGTAGAGGGCAGCCAGCAGTCGGCAGTCCATTTAAAGACAGGCCGGTCTTTAACGGATTATCGATAGCTGGCTTCTTATTGTGTTTATGAGAGAGCGGCTGATTATCGGTTCGCGCGGCTCGAAGCTGGCGCTGTGGCAGGCAGAGTGGGTGCGGACGCGTCTGGAAGCTCTGGGAGACGGCGTCGAGGTACGCGTCGAGGTCTTTAAGACTTCGGGCGACGTGATGCGCGACGTGCCTCTGTCGGTGATTGGCGGCAAGGGCGTCTTCACCAAAGAACTTGAACAGGCGCTCATCGAACGCCGCATCGACATCGCCGTCCACTCGCTCAAAGACCTACCGACGCTCGTCCCCGAAGGGCTTTCGATAACGGCCATCACGGAGCGCGAAGACGCGCGCGACGCGCTCGTCCTGCCCGAAGGCGCGGGCGGCGTCACTGCGCTTCGTGAACTGCCGCGTGCGGCACGCGTCGGCACGTCAAGCCCGCGCCGGACGGCGCAACTCAAACACCTGCGTCCTGACCTGCTCGTCAGAGAGTTGCGCGGCAACGTCGATACGCGCCTGCGTAAGCTCGACGCGGGCGAGTACGATGCCATCATCCTTGCCTCTGCGGGCTTGCGTCGTCTCGGATTCTCCGCGCGCATCAGCGCGGCCGTCTCGACCGACGAGATGCTGCCTGCGGTCGGTCAGGGCGCGCTCGGCATCGAAACGCGCGCAGACGACGAGGAGACGAATCGTCTCGTCCGCGCTCTCGAAGACGCGGGGACGCGTGCCGCCTGCACGGCGGAACGCTCGCTGCTGCGCGCGCTCGGCGGCGGCTGCCAGTTTCCCATCGCCGCGCATGCGACCGTCTCCGGCGAACGTCTGCGTCTGGAAGCTCTCGTCGCGACCGTCTCCGGCGAGCGCGTGCTGCGCGATTGGGTCGAGGGCGAGGCGGCCGTGTCGGAAGAACTCGGCGCGTCGCTCGCATCGAAACTGTTGGAGCGCGGAGCCGCTTCCCTGCTCTCGAATTGAAATGGCGATGAAAGAGGCGAGGCCAGATGCGTCGGAGGAAGTGCGCGACGATGCGACGCGGCGACCGCTCGCCGACCGAACGGTGATGGTCACGCGCGCGGCGGCGCAGGCGTCCGGGTTCGTCGCCGAGTTGGAAGCCTACGGCGCGCGCGTCGTCTCCTGTCCGACCATCGAGATTGTCGAGCCGGAGTCTTATGCGCCGCTCGACGAGGCGATTGAAAATCTCTACGGCTACGACTGGCTCATTCTGACGAGCGCCAACGGCGTCGAACATTTCATGCGCCGCCTCGAAGCTCTGGGGCGCGACGCGGGAGACCTGGACGAGTTGCGCGTCTGCGCCGTCGGCGCGGCGACGGCCGACCGCTTGCGCGACGCGCAGGTGCACGTCGATGTCGTCCCCGAACAGTTCAAGGCCGAAGGAGTCTATGCGGCGCTCGAAGCTTATCTCGGCGGCCGCGAACAGTTCGCCAACCTCAACTTCCTGCTCCCGCGCGCGGCCGTCGCACGCGACTTCCTGCCGCGCGCTTTGGAGGAGGCCGGTGCGCGCGTCGATGTGGTGGCGGCCTATCGCACGGTGCGCCCGGAAACGACCGACCGCGCGCGCATGGAGGCGATGCTCCTCGGCGGTGCGGTCGATTGCATCACCTTTACAAGCGGCTCTTCGGTCTCGAACTTCGCGCGGCTCTTCGATACCAACGACCTCTCCGCCGTGCTCTCAGAAATCGTCGTCGCCTGCATCGGAGATGTGACGGCGAGCACCGCCGCCGACTACGGACTGCGCGTCCACATCCAGCCCCCCGAATCGACCACACGCGCTCTCGCACGCGCCGTCGCAGAACACTTCGCCGCCCGTTCTACCTAAAGCCGTTCGCGCGCGGAAGCCGTTTGTGCTAACGTAAACGTCCGGCGCTCGAACTAATACCTTTGCTCCTCATCGCCGGATTCAAAGCTTGAAGTTCCCCCGCGCCCCGGACATTCACCTATGCTCAAAGGACGCGTGCTCATCGTTGACGACGAACCCGTCATCGCCGAAAGCCTGAGCGAGATGCTCGGCGGGTGGGGTTATGAAACCGAAATCGCTGCCGACGGCCTCAGCGCGTTGGCGCTTGCGGAGGAGTTTCGTCCGTCGGTCGTCATCACAGATGTCCTGATGCCGAACCTCGACGGCTTCGGCCTGCTGCGCGAGTTGCGCGAGCGACAGCCGGAGGCGGCCGTCATTCTGCTCACCGGGCAAGGCTCGGTCGAGATGGCGATGCGCGCCATTCAGGAAGAGGGCGCTTATCACTACTTCGAGAAGCCTCTGGACTTCGACAAGTTGCGCCTTGTCGTCGAGCGTGCTGTCGAGCATGCCGAGACGCGGCGCGAGAACGATGCGCTGCGTCGTCAACTGCGCGACCGAGGGACGTTCGGAGAGTTGGTCGGCGTCTCCGAGCCGATGCGGCAAGTCTATGCGCTGATTGAGCAGGTCGCCTCTTCGTCGGCCTCCGTGCTTATCACGGGCGAGTCCGGCACGGGCAAGGAGTTGGTCGCACGCACGATGCACAACCTCAGCCCGCGCAGGCGCGCGCCCTTCATCGCCATCAACTGTTCGGCCATTCCTGAGACGTTGATGGAGTCGGAACTGTTCGGTCATGAAAAGGGCGCGTTTACGGGCGCGGCCTCGCGTCGTCAAGGCTGCTTCGAGTTAGCCAATTCGGGCACGCTCCTGCTCGACGAGATTGCCGAGATGCCGCCGCTTCTGCAAGCCAAACTCCTGCGCGTGCTCGAAGAGCGCGCCGTTCGCAGACTCGGCGGCTCGCACGAGATTCC
This sequence comes from Pyrinomonadaceae bacterium, assembly GCA_035942915.1. Classification (GTDB taxonomy): domain Bacteria; phylum Acidobacteriota; class Blastocatellia; order Pyrinomonadales; family Pyrinomonadaceae; genus DASZCR01. The sequence goes on along the minus strand of DASZCR010000102.1, from coordinate 3,400 downwards.
GATAGACGTGCGCGTGCTGGCGGCCACGAACCGCGACCCGCACGAGGCCGTCCGGCGCGGCGACTTCCGCGAAGATTTGCTCTACCGCCTCAACGTTATCACCATCGAGTTGCCGCCGCTCAGAAGACGCAAGGAAGACCTGCCGCTGCTCGCACAACATCTCGTCGCGCAACTGGCCGAGCGCCACCAGCGTCCCGCGCGTTTCCTGACGCCCGCCGCGCTCGAAGCACTCCAATCGCACCACTGGCCGGGCAACGTGCGCGAACTGCGAAACGTCGTCGAACGCGCCGTTATCATCTGTTCGGGCGAGGCCATCGAGCGCCATCATCTCGCGCCCTACCCGCTTGACCAGCGCCAGAAAGCGCGCGAGCAGGACACGATTACGCTCCCCGTCGGCACGCCGATTGAAGAGGTCGAGCGGCAGATGATTCTGCGCACCTTGCAGAAGACCGACAACAACAAGACGCGCGCCGCCGAACTCCTTCAGATAAGTTTGAAGACGCTGCACAACAAACTGCGCGCCTACCGCGAACGCGGCGTGATGCAGGACTCCGACCAGCAATCCTCTCAAACACCAATCGCGCAAGGCGCAAACGACTCGCGCTAAAAGCCCGTCTCGCTCCCACTTCAAACTCTAAGCGCCTTCCGCCTCTTCAACGTGAAATGTGAATCTCACGCTGAAGATGCGAAAGGCGCTCAGAAGGGTCTGATTTATTCCGCCTTACTTCCGCTGTGCACGCTGCGCGCCTCGCTGGCCGAGCAGTTCGCGCACGGCCGTATCCAGTTGCACGTCGCGGTCTGTGTAGCTCTCGCCCGCAGGACGCGTCACAGGCACGTCCACCGGACGCGGGTTGAGTTCCATGTTCTCGCCGCTCGCCGTCTCAATCCTGACGAACGGCAGGCGCACGACCGTCCCGTCAACAAGCGGCACGTTCGACGTGTAGATAATCCACCCGGCCGTCGGCTCTCCGACAATCTTCCCCAACTTGAGCGCGCGGTAGCCTTCGGCGAAGTCCTCCGCGTCGGAGAGCGAGTGCTGGTTGGTGACGAGCACGGTCGGCAGTTCGATGGCGCGCTGGCCGAGCGTCGTGCGCGCAGGCCCGGCGGGCAGTCCGCGCGGCGTCATCGTGATGTAACTGCGACGCGAGAGCACGTCGATGGCATAGACGTTGACGAAGCCGCCGTTGTTGTTGCGAATGTCGATGACGATGCCCTCGCGCGCGTGGTTTTCGGCGTCGAGGTCGAGATAGAGTTGCGCGAGCGAGGCCGCAGACATGTCGAACATATGCACGTAGCCGAGACGACCGCCGCTCACGCGCGCGACGTAGGCGCGCTTGTCCTCGACCCACTTGCGATAGAGCAGCCCGCGCTCGGTCGCGGCGTTGACCGGCCGCACGGCCACGTCACGACGCCCCGCCCCGTCGGCCGACTGTGCGACCGTCAGCACGGTGCGACGATTAATCTTGTAGTTGAGCAATTCGTCGAGGTTCGTGCGCGCGTCAACCTGTCGGCCTTCGACGGCCAGCAGGTAGTCGCCGGGTTTCAACTCGCGTGCGCGGTCGGCCGAGGCGGCGTCGCGCGCCAGCGCCGCAGGGCTGAGCGGGATGACCTCCGTGATGCGTAGACGCCCCGTCGTCTCGTACTCGGCGCGGTCGAAGCGCAGGCCGAGTCGGCCGGTCGTGGGCTGTCCGACGCCGCCCGGCGGGGTGATGCCGGTGTGCGAAGCGTTCAGTTCGCCGACCATCAGTTGCAGGATGCGGCGCATCTCGTCGGCCGTGCGCGCGCCCGCCACCTGCGGCTCGTAGACGGCGCGGATGGCCGCCCAATCAGCGCCGTGAAACTTCGGGTCGTAGAACCAATCGCGCAGATATGTCCACGCCTGATTGAAGACCTCCATCTTCTCGCGCGCGAAATCAACCTCAAGCTCGGCCGTCACGGCGAGCGTGCGCCCCTGCTGGCGCTGGTCGAGCGGGACGACCTGAATGCGCCCCTGTTCGAGATAGAAGACCTCTTTGCTGTCGGGCGTAAACTGCGCGAAGCTCTTGAAGCCCTGCGTCGAAGTCAGTTGTCGCGCCACAGCCGGTTCGCGCGAGAGTTCGTCGAGCGGGTAGATGTAAAGCTGCTGCTGGTTGGCCGCGCTCGCAATCATCAGGACGTATTTGCCGTCGGGGCTGATGGTCTGGTAGCCGACATCGACGCCGACGGGGACGACGCCGACGCGTCGGCGGATGCCTTCAAAGACTATCTCTGTGGGCTTCGTCGCAGGTCTTCGTCCGGTCTCTTCGGCCGAGGGCGAAGCGGCGGGCGAAGGCGTCGGCGTCGGGAGCGCAGCCGGTGTCGGCGTCGGCGTCGGTTGCGTCTCCTGTTGGACGCGAAGGTTGGGCGCGGGCGTGCGCGGCGTCTCCTCGCGGAAGAGTTCGCGGAACTGGTCTTCGCGGAAGCGCGGGGTGCGCGGGAGGAGGTCGATGCGGACGAGTTGCGTATCCTCCGTGCGCTGTCCTGTGTCGAAGAGGATAAACGTGCCGTCGGGACTCCACGAGACGGAGTTGCTGTTGAGGTTGGCGAGGAAACTGACCGGCTCGGCCGGACGGCTTCCATCGACGGGCGCGAGATGCACGTTCCTGAAGAGCTTCGTGCCGACCGGCATGTAGGCTATCCAACGGCTGTCGGGCGACCAGACAAACGGGCGGTCTGGATTGAGCGGCGGGCGCTCGAAGTGGCCGCGCGCGACGACGCGCTCCTGCTTCGTCTCGATGGTCATCACGCGCAGTTCGGCCGCATCGCGCTCGAAGGCGAGCAGTCGCCCGTCGGGCGAGAAACGCGGCGAGGTGTCGGCGCTCGCCGTCGCCGTCAACTGCGTCTCGGTGTTGGGGCCGAACTCGTATTGAAAGAGTTGGCCTTGACCGTTGCGCGTCGAGACGTAGACGAGACGGCGGCTATCGGGCGACCACGTCAGTTGCGATTCGGGCGCGGGCGTCGTCGTCACGCGCACGGCGTCGCCGCCGTCAGTGGACGAGGCAGCGAAGACCTCTCCGCGCACGACGAAGGCGACCTTCTTGCCGTCGGGCGCGAGCGCGAGTTCCTGAAACTGGTCTGTCAGGCGCAGGCGTTCGGCCGCTTGTCCGGAAGGCGCGCCGCGCCGCGTGATGGCGACTTCGGTCGCCTGTCCCGAAGCGGTGTCGAGTCGCCAGATGCGGAAGTCGCGCTCGAAGACAATCGTGCGGCCGTCGGACGAGATGCTCGGCCAGAGCACGCGCCCGTCGCGAAACTTCGTCAACTGTCGCGCCTGCTGCGAGCCGACGGGGCGCGTCCAGACGTTGGGCGCGCCGCCCCTGTCCGAAACGTAGAAGAGGCTGCGGCCGTCCTCGCTCCACATCGGCCACTGTTCGCGCGCGCCGCC
>DASZCR010000101.1:0-8689 GCA_035942915.1 Pyrinomonadaceae bacterium | reverse complement strand
CCGGCGTCTCGTTCGCTCCATGCGGCGCGCCCGATTTTCCTGCGGGTCTGCGCTCTCAGACTAGAGGACGAAATACTGTATCCAGTCGTACTTGGCGGTGATGGGCGTGCCCGGATAGGTGAACGGGCCGAGCCAGCTATCTACTCCCGTTCCAGCCCACATGTTGACCATGATTCTGCCCGGCAGACTCGGCAGAGGCTTGCCTGCGGCGGCGTACTCGGTATGCACGACCACGTCGTCAACAATCCATTCAATCTTGTTTGCCGTCCAGACGAAGGCGTAGTTGTGATAACCGGCCGAGGCATCGAAACCGAGGTTGACGATGTGCTCATGACCGCCGACTCCGTTGACGAAGTAGTTGGTCTGCATCTTGGTCGTGTCCTTGCCGAGAATTTCGATGTCAATCTCGTGATGCTCTGTGCCGTTGGACGGGCCTGTGTAGGTGAAGAAAGAGGTCACGAGGCCGCTGCCTTTCGCGGCTTTAAAGCGCGTCTCATATTTGCCGTAGCCGTAATAATCGTTGGTGCGATACTCGCCTGCGGCGTAAGGCTTGCCGCTGCAACCGGAAGGGCAGGGCGTCGTATCGAGTCGCAGGGTCATGAAGCCGCTGGCGAAGGTAACGTGGTCGGCGCGCCAGCCGACGTTGAAGGGATTACCGTTAGTCCACCCGTCGGCTTTGTGCCAGCGCGCGGTGTCGAAGAAGTCCAAGCCGTCAAAGAAAGTGCCGCCGACGGCGTAAGCCGGACGGGCGGCGGCGGAGAAGAAGAAGGCGCATAGCAGCAGGGCGACGGACGCGTGTGTGATGATGCCCCTCAACGTGCCACGAGAGGAGTTTGCGAGTGTCATAATGTGTCCTCCATTGGTGAAGTTTCAGGTCGTGAGGGAGGTGTCGCAAAGTGTGTGGGAGGAGGCTTGCGGTCTTGGCCTTAGCGAGCAACGTGCCACGCACGCGTGCATGAGAAGTCCACTGAAAAGGTTCAAAACCGATAACGCACGGCTTCTTTGACGTTGCGCGCTAGTATCGCTTCACTACAGGTCGGACTGAAAACTTACATCGTTGAGATTGGAAAAATGGACGGACAGGAGATTGCGAAGGTTCTCTACAGAGAGGCTACTGCGGCGGACTGTCAGGCTGTAGCTGAAGTCCACGTCCGTTCGTGGAGAGAATCATACTCAGGGATTGTGCCGCAGAGCTTTCTTGACAAGATGTCGGTTGAACAACGTGCGCAGGCTTTCGCCAGAGGGTTCACAGACGATTCTTACAAGATGTATGTCGCGGAAGTACCGGAGAAGGGCATTGTCGGATTCGCGGATTTCGGTGAGTTGAGAGAAGGTTCGGGAGCGTTTGAGGCGGAGCTTTATGCGCTCTACCTGCTGTCGGAGTTTCAGCGAAAGGGTATCGGCGAGAAACTCTTCCGTCAGGTGGTCGAGGCTCTCGTCAGGCGCGGTCAGCATTCAATGTTGCTACTCACTTTAGAAGTCAGTCCCTATCGAACATTCTATGAAAAGATGGGCGGGCGCGTGCGGGGTCGAAAGCAGATTGCTCTGGAAGGCTTGATGTTTGATGCGCTCTTCTATGGTTGGGAGGATTTGCGTCGCTGCTTGTAGGCGTCCTCCGCCCTTCGAGACACCATGTCGCCGAACGCGAATCCGCGCATGCAATCTGCTACTCGTTACGCAAGGCGACGAGGGGGTCAACCTTCGACGCACGGCGCGCAGGGACGTAGCAGGCCAACAGCGCGACGCCCGTCAGCAGCGCGGCCACACCGACGTAGGTTAAGGGGTCAGCGGCGCTCACGCCGAACAGCAGGTTCTTCGCCAGACGCGTCAGCCCCAGTGCTGCCGCCAATCCTATCGCCACCCCAAAGAGCACAGGAGCCATGCCCTGCCGGATGGTCAGTCTGAGGACGTGAGATGCCTGCGCTCCGAGCGCCATGCGAATCCCGATTTCGCGCGTGCGCCGCGAGACGGCGTAGGACATGATGCCGTAGATGCCGATGGCGGCTAAGGCCAACGCCAGAAGGCCGAAACTGCCCAGCAGCGACGCCGCCACGCGCACCGGCAGAAGCGGCATCGCCAGACGTTCCTCCAGCAGCTTGGCCGAAGAGGGCAGGTGCGGGTCGAGTAGTCGCACCTCGTTGCGCACCGTTGCGAGGAGTTCTCGCGGGTCTCTGTCGGTGCGTATGATGAGCGTGTTCGCCCCCGTATAAGCTTGCGCCAGAGGGCGGACGACGTAAGGTTGCGGCGCTTCGTTCAGCCCCGCGTACTTGCCGTCTTCAACCACGCCGACAACCTCCAACAGAGGCATCTCTGTGCCGCCCTGTCGGAAACGCTTGCCGAGCGGGTCTTCGCCCGGCCAGAAGTGGCGCGCGAAAGTCTCGTTGACGATAGCCACCGGCTGCGACTTCTCGTCATCTCGCTCTGTAAAGTCGCGCCCCTGCACGAGTCGCGTCCCCAACGCCTGAAAATAACCGTGACTGGCGCGACTCACCATCGCGCGCGGCGCTCTCGACTCGCGCTCCGGCATCTGGCCTTCGATGAACACGGAATCTCTTGAGAAGTGTAGGTCAACCGGAGCGAGGTCAACGAAGCCCGCATGTTGGACACCGGGAAGTGCGCGCACACGTTCCAGCAGACGCTTCTGAAACTCTCTGCCGCGCGCCTGCTCGTAGCCTTGCAAGCGCAGGTCGAACGATACTTCGACGGCATTCTTCGGATTGAAACCGAGGTCGAGCGACTGCGCACGCTGCAAGGCACGCAACATCAGACCGCCGCCGACCAGCAGCACCAGCGAGAGCGCCACCTGCAACACGATGAGTCCGCTCTTCCACCAAGAGCGTTGCAGAACGCCGGAGGAAGACTCATCTTTCAGCGCCGGTAGGAGGTCAACCTTCGTCGCTTGCCACGCGGGCAGCAGTCCAAACAGTAATCCTGTCGCAAGCGAGACCGCGCAGGTGAAGACCATCACGCGGTAGTCCAGATGCAGGTTGATGGCGAGCGGCACGTCTACCGGCGGCTTGAGCCTGACGGCGAGGTCTATCAGCCAGTAGGCCAGCAACAATCCACATGCGCCGCTCGCGACCGCCAACAGCATGCTCTCGGCCATCAACTGCTGCACAAGGCGGAAACGGCTCGCGCCCAAAGCAAGGCGCACCGCAATCTCTCTTCGTCTTTCGGCCGCACGCGCCAGCAGCAAGTTCGCCAGATTGATGCAAGCCAGCAACAGCACGAACGCGACGACGACCATCAGCAGACCCGTGAAGCCTATCACCGCCCCTCTCATCATGCCGCTGATAAAACCGGGCGACGACAAGATGACTCGCTTGCCTTCGTTATCCTCAGGAAACTCGCGCTCAAGCTGCAAGGCGATGGCATTGAGCGTCATCTGCGCCTGTTCCGGGCTGATGCCGGGCTTGAGCCGACCTTGAATCAGGAGATTCTCGACCCGTCGTTTGTCGAGCCAACTGTTCCCGACTTCAATCTCGGCCTGCATCGCGACGGGAAACCACAACTCCGGCGCAGCGATGATTTCAGTTCCATAGAAGCCCTGAGGCATGACGCCGACGACTGTGAAGCTGCGGCCGTTGACAATCAGGCTCTTGCCGACGACGGCCGGGTCGCCTCCAAAACGTCGCCGCCAGCCTTCATAGCTCAGGACGGTGACAGGATGACCTCCGGGCAGACGGTCGTCGTCGGGCGTGAGCGTCCTTCCGATGGCCGCCTTCACGCCCAAGACTTCGAAATAGTTGCCGGTCACAACGTAGCCCCAGAGACGCTCGCTCGTTCCGTCGTGGCTCACGTTCAGCGGCGAGAAGCGGTATGCGTAGAGGTCTTCAAAGACATCACGACTGCGTTCGCGGAAATCTTTGAAGTTCGGATAGGAGAAGGCCGGGAAGCCGCGACTGCCCGCAGTATTCGTGACCGAGACAATCTGCTCCGGGCGCTCGACTGGAAGCGGGCGCAGGAAGGCCGTGTTGACGAGGCTGAAGATGGCCGTGTTCGCGCCGATGCCGAGTGCCAGCGAGAGCACGGCGATGAAGGTAAAGGCGGGGCTTTTAGTCAGTCTGCGGAGGCCGTAACGAAAATCATTAACGAGTGTCTCAATCAAGGGTAAGCCTCTCTGCCTGCGCCATGCTTCCGTCGTCTGCGCGACGCCGCCGAGTTTGACGAGCGCCTGCCGACGCGCCTCTTCAAGGCTCATCCCCGCACGGAGGTTGTCCTCGACGTGCATCTGGATATGACTCTCCAACTCCTCCGCCAGTTCGCGTTCGCGCCGCGCACGGCCGAAGAGAGACGACACGCGCACGAACCATGCACGCACCTGTCGGACATGCATCAGGACTCCTCCAACGGCGCAAAGAACCGCGCCAGAATAGCCGTCGTCCGCTCCCACTCGCGCGTCTCTTTCGTAAGCTGTTTGCGACCGGCGCGTGTCAGTTTGTAGAACTTGGCCTTGCGGTTGTTGTCGGACGCGCCCCACTCGGACGAGATGTAGCCTTCCTGTTCCAGCTTAAGGAGCGCGGGATAGAGCGTGCCGTAGTTGATGGAGAGCAGGCCGCCGCTCGTCTGCTCGATGCGTCTCGCGATGCCGTAGCCATGCAAGGGTCCAAGGGCTTCGAGCGTCTTGAGCACCATGAGGGCGAGTGTGCCCTGCCAAACGTCCGCTTTGTCACTCATCAAACGGCCTCCTATGGGTTAGGCATAGGAGTACCACACTTCATATTGGGAGGCAATAGGAAAAGCTCAGCCTGACATCAGACAATCGTTCAACGGGTAGGTCGGCCGCCGAAGCGACGGACGAGTTGTTGGAAGCCGGGCGCATCCGAGGCCACGATGCGGCGATAGTGTTCCATCCTGCTGCGCAACTCCTGCGACGAAGCGCCTTCGGCAATCCGTCTTTCGACATCTGCCAGAATCAACTCTCTCGCAACCGCGCTGTGGTACACCCAAGACAAATACGTGCTCTCGCTCCACACGGCCTGATGGACACTGCGCCCGTCGCGCGTGAGCAGCGCGAGGAGATGTTCACGCCCATCGACGACGACGTTAACCCACTGACCCGGCCAACGGCTGATGACGGCGCGGCCATCCGGGTAGACGAAGACCTCCGCCTCGCGCAGAGACACCGGCTCGTAAGCCTTGACGCCGACCGTCACCCCGCGCGCAGCAGCGGCTTCCGCCTCCGGCCGCAGTTCATCCAGAGGGGCAGGGAAGGCGTCGAGCAAGGCGACCCGCTCGGCGCGCGCGAGCATACGCCGGCACCGCTCCATCACCTGTTCACGCGAACGTAGTTGATAGACGCGGTCGTCGGCCGATACGCTCTGCAACTCTGCGAGTGCCGCCGCCGCTCGCTCGCGGCTTTCGCGGAAGCTGCGCTCAAGCAGTCCGAGCAACTCTTCAACCGGCACGGCATGGCAGACGCGGTTCGCGCCGTCATCAACTATCACAGCCCCCTTCGCCTGCAACGACTCAATCGCCTTGTAGACGTTCGCCGCAGGTTTACCGAGCACCTGCGCGACACGATAGCCGGTCATCGGCGGGTGTTGCGCAAGCGCCGTGTAGACTTCCGCCTCAAGCCCTGTGAATCCGAGATTGACGAGCGCCCGGACGCTCTGCTCGGCGCTCAACGCGCGCCCGCCCCCGCAGGCTTCGCCGCTCTGTGCGGCGCGAATGCGACGCGCTTGTTCCCGTAGTCGAAGACAATGCGAAACTCCCGCAGTATCCCTGTGCCGATATTGCCTGTCGTGTACACGTCGGAGAATGCGCCCTCGCTAGTACCTGCAAACTCCACGTCCAGAGCCTCGAAGCGACGGCCTGCGAACTCGAACCATGCGAGCTTTCCCGCACGCGAGGCCTGCGAGCCGCCGACGCCGCCCGACCTGCTCGCGCGCGTCTCACGTCCGGAGAGCAGCTTGTAGCGTTCGACGGCAGGCGTGTGCATTGAGACGGTTTGACCTGCACCGGTGTCGAGCCTGAAGAGCCCTTCGTGCCCCTCAAAGCGTGCGCGCACGACCGGGTTGCGACCGCTGAAGAACAACTCCTGCCAGCTTGCCCCTTCGAGCCGGTAGCGCGTCGGCTCATGGATGGCGACCGAATCGGTTGACATGTCTATCTCGACAGCGGCACGCATGAAGAGGTCGCGTCCGCAGATGCCGCCGATGGGAACGCCGAAGGCATCTGTCAGAAACTTGAGGTCGAGTTCAAGATAGCGCGTCCCTTTGAGCGTCACGGGGCCGAGCATGAACGTCTCTCCTTGTCGAAAGCGCGCCTTCGTCGAACCGGCCGCGCCGACCGCGACTATCTCACCGAACGCGGGCATCCCTAGCTGGTCAGCCACTTTCAAATCAATCACCATCGCGCTCGCCCCGCTGTCGAGAATAAACCATCCGACATCCTTGCCGTTGACCAGCGGATGCACGAGCAGATGACCAGACCTGACACGTCGCACCTCGATACGCGCAGGCACAGACCCATCCCAACGCGCATCTGTCGGTCGCTTCGTCATAGGTTCAAAGCGCCTGCGTGAATCGTGCTTGGCCGCTGCCACCGTCCGAATTTCGTAGATGCTCGTCACGCCGCCGACAGCGCGTGTGAGACGGTGTGGCAGACGGAAGCCCAACGCCTCGCGGTAGTCGCTCAGTTCCATCACCTCCCCTCCGCCCTCTTCGCGCGTCACGGTCTTTGGCAGCCATGTCGCGCGGTCAACGAACAGCAACGCTTCCAGCACACCCTTCTTGCGCGCGAGCTTGAGTGCGACCTGCTTGTCATCGGTCTTCTCAGCGACAAGCGAGACAGCGAACGGCCCATCTTCGGCCAGCCAGCGGCCTGTGTGTATCCACGCATGAAACTGCGTAACTTCGAGGTCTTCAAGTTCGAGCACGTGCGGCATCCCAGACCAATCAACTTGCCACCCGGTCGCCCCGTCGAAGCCGCTGATGACTCCGAGCGGCCCTTCAATGTCGCTGCGAAATCGGCCGTCGGGCGCGAACAGGAAGGTGAAATTGGAATCGAGGCCGCGAAAGCGCGTTGTGCCCTCCGCGACCACGCCGTTCGTATGGCCTCGCAGCCGCTCGTAGCCGACGGCCGCGCGCACGCGCGCCAACGTCTCCGCAGCCGTCGGCATGCCCTGAGCCGCCACCGGCGCGAGCGCCGCAAAGAAAATGCACGCGAACCAGAAAGCCCGTCTCATTTGCGACTTCATTGAGCCATGCTCCTTCTCAAAAGACCCTGTTAGTAGTTCAAACTACTAATATATGTTTTAGACGACAAAGTCAAAGAAAATCTTTGAGAAGAGCAAAAGTGTTGTCCTCTTGCGCGAAAGGCGCGTTGCCGATAGTGGCAACGCGCCTTTCGTCTGAGAGTTGTCGGGGCGAGCAGAGGTCGAGACGGTTTGCCGACGGCTTTAGAACTGCGTCGGTCGCCAGTTGGTGGGGAACCTTTCATCCGTGACGTGGAGTTGGTCGTTCTTCTTCCTCATGTCGCGGATGTATTCCAGCGGGTGCTGCGGAACATTGTACTGTGTGACAATCTTGTCATTGGTGTGCCAGGTGAGTTTGTGCAGGTTGACCTTCTCGCCGCACTGATTGAGGCTCTCGGCTGTTCTACGCAGGAACTCCATCGCGTTCAGATAAGGGTCGTCGTAGAGGAGCGTCTTGTTCTGCACGCGCTTCTCCCAAGTCTTGAACACCTTATGGGTTCTGACGTATTCAGCCTCGGTCAACTCGAAGCGAATCATCACGTCTGACTCTTTGCGGCTCTCGTTTAAGAACTCTTTGTGAAGCGCCGCCGGGATTGTGCCCATAGTCGGCACGACAAGACCCGTGCGGTCTGTAACCAGATGGATGCCGAGTGTGTCGACTTCTGTGCGGCGTCCATCAAGTTTAGTCCAGATGGCGAAGGCCGGGCCGCCGTAAGTCGTCTGTGTGTGTCGGCCTCGTTCGGGATGTATCGTCGTGGAGTTGTCGTCGCTAAAACCTGTGACCGGCACGCCGCGCGCGGCGAACGTCAGAAAGTAGCGGTTCGTTTTGGCTCTGACCCAACGCGTCAGTCCCGCGTGTGTGATGGGATTGACGGTCGTGAAGCTGTCGTCACTAAACTCTGTGACGGTCAATGAGGTGGTGCCCCTGCCGAAGACTTCGTTACCGCGCTCGGCGATGATGTCGAGACGTTTGGGCGCGGACGGTTTGTCCAACTCATACTTCACCGCCGCCAACACCTCGAAGTCCGAGTCAGGGATGTCCGTCGAGCTAGACAGCAGTGTGACTGTGCCGTCGGGCGCGAAGCGGAAAAAGATTGGACTCCCGGTCGAAGCTTCCGATTTCCACGTGCCGACGATGTTGAAGGGACAAGCCTTCGGGGCTTGCGTCTGGCCGTAGGCGACCCCGCCGGTCGCCAGACATACGAGCATAAGCGAATAGATAAAGACTCTTCGTTTCATCTTTTAGAACCTCACTTCCGAATCATGCAAGAGGATTCAAGACCCTGCGCGCGGACGTGTCGAGAGGAAAACTTCCGCGTGACGTGCGACCCGCGAGCTACTTCTTTCGCGTGACAGGGCAAGACCGGACTTGAGAAGTGAGAGCCACCCGGCGGTGACTCTCACTTCCCCTTTCTGTCAGCGAGGGGCCGGCGTCACCGTTTACCCGATGGCGACCGCGCCCTTGGCCCAACTCTCGCCTCTGGCCCAAGC
>DASZCR010000100.1:0-8377 GCA_035942915.1 Pyrinomonadaceae bacterium | reverse complement strand
GCCGTATCCCACACGGGATGCGGCCTCTCGCGCGTCTCTCTTAACTTTCACCCGAAAGCTAAATTATGAACACCGTCATCGGACTCGATTTCGGCACGACCAACAGTGCGCTCGCCGTCGCGGCCTCGAACGGCACGGTCTCGCTCGCGCGCTTTCAGGATGGAGCGAGCACGACCAACACTTTCAAGTCCATCATCTACTTTCCCGACAAAAAACAGGAGCCGCCAGCAGCCGCGAAACCCGTCGCCGGCCCGGACGCCATCCGCCGCTACCTCGAAGCGGACACCAAAGGACGCCTCATCCAATCAATCAAGTCCTACCTCGCCAGCCGTCTCTTCACGCACACCGTCATCAACGGTCGCAGCTACACGATAGAAGACCTCATCGCCATCATCCTGCGGCAACTGCGCGAGGCGTCGCACACACAGTTCGGCGAACTCGGCACGCGCGTCGTCTTCGGCCGTCCCGTCAACTTCTCCGGCGCTGAGAAACCCGAAGACGAAGCCTTCGCACTCGAACGCCTCCGCGCTTCAGCCGCGACCGCAGGCTTCGAGAACATCTCCTTCGAGTTCGAGCCGATTGCGGCGGCCTACCACTACGAGCGGCAACTCGACCACGACGAACTCGTCCTGATAGGCGACTTCGGCGGCGGCACCAGCGACTTCACGCTGATTCGTCTCGGCCCTTCGCGCCGCCGCGACGAACATCATCGCAGCCACATCCTCGGCACCGACGGCCTCGGCGTCGCGGGCGACACCTTCGACAGTCGCAGCATGATGCAACTCGTCGCGCCCCGTCTCGGATTAGGCTCGCGTTATCGTTCGCTCGGCAGGGAGTTGAGCGTGCCCGTCTGGATTTATTCAAAACTCGCCAACTGGCATCTGATGTCCTTCCTCAAGACGCCGGAGACGATGAGCGTTCTGAATCAGGTGAGGAGTCAGGCCGTCGAACCCGAAAAGATTGAAGCCGTCATCCACGTCGTCAAGAACAACCTCGGCTACAAACTCTACCGCGCGGTCGAACGCACGAAGGTTGAACTGACGGAGCGTGAGACGGGACGATTCGCGTTTACAGACTACCCGGTCGAGATTGAAGCGAGCGTCGAGCAATGGCAGTTTGAATCTTGGATACAGCAGGACGTGCAGGCGATTGCGGCCTGCGTCGAGCGCCTCCTGAAGAACGCCAACGTCACAGCGCGCGACGTGGACAGCGTCTTTCTCACCGGCGGTACTTCCTTCGTTCCGGTCGTCCGACGCTTCTTCCAGAAGCGTTTCGGCGCAGACCGCCTCCGCAGCGGCGACGAACTGACCACCGTCGCCAAAGGTCTCGCCCTCTGCGCGCTCGACCGCTGAACTCACCCGTCGGGCGTCGAAGATAAGTTACTAGGCCGCCGTCGTCCCGATGTGAAACTCGTCGTCGAGGTCAATCTCCACTTCCGGCATCCGGTCGAACTTCGACGGGTCAAACGGCGGCAGCGAAGGCACGCCCGCGCCCAATTCCCGCAGGTGCTTCCCGGCCTTCACCATTCCCCAGTGATAAGCGAACGGCGGCCCGTCGCACCACGCTAACTCATAGGCGCGCACAGCCGCCTCCGCAGCCTTCTCCTGATTGTCTTCGTCGCGCTCAATCTGCGCCAGCACGTTGCAAGCGTCTGCATGAAACAGCGGATACGGCCCGCGCTCGGCCAACTCCCACAGGTCGTCCAAAAAATCGCGCGCCGCCTTGCGGTTCCCCTCCTGCCGACGCAACTCGGCCAACGCGACGAGCGCCGAGAGCTCTTCTTCGACGAGATTGACGGAGCGGGCGCGCGTGACGGCCTCGTGCAAAAAGGCGTCGGATTTACTCTTGTCTCCCTGACGGAGCGCGATGCGCCCGCGCAGACATAACGCCTGAATGAAGCCTGCGAGATACATGTAAGGCTCCTGCGACAACGTGTAGGCTCGCTCAGCCAGATAGTCGGCCGTTGATAAGTCGCCCATCCACAGTAATCTCTGCGCCTGCTTGGCGTTCGTATAGCCGACCCACTGCTGTTGATGCTCGCTGGTAAACAGCTTGACGGCGCGCCGGAAAGCAAGGTCGGCGATATCTGTTTTGGCGCTCGTGGCGAGGATGACGCCGAGCAACTGTAAGATGACGGCCTCGGAAAAGTTCGACTCCAACTCGCGCGTCAGCAGCAGGACGCGACGCGCCATAGCCTCAGATTCAAACAATTGTCCCGACTGCCTGTGTGCCTCTGAGAGGTTGTGTAAGGCGGTGCCCTGACTCTTGGTGCGGTTCAAAGCCGCATAGATTGTGTTGGCGCGAAACAGCAAGGGAGCGCCCCGTTTCGGTTGGCCGCTCAGCTTATAGACCAATCCCAGAGCGTTGAGCACGTAGGCCAGATTTTCCGTATTGCTCAACTTGTCTTTCCCGTCAGGAAAGAGCATCTCAAGGAGTTCGACCTGCTGCCGATTCGCGCTCAGACGATAGAGCATCGGCTTGCTCAAACGTTCGACAAAGACCTCGTAAGCATCATCATAACGTTCGAGGCCAATCAAGGTGTTGTAGAGTTCGATGGACGGAGTCAGGTCTTCCAGACTCGTGAACTTTTGCCACTCGTCGGACTGTGGCAACGCCTCAAAGTGCATCCGCAAGTCCGTATAGACGCCGCGCCTCGTGTCCTTGCCCAGATTGCCCCAGACCACCCCGCGCACAATCGGATGGAGGTCGTAGCGGTTCGCACGCTTATCCCAACCGACCAGCCCCCGGTCTTCCAACTCGGTCAAGACATCGTCCAGTTCACGCTCGTCGGCGCACGCCTTGACCTCGCCGATGAGCAGCGCGGCGAGCGTGTCGTAGCGTGCGGGCATGCGGAAGGCGGCGATGACTTGCAGCGTCTGGCGCGCGGTGTCGTCAAGACCACGCAGCGCGAATTCGAGCACGTGCGTTTTCACCTGCACGAGCGGCAGGCTGAAGGGGTCGAAGTCCGGGTGGTTGCGCTGCCAGATGTCGAAATCGCCGGGCGCGGCGCGGTAGCGCGCGACCTCGCTCGCCAGCGCCTGAATCAACAGCGGGTGATTGCCGACGCGGTTGAAGAGCGGCAGCAGAAGGTCGCGTCCGCCCGTCACGCCGAACGACCGCCACAGTTCGAGCGCGTCGTCGTCGGCCAGACCCGTGAGGAAAATCGCGGAGCTACCGGGCAGAGGGTCGCCCGTCAGGCTCTGCAAATCGGTCGGATAGAGACGCGTGCTGACGAGGATGCGCGCGGCGCGCACGGCGCTCAGCTTGCGCAGGAAAGAGCCTGCGCGCGGGTCTGCCGTCTTGCGCAGGCGATGCTCGCCCGTGAAGGATTGAGCCGCGCTGGCGGGCAGCCCGTAGACGTTGGCGACGAAGTTTGCCGTCTGCCGGTCGTAGTCGTCGTCGCTGAGGTGTGCTGCGTCCATCCGCGCGTAGGCGATGAGGATGCGCTCAAGGCCGTCGAGCACGAAGAGGAACGGTTCGCGGTCGAGTGCGGTGAGCAGTTGCGCTTCGCGTTCGGGCGCGGGAATCTGTTGGACTTCGTCGAGCGGCAGACGCGAGACGTAAGCCAGTGCGCGCGTGACGAAGTTCTCGAAGGTCGCGTCCGATTCGTAGAAACTCCACCACATGCGACCCGCCAGAGGTTTCATCTCCTGCGGGGCGATGTCCGTGAACCACTTCCACGTCAGCGCGCTTTTGCCAAGCCCGCCGATGGCGACGACGTTCAGAATGTGCGCCTGATAGATTCGCTCGCGCTCTCGCGTCACCCAGTTGGTGAGCAGGTTCAGTTCGGGCTGGCGTCCGACGAGCCTGTGGGTTTGCAGCAGCGTGTAGGGGTGCGCGATGAAGGCTTCGGGCGGCGCGGGGATGTTGCTGACGTAGTGGAACGCGCTGAGGTCTGGTTCGCGGTGCTGCGAGAGGCTGTTGATGACGTGCGCGCGCAGGTCGGTCGGCGAGTTGAAGTAGTTGACGACGCGCTCCGTCTCCAGACGCTTTTTGAGTTCGCCGAGTTTGAGAGCACCTTCGCCCTGTTCGACGGCGTCAATCGTGATGGCGTGCGCCTTGTCCATCAGGAAGATGAGGCGCGGGATTTTGCGCTCGATGGCGCGTTCATATTCCATCTCGGTGATGGAAATCCGGCGCGGATTATTCTCCTTCGGCACGTAGCCGTAGCGATGCGCGAAGACGCCGACGTAGATGTCCGCCTCGTCCACCAACTTGAGCGAGACGGCGACCGCTTCGCTGTCGCTGGCGGGCAGGTGCTCCATCATCACGGGGAACATGCCCTGCCGCAAGCAGGCATCCATCACCTCCTTGCGGTGCTCCGGCAGGTCGCGCGCCGTACTGCTGATGACTACTTTCGGTTGGCTCATCATCGCTTCGTGAGAGACGGCTCATCAGAGAGAACCGGGGTCGGGCGGGGGTAGCATATACGGCGGCGGCGAAATGTCAATATATTTAAACGGGGAGACGGCGACGGAAAGGGCTTGCTGAATGAGCGTTCATTCAGTATCATGTGGGCGGTGTGGCGGAAATCTTCTCGGAAAGGTGTTGATAAGTCCCCTATGCTTCGGATTGAAAAAGCGGCGGTGCTCGGCGCGGGCACGATGGGCGCGCAGATTGCCGCGCACCTCGCGAACGCTGGCGTGCCGACGCTCCTGCTCGACATCGTCCCGCGTTCGTTGACGACCGAAGAGCAGGCCAGAGGGCTGACGCTCGACTCGCCGGAGGTGCGCTCGCGGATTGCGCGCGCCGGATTGGAGGGAGCGAAGAAGGCCAAGCCCGCCGCTTTCTTCACGCCCGAACTGTCGTCGCTCGTCCAGACCGGCAACTTTGAAGACGATTTGCCGCGCATCAAAGATTGCGACCTCATCATCGAGGCCGTCGTCGAAAATCTGGACATCAAACGCTCGCTCTACGAGCGCGTCGAACAGTTCCGGCGCGCCGGCTCGGTCGTCGCCTCGAACACGAGCGGCATCCCCATCAGGCAACTGGCCGAGGGGCGGACGGAAGATTTCCGCGCCCACTTCCTCGGCATACACTTCTTCAACCCGCCGCGCTACCTGCACCTCGTCGAGTTGATTCGCACCGAATGGACACGGCCGGAAGTCTCCTGCGCCGTCTATGGTTTTCTCGACGAGCGTCTCGGCAAGGGCGTCGTCATTGCCAAAGACCGGCCGAACTTCATCGCCAATCGCATCGGAACTTACGGCGCGCTCGTCACCATCAAGACGATGCTCGAAGACGGTTACACGGTCGAAGAGGTGGACAAACTGACGGGGCCTGCCGTCGGACGACCGAAGACGGCCACCTTCCGCACGTTCGACCTCGTCGGCTTGGACATCCTCACGCACGTCGCGCAGAATCTCTACGAGGCCGTCCCCGAAGACGAAGACCGGGATGTCTACGTCGTGCCCGATTTCATGCGCGAGATGGTCACGCGCGGCATCCTCGGCAACAAGACGAAGGGCGGCTTCTACCGCAAGCAGAAGGGCGAGGGCGACAAGCAGGAGATTTGGACGCTCGATTATGCGTCGCTCGAATATCGCCCGCAGCAGAAGGTGAAACTGCCCGCGCTCGATGCGGCCAAGAACATCGAGGACACGCGCGAGCGTCTGAAGGCGCTCGTCTGGGGCAAGGAACGCGCCGGGCAATTCCTCTGGAAGACCATCTCGAAGACACTTCAGTACGCGGCCAATCGCATCCCGGAAGTGGCCGATACGGTCGTCGAAGTCGACCGCGCAATGCGTTGGGGTTTCAATTGGGAGTTGGGCGTCTTCGAGGTCTGGGACGCCATCGGTGTCGAGCGTTCGGTCGAACGTTTGAGGGCTGAGGGGCGCAAAGTTCCTGCAAACGTCGAGCGGATGCTGGCGGCGGGCGCGAACTCTTTCTACAAGAACGAAGGCGGCCAGCGACTCTATTTCGATTTTGCGACGGAACAGTACGTGCCGCTGGCAGACCCGCCGGGCGTCGTGATTTTGAAGGCGTTGAAAGACCGCACCGGGATTGTTAAAAAGAACGCGGGCGCATCTTTGATAGACCTCGGCGACGGCGTCGCCTGTCTGGAATTTCACTCGAAGATGAACGCCATCGGCGGCGACACGTTGCAGATGATTAAGCAGTCGCTGGCCGAAGTGGAGCGCAATTTCGTCGGCCTCGTGGTCGGCAATCAGGGACAGAACTTTTCGGTCGGCGCGAATTTGATGTTGATGCTCCTCGAAGCTCAGGAGGAGAACTGGGAAGACTTAGACCTCGCCATCCGCGCCTTTCAGAACGCGACGATGAGTCTGCGTTACTCGGCCAAGCCGGTCGTCGTCGCGCCTTTTCAGATGACCTTCGGCGGCGGCTGCGAGATGACTCTGCACGCAGACCGCGTGCGCGCCTCAGCGGAGACCTACATCGGGTTGGTCGAGGTCGGCGTCGGGCTTATCCCTGCGGGCGGCGGGACGAAGGAGATGCTCGTGCGCGCGCTCGATTCGATACCGCCGGGCGTCTCGGAGGCCGACCCGTTCCCCTTTGTCAAGCGCGCATTTGAGACTATCGCAATGGCGAAGGTCGCCACTTCGGCGGAGGAGGCGCGCTCTTACGGTTTCCTGCGCGAAGAGGATTCCGTCTCGATGAACGCCGACCGTCTCATCGCCGACGCCAAGCAGGAAGTGCTCGCACTGGCTGCGACCGGCTACACGCCGCCGCGTCAGCGCGAAGACGTGCTCGCGCTCGGCCTCTCTGCGCTGGCGACCATCAAACTCGGCATCCATCAGATGAAGCGCGGCGGCTTCATCTCCGAACACGACGCGCTGATAGGTGAGAAACTGGCGCGCATCCTGACGGGCGGCGACTTGAACCACCCGACGCGTGTCAGCGAGCAATACCTGCTCGACCTCGAACGCGAAGCCTTCCTCTCGCTCTGCGGCCAGCGCCGCACGCAGGAGCGCATCGCGCACATGTTGAAGACGGGCAAGCCTCTGCGGAATTAGCGAGGACGCGCGTGGAATATCCTGTGACACCGGCCGTCAGGCTCTTGCGCGAGCGCAAGGTCGAATTCGAGCCGCACCTTTACGATTACGAGGAGCGCGGCGGCACGCGTCGCTCTGCGGAGGAGTTGGGCGTTGACGAGCACACGGTCGTCAAGACGCTGGTGATGGAGACGGAGGCGCGCCAGCCTCTCGTCGTGCTGATGCACGGCGACCGTGAGGTTTCGACCAAAAGGCTTGCGCGGACGCTCGGCGTCAAGGCCGTCAGCCCTTGCGAGCCGCGAGCGGCCGAGCGGCACACGGGCTATCTGGTCGGCGGGACAAGCCCTTTCGGAACGCGTGCGCGGCTGCCCGTCTACGTCGAGCGGACGATTTTTCAGTTGCCGAAGATTTACATCAACGGCGGCAAGCGTGGCTTCCTCGTCTCGATAGCGCCGCGCGTCCTGCGCGAGTTGCTCCCGGTCGAGGAGGTCGAAGTAGCGATTTAAATTCGGGGTCGGAGAAGTAGAAAGAGGGAAGTTTATGAGAGATGCTGTCATCGTTTCGGCCGTCCGCACGGCGGTCGGCAAAGCGCCGAAGGGAACTCTGCGCGACACGCGACCCGACGAGATGGGCGCTATCGTCATCCGCGAGGCGCTGCGGCGTGCGGGCGAACTCGAAGGCTCGCAGGTTGAAGACGTGATTATGGGCTGCGCGATGCCGGAGGCCGAACAGGGCATGAACGTGGCGCGCGCGGCGGCCATCCGCGCCGGTCTCCCGGTGGAAACCAGCGCGATGACCATCAATCGCTTCTGCTCTTCGGGTCTGCAATCCATCGCCATCGCCGCCGACCGCGTTCGCACAGGCTCGGCCGATATCATCGTCGCCGGGGGACTCGAAACGATGTCGATGATTCCGATGGGCGGTCATCACATCCGCCCGAACCCCTATCTGGTCGAGCACTACCCGGACTTTTATCTCAACATGGGGCTTGCGACGGAGAACGTCGCTCGCAAGTATGAAGTGACGCGCGAGGAGCAGGACGCCTTCTCCGCGCGCTCGCACAGACGCGCGGCGGCCGCGCAGGATGAGGGAAAGTTTGACGAAGAGATAGTGCCGCTGCCCGTCACGTTCGAGGAGTTGAACGCGAAGGGTCGGAAGGAGCGCCGCGAAGTCACCTTCGACCGCGACGAAGGCGTGCGCCGCGACACGTCGGAAGAGACGCTCGCCAAGTTGAAACCCGCCTTCCACGCGCAGGGAACCATCACCGCAGGCAACGCCTCGCAGATGTCGGACGGCGCGGCAGCCGTCGTCGTGATGAGCGAGGAGCGTGCGCGCGAACTGGGCTTGCGTCCGCTGGCGCGTTTCGTCGCCTACGCGACGGCCGGTTGCCCGCCCGAAGAGATGGGCATCGGCCCCGTCTACGC
>DASZCR010000099.1:0-10523 GCA_035942915.1 Pyrinomonadaceae bacterium | reverse complement strand
AAATACAGCAGCCCCGCGCAGGTCGAACATTGCCGACAGACAGCCCCCAACTGTGCGGCGCGGTTGCTTGCCTCGCGTCGGATGTTCCCGTATAATCCGTCTCTTGCTCGGAGCGACGTGGCGTTGTCCGGTGGGTTCGCGCCCACTTTTTCTTTTGGGCGGCTGTTTTTTGAAGACTTTATTTTTCGGGGGCGAGCATGGAAGGGAGTTCGGTCGAGGAGCGTGTGCGCGAGATTACGGAGCGCGTGGTCGCCGAGCAGGGGCTTGAGTTGGTGCATGCCGAAGTCGGCGCGTCTGGACGCGCCGCAGTCGTCCGCGTCTACATCGACAAGCCGGGCGGCGTCACACACGAGGACTGCGCCGCCGTCAGTCTCCATCTCGGCACGATGCTCGATGTGGAAGACTTCATCCACTCGGCTTATACACTCGAAGTCTCCTCGCCGGGACTTGAACGCGGCCTCTACAAGCGCGCCGACTACGAACGGTTCGCAGGCCACATGGCGAAGATGAAATCGCGCGAGGCCGTCAACGGACAGCGCAACTTTCGTGGCCGCATCATCGGCGTCGAAGGCGACGACATCATCTTCGACGACAAGACGAGCGGGCAGGTGCGTGTGCCGCTTGCCTCGGTCGTCAAGGCCAATCTTGAGATTGACGTGGAAGAGGAGTTCCGTCGCGCACACGAGCGCGAGCGACAGCAGAAGCAGCAACAGCAAGCGGCCGGGAGCGGTGACGCAACGTCGAAGCCGGCTGCCGACAACTGAATAACAACTGAATCACGGATGCGGTCGCGGCGGCCGAGTGACTCGCCCAAGCCCCGCGCGCATCCAACCAAGATAGAAGTCCTATGAGTGCATCCATCCCGCAAAGCATTGACGCGCTGTGCAAAGAGCACGGCATCGACCGCGAACTCGTCATCGAGGCGATGAAGGAGGCCGTCCGCGCGGCGGCACGTAAGCAGTTCAAGTCGGGCGAAGAGATTCAGGTCGAATGGACGCCGGAGGCGGGACTCGAACTGTTCGCCTCGAAGGTCGTCGTCGATGAAGTGACGAACCCCGGCAAAGAACTGTCGCTCGACGAGGCGAAGGAGTTGGCGGGCGACGAGGTCGAGGTCGGCGACGAGTTGCAACTGCCGATGCCGGTCGAGGAGATGGGTCGCATCGCGGCGCAGACGGCCAAGCAGATTCTCTTCCAGAAGGTCAGAGACGCCGTCCGCGCCAACGTCTACGAGCAGTACATAGACAAGGTCGGCGACCTCGTCAACGGTTACGTCAAACGCTTCGAGCGCGGCGACATCATCGTCGATTTAGGTAACGTCGAGGCCATCCTGCCGCGCCAGCAGCAGTCGCGCGGCGAGCAGTGGGCGCAGGGCGAGCGCATCCGCGTCGTCATCAACGACGTATCGAAGGAATCGAAGGGGCCGCAGGTTGAAGTCTCGCGCACCTCGCCAGAACTGCTGCGCAGACTCTTCGAGATGGAAGTGCCGGAGATTTACGACGAGACGGTGGTGATTAAGTCTGCCGTGCGCGAACCCGGCGAACGCGCCAAGATTGCCGTCGCCTCGAACGAGCGCGACGTTGACCCTGTCGGCGCGTGCGTCGGCATGAAAGGCTCGCGCGTGCAGGCCATTATCCGCGAACTGCGCGGCGAGAAGATTGACATCATCGAATGGTCGGACGAGCCGAGCGTCTTTGCGGCCAATGCGCTGTCGCCTGCCAAAGTCAATCAGGTGCGTATCACAGACATCGAGCGGCGGCAGATGGAAGTCATCGTCAACGAAGACCAGCTCTCGCTCGCCATCGGCAAGCGCGGGCAGAACGTGCGTCTGGCGACGAAGCTGGTCGGGTGGAACATCGACATCCGCAGCGAGGAAGAGATTAAGCGCGAGGTGGCCGAGCAGATGGGCGCGATGATTGCTTCGGGTGCGCCCGTGCCGCTCGACGCCCTCGAAGGCGTCACGCCTGCGACGACCGCTACGCTTGCCGAGCACGGCATCAACGACATCGACACGCTGGCCGCGACCTCCATCGACGACCTGACCGAATACCTCGACATCAGTCTCGACGACGCGCAGGCCATTCTCGATTCGGCGAAGGCCGTCGTCGCGGCGCGCGACAAGAGCCAGCAGTCGGGCGACGAGGCAGCGGCGGGCGACGAAGAGTTGGGCAGCGATGGCAGCGACGCTGCTGCGCAATTGGTCGAGGCCGTCTCGGAAACAGCAGGAGAGGGTGGACAGATGGAGCAGCACGCGGCGTCTGAGGAGTTAGACCCGAACGCGGAAGCCAGAGAGGTTGAGCCTTCAGAAGAGATGATTGCCGAAGGCTACGACGAGGCCGTGCGTGGCGGCACGCCCTTCCACGCCGAGGAGCAGGTGCTTGCGGCCGAGAGCGCAGACCCGGTCGCCGTCACTGAGGCCGAGCCGTTTACGGCCGACGAGTTGGCGCTGCAAGGCGCCGGACGCGACCTCCGTGCAGACACCATCACGCCCGCGCCCGATATCACTTCGACCGAGGCCGCCGTCATCGAGACGAGCGGCGCGGCGATGGACGACCTGCGCTCGGACGCCTCAGACATCGAGGAGGACGATTCTCCTCTCTCGCCCGTCGCCGATTTGGGCGGCGAGGCGTCTGCGCCGGAAGTCGCAGCGGCCGGTTCGGCTTACGCATCGGAGAATGCTGAAGCGTCCGCGCCCGGTGGAACAGATGTAGTCGACGGTGAGCAGAACAATGCTTCCGGCGACGCAGAATAGCCGCAGTCGACGCCGCCGCGCGCGCCTCTCGAGATGGAGGGGCGCATACGGCGCGTGCCCGCCCTGAAAGCCTCCCGCAGGCTGCTCGCGCAAACGTCCGAGGACTCTTGCGCCGCGCGTCGCACGGGAAAGGGTTTGAAGGTCGCGGTTAACCTTAACCTTTGAAGCGTGCGACGCCGTTTTTTTGAAGCGTCGAAGAAGGAGTGCATGTCCAAGGTTCGCATCTACGATCTGGCGAAAGAACTCAAGCAGGAGTCCAAGCGCATCCTCGAAGAGGTGCGCCGCGAGGGCGTTGACGTGTCCGTTCCCTCGAATACCATCTCCAAAGAGTTGGCGGAGAAAATCCGCAACCGCTACCTGCCCAAGAAGGAAGTGAGCGCACCGCGCGCCGTCCGCGTCGTCAAGAAGGCGGCGCGTGCCGATGTCGCCGAGCCGCACACGATGGCCGAGACGCACGGCGAGCCTGACGCTCAGCATGCCCCAGTCGCGCCCCCCGCGCCTCAGGATGGGCCAGGCGCCGTCAGCGCAGAGGTTGGCATGCAGGCCGAAGAACAGCAGCCGACAGACACGTCCGCCGGTCGCCCCTTCACCGCGCGCCTCGTCAAGCGACTCGCCCCCGCGCAACGCGCCGAGCAGCCGACCAACGCTACCGCTACGGCGCAGGCTCACGACGGCGCCGACGCCTCTGTGCAGACGCAGACGGACACAGACTCACAGCATCAGCCCACGCACGAACCGGCCGAGAGTTTCGTCGAAACCTCGATGGGCGACGGTGACGGAGACCTCGGCGCAAGCCTGCCCCTGACGGCGCAGGATGCGGGAGTCGTCGCGCCCGAAGTGACGGAAGCGCCCGCCCCGGCCGCGCCTTCCGCGACGACGAGCACGCCCGCCGACGTGGCGCATCCGGCCACGACCGTTGCGCCGACGCCGCCGACGACGCCTCCCGGTCCGGCGCGTCAGGTCAGAGTTCTGCGCCCGACCACAGCGGCGCTCAACGCCGGTATCCGGCATGGCGAGCGCGCGCCCGCGCCCGTCCCGACTCCCGCCGCGCCCGTCCCGACGCCGCGCGAGCGTGCCGCACGCAGCGGCGCGCCCGAAGAACGCGGACGCCGCGAAGAACGCGGACGCGACCGCAACATGCGCGGCACGCCCGGCGAAAATCTCAACCCTCAAACCACGTACATTCCGCCGGCCGACGCGCGGCGACCGGGCGGCCGTCCCGGCTCGCGTCGCGGAGGCGGCGCGCGCGGCCCGCATGCGCGCGGCGCGGAAGGTCGTGGCGGTCGCTTCGAGCGCGACACGTTCGCGCCGCCGCGCCCGATGACGCCGGAAGAACGCCTCATCGCTACGCTCGGTACGGGCGGGACGGGCGTGCTGAGCAAACAGGTGCGCCTCGTCGAAGGCTCGACCGTCAAAGAGTTCGCCGAGAAGCTCGGCATCAAACCGAAGGACGTGGTCTCCGTCCTCCTTCAGCGCGGCATCTTCGCCACCGTCAACCAGACGCTCGACGATGCCGTCGCCGTTGACCTCGGCCGCCGCTTCGGCTTCGAGGTCTCCTTCGTGCCCTTTGAAGAGATGGTGGCCGAAGAGGAGTTCGAGGAACTCATCGCCGCCGACGCAGACGACGTGGAGTTGCCGCGTGCGCCCGTCGTCACCGTCATGGGACACGTCGACCATGGCAAGACTTCTCTGCTCGACGCCATCCGCGCGACAGACGTGGCGGGCGGCGAGGCCGGAGGCATCACTCAACATATCGGCGCTTACAGCGTCAACGTGCCGAGTCCCGACAACCCTGCAGAGACGCGCCGTGTTGTCTTCCTCGACACGCCCGGCCACGAAGCGTTCACGATGATGCGCGCACGCGGCGCGAAGGCGACCGACGTGACCGTGCTCGTCGTTGCGGCAGACGACGGCGTGATGCCGCAGACCGTCGAGGCCATCGAGCACTCGCGCGCGGCAGGCGTGCCCATCGTCGTCGCCATCAACAAAATCGACCGCCCGGACGCCAACCCCGACCGCGTCCGGCAGGAGTTGGCCGGTCAAGGTCTGACGCCGGTCGAGTGGGGCGGCGATACCGAGATGGTGCAGGTGTCGGCCAAGCAGCGACAGAACCTCGACACGCTGCTCGAAACTATCCTGCTGACAACCGACATTCTCAACCTGCGCGCCAGCGCCACGCGTCTCGCTTCCGGCGTCGTCCTCGAAGCCAAGCTGGACAGAGGACGCGGCGCGGTCGCCACCGTCCTTGTCCAACAGGGGACGCTCCGGGTCGGCGACCCGTTCATCGTCGGCCAGATTTTCGGCAAGGTGCGCGCCATGTTCAGCGACCGGGGCGAACCGATAACGGAAGCAGGCCCGGCGACGCCGGTCGAAGTTCTCGGACTTCAGGGCGTGCCGCAGGCGGGCGAGAGTTTTCAGGTCGTCGCCGACGTGACGCGCGCCCAGCAGATATCTCATCAACGCCAGATGCAGTCGCGCCAGAGCGCGCTCTTGCAGAGCACGAAGCGCGGCATCGAGGCGCTCGGCGAGAAGGAAGTCAAGGAGTTGCTCGTCGTCATCAAGGCCGACGTGCAGGGTTCGGTCGAGGTCTTGAAGAGCACTCTCCATAAGCTCTCGACCGAAGCGGTCAAGGTCAAGGTCATCCGCTCTGGCGTCGGCGCGATTACGGAATCGGACGTGCTGCTGGCCTCTGCGACGCAGGCCGGAGCTTCCAGTTCGGCCGTCGTCATCATCGGCTTCAACGTCCGCCCCGAAGCGCGCGCCTCGGAGTTGGCAAAGCAGGAGGGCGTCGATATCCGTCTCCACTCGATTATCTACAAGGTCGAAGAGGAGATTCGCGCGGCGATGATTGGCATGCTCGAAGCGGTCGAGTCCGAGCGCATCATCGGGACGGCCGACGTGCGCGAGGTCTTCCGCGTCCCGCGTCTCGGCGCGGTCGCCGGCTCAATGGTCAAGTCGGGCGTGATTCGGCGGACGGCGCGCGCGCGGCTGATACGCGACGGCGTCGTCACATGGGAAGGCGGCATCGCCAGCTTGCGCCGCTTCAAGGACGACGTGGGCGAGGTGCGTGAAGGCTTCGAGTGCGGCATCGGCCTCGAAAACTTCAACGACATCAAGGTCGGCGACCAGATTGAGGCATACGTCATCGAGAAGGTCGCGGCGACGGAGCTTTAGTGATGAGCAATGGGTGATAAGTGAGAGAAGAAATCCTCCTTCTTATCACCCATCAACCATCATCTATCACTGCTTTTATGCGTAGGGCGGAGAAACTTGCCGAGACGGTGCGCGAGGAAATCGTGCAGATTGTCGGCTACGAGTTGGAAGACCCGCGCGTCGCATCCGTCACGGTGACGGACGTGCGGATGTCGGAGAACTTGCGCGACGCGCGCGTCTTCGTGACCGTTGAAGGCACGGAGGAGGAGCGGGCGGCCGCCTTGAAGGCGCTCATCAAGGCCGCGCCTTACGTCCGACGCCAACTCGGCATGGCGCTTAACCTGCGCTATACGCCCGAAATTCATTTCGTGCGCGACATGGTCGAGGAGTCGGCCACGCGCGTCGAACAGTTGTTGACCGAACTCGGACAGGACGACAGCCGCAGCACCACTTCCCCCGTCACAGACGGCGCGGCTGCCGACCCCACTGAAAAGGAGAATTCGAGTGATGGGTGATGAGTGATGGGTGATAAGAAGAAAGCATTTCTCTTATCACCCATCACTCATCACCCATCACTTGTTTAAAAAGATGCTCAGTCAAGTTGTTGAGCTAATCGAGGCGAAGCGTCGCTTCGCCATCACCTCGCACGTCCGCCCCGACGGCGACGGTCTCGGCTCGTCGCTCGGCCTCTACTGGCTCCTGCGCGCCCTCGACAAAGAGCCGGAAGTCATCATGCGCGACCCCGTGCCGCACGCCTATTTGAAGTTGCCCGGCGCGGACAGCGTGCGCGTCACCTCGTCGGTTGACCGCCCTTACGATGCCGTCTTCGTCATCGAGTGTTCAGACATCTCGCGCCCCGGC
Organism: Pyrinomonadaceae bacterium; assembly: GCA_035942915.1. GTDB lineage: Bacteria > Acidobacteriota > Blastocatellia > Pyrinomonadales > Pyrinomonadaceae > DASZCR01. The sequence continues at coordinate 3,760 of DASZCR010000099.1, read as the reverse complement.
CTCGAAGGGCTTGAACAGCAGACGGTCGTGAACATCGACCACCACTCGACCACTTCGCTCTTCGGCACTATCAACTGGATTGACTCGACCGCTTCGGCCTGCGGCGAGATGATTTACAACCTCTGCAAGGCGCTCGGCGTGCGCGTCACGCGCGAGATTGCCGAGTGCGTCTATACGGCGCTCGTCACCGACACAGGCTCTTTTCACTACTCGAACACGACGGAGCGCACCTTCAAGGTGGCGTCCGAACTCGTGCGCGCGGGCGTCAAACCGGCGAAGGTCTCGCAGGCCGTCTTCGGCAACTACCCGTGGGCGAAGATTGCGCTCTTGAGTGAAGTGCTCTCGACGGCGCGGCGCGACCCTTCGGGACGCGTCGCGTGGCTCAGGCAGACGATGGAGATGCAGGAGCGCGCCGGTGCGACCGACGAGGATGCGGATGGCTTCGTCAACTATCCGCTCTCGTGCGGGCAGGTCGAGGCCGTAGCCTTCCTCAAGGAGAGCGAGCCGGGCGTCTATCGCGTCTCGCTGCGCTCGAAAGGCGAGGTCAACGTCGCGCGCATCGCCGAAGAGTTCGGCGGCGGCGGACATCGCAATGCGGCCGGATGCACTCTGCGCGGCGAGTGGGAAGAGGCCGAGCGTCAGGTCGTGGCGCTGCTCATCGAGGCCGTCGAGCAACGCGACGGCGGAGAGATGCCGCCGCCCTCGAACAACGGGCGCGGACGCGGCGCGCCCGGAATGCTCAACGCCGAGTAAGCGACGCGGAGAAGCGTCGTTGACAGGACGGCTCACGTCGCGTCTTCGCCACGCTCGTTGCGTCCGTCGGCGCTTGTGTCACGCTTCATGCCCATCGCCGCCCATGTCTTAGAGAAGATGTGGGCGGCTTAACTTCTGTAGAGCACAGGCCGCTAGAGACTTCGCTAATCAGCCCCACTCGCCCGCGCCTTGAAGCGCGACCGATTCCCCGAAGCGACAACCAGACAGCCCCCGCAACGCTGCCACATACGGAATAGCTCTCCATTGACCTCGACCGCTCCGGCGAGCGTGCCTGCCAAATGCACGCGGCCGACCTCTCGAAACGTTTTTCCTCAAATCCGCATACCTATACAGGAATGGGCGCACCCAACAAGTCATTCCCAGACCCTCGCCGGCTCGCCTCGCATCAACGCTGTGTGTTTTCTTTGGCGCTGTCTCTCTCTGGCGCTTTACGCTTGAGAGTATGAAAGGAGACTTATGTTTTCAATCAATTACTTTATCGAGGTTCAGGTTGTCGGCATTTTAGCGTTGCTCGGAATATTGCCATTGATAATTCTCTCTAGCCCGTCGCTTAGAAAAAGGGATGGATTCTTTGCACGTCTGGATTCTATAAATGACAGAACGACAAAAGCCGTTCTCATGCTCGTCGTCGCTTTCTCCATCGGTGTCGCTGCCAATCGGCTCTTCGATGATGTTTTAGATTACGCAGGCGTAGACCCCGGCCATCAGCATAAATTGCAGTTCACAAAATGGGGCGAGGCGCCGGAGAATCAGGGGAAAGCAAAAAGACTGAAAATTGCCGAATTTGCGCTTGAGGAGCGGAGTCCGGCCATCGCTAGCTGGTTGGATCGTCATAAATTATTCATTCGGGTTCTACGGGGTGCGGCAATTTCCTTTATCTTATTCTTCGTCTCGATGGGCATCTATAAAGTCACACGGCATTATAAAGAAGGGATAAAGCCTCGTTACTTTGCCCGGCATTTCATTGCCACGTCGATTCTGATTATTGTGTTCTCTTTAGCCTACTGGCTTGAGGCGGAGAATTACCAACAGCGCGTGTTCGACTTATATACCCAACTACCTCCTGCTCCGGCGTTGGCGAATAAGTAGCCGATACACCTGTTCAAGTTATGCGCTGAAGCCGCGCCTCACAACTCACGCGAGCTGCCCACCCGATAATTACATTCACGGTCTCCGCGCCGGCCAATTCAGGCGTGAGGAATGGAGCCGCCCTTCGGGCACGCTGCTGCAAGCAGCGCGGCGTCCCGTCGAATAATCCCTAGAACTGGATAGCGGATTTAGAGTAATGATAACCTCTACAGTCACCGCATTCACCTTCAGGCCAAGATTGTCTAGCGTTTAAGGAAAGGAGTTTGAGATGGCAGACGGACACAAGGCTCAGGTCGAACAGAACGCACAGCGAGTTGCTCAATGGCTCGTAGAGAATGGAGCGGAGTTTGAGGGACAAGGGATAGGTGAGGATAAATTGGCCGCCGCTCTGGGAATAGCGAGCACAGAGATGACGGAGGCAATAGACCATCTTGAGGCGCGCGAAGAAGTGGTCAGAATACCGCAGGCTCTCACCACTCCGCCACAGTTCCTGCTGAAACCGGGACGAGGATGGCCCGATGTGAGGGACGAAATCTCGCGTGGCAAACTCAGCAACTAAAAGGGCGAAGGACTCTCCGCTGGAACGAACTGCCGCGCCTGACAACTCTCTCAACCGGAGCGCGGGATAGCGTCTCTTTCATCACTACTCTTTTGCGGCGCGTCTCGGATGACGCTCGCCCGCGCCCGGTTAATTCAGACGTGAGGCGGCTACCATAGGAGTCTTGAGAAGCTATGGCAGGAGCGGAGAACTCGCCAGCGAAATGGTCATTCAGACCATTGACACCCCTTCGGCAAGTGACGTATCGTTGCGGCCTACCTTTTCAGACGCGAACCCCTCAACCTCACTGGTTCCACGTTTACTTCACGAAGGAGGCTCAACATGTTAAGTCACCGGATGAGGATGCTTGTCCTCGCCATCGTTGCCATTGTCCTGCTGGTTGTTCCCGGCAACTCCGGCGCCGCGCCCACGTCTCTCAACGTCGGGCTTTATTGCATATCACTGGGGCATCAACGTCTCGAATGTCACTTCGAGGTGAGCGGCGGCACGGGTGTTTACACCTACCGATGGACGCCGCCGGCGAGTCGGGTCGCAGAAGATGTCGGAATAGCAATCATCCCTTGCGCACGCGCATACAGCTATCAGACCGTCTACTTGAATGTGACCGATAGTAGCGGCGCGACGGGCAGCGCCTCGACCACGACCTTCTGCGGCGATGCCGATTAAGGCACAAGCCGCCACAGTACATCTCTATCCGAAAGGGTCTTGTCAAGAGCGAGACCCTTTCGCATTTGCGGAAGATTCCGGGCAACGCCCGCTCGACCCTCTCAAGCTATGCGGGCGGCCGTCTCTCGACGCACGGCCAATGTGCTGACGAAGAATCTCCGCTTTTCCCTCCACTCCTTCGTCGGAAGCGACTAAGATGACGCGGATGACGCGTGCTCGGAGAGACGATAGGGATATGGTAGAATCCGCCAGAGGAGAAATCGGCAGCAAATGAAGGTCAGGAGCAACGAAGGTTAGCCTATGTCTTGGTTTCGTAAAAAGAACCAGCGCATCGAATCCGTCCCGGCGGACGAGCGGCGCGTCAAGACCGAAGGTATCTTCGTCAAGTGCAGCGAGTGCGAGGCCGCGCTCTACAAACGCGAACTTGAAGAGTCGCTCGAAGTCTGTCCGCATTGCAGTTTCCACTTCCGTCTCGACGCGCGCACGCGCCTCGCCATGCTCTACGACGAGGGCAAGTACGAGGAGTACGACGGAGACATCGTCTCTTCAGACCCGCTCGGCTTCGTCGATTCCAAACCTTACCCGCAACGGCTCGAAGCGGCGCGACGCTCTACGGGGTTGCCCGAAGCCGTCATCAGCGCGCGCGGTCGCATGGGCGGACATCTCGTCCAC
>DASZCR010000098.1:0-16529 GCA_035942915.1 Pyrinomonadaceae bacterium | reverse complement strand
TCCTGATACTTCGCGTTGATGTTGCCCGTGACGGTCACGTCGCCGACGACGTGCAGCGCCGAGGCGGGCGCGGTCGTGCCGACGCCGACCTTGCCGGGGAAGAAGCCGACCGAGTTCACGTTCGATGGGGCGAACTGCGTGTAGAACATCCACTGGCCGTTGCCGTCGGTGAGCCCCATCCGGTGCTGCGAGGACTCAAGCTTGTAACGCACTTCGAGCGCCCCGCCGCCGCCGCCCGCGTTCGAGAAGCGCGTGACCACGTCGCCGCCGGGTGCCTTGAGGTCGAGCAGCGCCGCCGGGGCCGTCGTCCCGATGCCGACGTTGCCGCTGGTGTTCGAGACGGTGACCCGACTCGTCCAAGCCGCGCCGTTGTAGGTGGAGAGCTGAATGTCGTCGCCGGCCGGGTTGCCGGGGACGGCCGAGCCGAAGGCGACGGCCCGGCTCGGGAGCGGGTTCGCGTCCTTCCAAATCTCCATGCTGCCCGTGCCCCCGATGAGGTTGAGCGGCGCGAGGTTTGTGTGCGCCCTGACGGTGAGCGGGTAGCCGGGGCTGCTCGTCCCGATGCCGACCCGGCCGGGGAAGAAGCCGACCGAATCCGAGTTCGACGGGGCGAACTGTGAGTAGAAGAGCCACTGGCCGTTGCCGTCGGTGAGCCCCAAGCGGTGCTGCGAGGATTCGAACTTGTAACGCACTTCGAGCGCGCCCGACGCGCCGCCCGCGTTCGAGAAGCGCGTGATGACATCGCCCGCGGCGGCCCGGATGTCGAGCAGGGCGCCCGGCGACGACGTGCCGATGCCGACGTTGTCGGTGGTCGTCGTGTTGGTGCCGCTCGTCGTCCACTGGGCGGAAGAGTGCTGCGCGTGGCCGAGCACGGCGGCGAGGGCGAACAGGCAGAGGGCCGAGGCGCGCCGGTGCCGCCCCCCCCTTGCCAATCTATTCATCGAGCTCGTCATGTTCGTTCCTTCGCTTTCTCTTTAAATCATGTGGGGTCTACTGAAGGCTGAGCAGGACGAGAATTTCGCCCGTGCCCGCGGCGAGCGGTTCCAGCGCCTTGCCGACGATGGTGCCGGGGCGGTGCATGGAGACGCCGCCGATTTCGACCGGCTGCGACTTGATGGCGACGCCCGGCGTCTCGCCCGTGACGAGCAGGTCGCCGACGCGGACGGGCGCGCGGGTGGCGTCAACCATGACCTTCACGCGGCCGGTCGTCGCCACGAGCGCCTTCCCTTCCCCGGCCTCGCCGAGCGAGATGCCCGGCTGCGCGGAGATGACGCCGGCCACGCGCGTGTCGTAAGCCCTGGTCGTCGTCGTGACGTGGTTGTTGCGCGTGTCGTCGAGGACGACGACCATCCCGGCCGAGAGCTGCCGCGAGGTCGGAACCCACTCGGCCACGTCCTGGTATTTCGCGTTGATGTTGCCGCTGACGTTAATGTTCCCGACCACGTCGAGCGCGGCGGTGGGCGTCGTGGTGCCGATGCCGAGCCTGCCGCCGACGAGGGCGTTGCCGGGCGCGTGGATGCCGCCCATGCCGGGGTCGGCCTGCGCCTCGGCGTTGGCGAAGCTGCCGTCGCGCGAGAGCCTGATGCGGCCGCCGATGTACTCGCCCGCGAGTGCGCAACTGCCGCTCGGCCCGCAGACCCTGAAGCGGTTGTTCGCGCCCGTGTCAATGAAGGCGGAGGCGGTGGTGTTCATCAGAATGTTCGACGGGAAGCTGAAGTTGCCGCCGCCGGAGTTGGCCCCGAACTGGCCGGCGGAGATGTTGGCCGCCGCCGCGGCGCTCGACGCGGCCGTGGCCTGCACGCTGCCGTCGGGGAAGACGAACCCGCCCGAGGTCGAGCGGATGGTGCCCGCCACGTCGAGGCTGTGGGCCGGGGCCGACGTGCCGACGCCGACGCGGCCCTTCACGACAAGGTCGTTCTTAGCGGGGTTGGCGAAGCTGTAATCGTCCGACACGAGGACGCCGCCGACCTTGAGGCCGGACGCGCTGGTGTGGCCCGGCGAGTTGATGAGGTTCAGGTAGCGGTTCAGCTCGCCCGCGCCGGTTCCTGTGAAAAGGGTCGGGCTGGCCCCGGCCTCCAGGATGACGTTGCCGCGCACGTCCAGCCGCGCGGCCGGCGCCGTCGTGCCGATGCCGACGGAGCCGCTGCTGATGAAGTTGCCGCGCACGTCCAACTTCTGGGAGGGGCTCGTCGTGCCGATGCCCAGGTTGCCGAGCGTATCGAGCGTCATCCGCGACAACGCGCCGGTGCCGAAGCTGAGCGGGTGGCTCGTCCGGGTGCCTAGAATCATCCCGCCCGGCGCGCCCCACCCCCCCAGGTTGTGCGACATGACGCGGCCTTCGACGGTGTCCGTCCGCAGCGAGAACTTGGAGTGGCTGGTCCCGAAGAGGTCGAGCACTCTATGCCAGCCCTCGGAGTTTTCGGGCGTGGTCGTGCCGATGCCGACGTTGCCGTTCGTCGTGGTGTCGCTGCCGCTGGTCGTCCACTGCGCGCGGGCCTGCTGCGCGTGGCAGAGCACGGCCGCGAGGGTCAGCAGGCAGAAGACGGCGGCGCGGGCGAGTCGTCCTTCGAGTGTGCGTCGGTTGAAGACGGTCGTCATGGTCATTCCTTCTCTTTCCGTTCGGGCTTGTGTGAGTTACTGAAGGCTGAGCAGAACGAGGATTTCGCCCGTGCCCTTCTCCAAAGGCTCAAGGGCCTTGCCGATAATCGTGCCGGGCGCGTGCATCTTCCGGCCGCCGACCTCGACGGGCTCCGACTTCATCGCCACGCCCGCAACGTCGCTCGTCACCAAGAGGTCGCCGATGCGGACGGGCGCACGGGTGGCGTCCACGCGCACCTTGACGCGCCCCGTCGTCGCCACGAGCACCTTGCCCTCGCCGGCCTCGCCGAGCGACAGGCCCGGCTGCGCGGAGATGACGCCGGCCACGCGCGTGTCGTAGGAGGTTTCGGAGGCGAGGACGTGGTTGTTGCGTTCGGCGTCGAGGACGACGACCATGCCGGCCGTAAGCTTCTGCGTCGAGGGCACCCACTCGGCCACGTCCTGATACTTCGCGTTGATGTTGCCGTCCACGATGATGTTCCCGGCGACGTGGAGCTTGGCGTTGGCGGCGGGCGTCGCGGTGCCGACGCCGACGTTGCCGTTCGTGTCGAGCACGAGCTGCGTCGGCGTTGACATCTGGTTCCACGCCGTCTGGAAGGAAACCTTCTTGTCGCCCTGCGCCCCGGTGCCAAACTTCTGCGTGAAGATGACGCCGCCGTGCGCCGGCGAATTCTGAAGCTGGAACTGCGTCGCGTCGGGCGTGTAGGTGTTTTCCACCGTCCACATCGCCAGACCGGCTATCTTCTCGGTGCCGAAGTTGGCGTTCTTCGTCGCCACGTTCAGGACGCTGTAGTTGCCCTTGTTGCCCTGGAAGACGAGTTGATCGCCCGGCACGGAGGGGCGGTCGAAGATGCTGACGCCGGCCGAAGCGCCGCCCGTCCTGACCGTGACGCCCGAGGTGCCTAACACGTCGAGCACGGACGCGGGTGCGGCAGTGCCGATGCCGACATTCCCGGCGGACGTGATGCGCATCCGCTCGGCGGCTGAGCTGTTGACGCCGGTCAAAAACTGCATCGCCGTCGGGACGCTGTTGGCCGAGACTGTCCCGTCCACGAGGAAACGGATGCGGCTGCTGTTGACGAAGCTCGTCCCGTCGAAGGCGTGCGAGTAGAGGTTGCCGAGGGAGTCGCCGTTCTGCACGGCCGCCCCGGCGCGGCTCTTGCGCAGGATGAGCAGCGGGCCGTTGGCGTCGTTGCTCGTCTGCTCGTCAATGATGCCGCGCGAGCCGACGGCCGTCGAGGCCGTCGAGATGTGGAGGCTCGCGTCGGGCGCGGCCGTGCCGACGCCGACGTTGCTGGTCGTCGTCGTGTTGGTGCCGCTCGTCGTCCACTGCGCCTGCGCGGCGATGGCGTGGGCGAACACCAGCAGCGAGGCGAACGCCGCGAGGGCGAGACCCCGCCCGGTTGACTTCTGCGCTGTCCTGTTCATCGTTATCTTCCTTATCTTTCCGTGGTTGATGGATAGGAGCATCACCTTGCTCGCTTCACGCGCACGCGCGTCTGGTATTCGAAGCGTCAACACGCGGCTGCCGCCGGCAGGCACACGTATCCTTGCGCGCGCCGCCCCTCTGCGGCCCGCGCCGCCCGCGCGACGGCCGAATGCTTCAACGCCGTCGCTTCAAGGCTTTCGTTAAGCTGTACGAGGATGCTGACGGACTCGGCCGGGGCTGTGCTTCGACGGCTAGGTTCTCGAAGGCCGCGGCGCGGCCCGCCTGAGTCCTGTTCTATTCCCTGTGGATGAGGTTAAAAGTGATGCGGTAAGGTTAATGGATGTCCTGTGCGTAACATCCATCCGCATGTTTACCGGCCACGCCCCCTGAGTTCGACCTGCCAGAGTATGAAAGAAAAATTATTCAGTCGGAGATCGCGTTCACGTCGCGCGCCGACCGGCTGCCGCGCCGTGACTTTATGAGTCAACCCCGCTTCAGCAAGCCCCGTGCCTTTCGAGCACACGTGCGCTCGGGCTCGTTCGACAATTCGAAAACGAAAGGATTACAGGGGGAGCAACAATACAAACACAAAACGCCGCGCGAACGTCGCTTCGCGCGGCGATGGTTCAGGATGTGTCACACGTCGGCGCGGAGTGTTTCAACGTGCAACACGGCGGGCTTCCAACCACGCGCTCCAGCGCCGCTTGGCCGAACTCGGCACCCGCCTCGGCAAAGATTCCCACAACTCCAGCCTCCCGCCCTCCTCCGACCCGCCGGTGGCGCGCCGCACCAGGAGACTGCGCCGCCGCACCGGCAGGAAGGTCGGCGGCCAGACGGGCCAGCGCGGTGCCACCCTCCGACCCGTAGCGCCTCCCGACGAGGTCATCACCCACGCCCCGGCGCAGTGCCGCGCCTGCGGTGACTCGCTCGACCCGGCACCGGCGACGCGGTTCGAGCGGCGGCAGGTCTTCGAGGCCCCGCCCGCGCGGCTGCTCGTCACAGAGCACCGGGCCGAGACCAGGCGCTGCGCCTTCTGCGGCACCGCGACGGAGGCGCAGTTCCCTGCCGGCGTCAGCGCCCCCGCGCAGTACGGGCGGGGTCTGCGAGCGCGTGCCGCCTACCTGCACCAGTACCAGTTGCTGCCCCTCGCCCGCACCGCCGAGGCGCTCTCTGACCTCTTCGGCTGTCGCCTCTCGGCCGGCACCGTCCACCGCATGACTGTGGAGTGTGCCGAGGCGCTCTCCGGTGCCGAGGCCGGGATCAAGGACGCGGTGACGGCCGCGCTCGTCATCGGGGCCGACGAGACGGGCCTCAGGGTGGCGGGTGAAAGCCACTGGGTGCATGTGGCCCGCACCGATCACCTGACCCACTACGCCTGCTCGGCTAGGCGCGGCAAGGAGGCGATGGACTCCGTCGGCATCCTCCCGGCCTTCACCGGCACGGTGGTGAGCGACGCGCTGTGCGCCTACCGCCGCCATGAGCAGTCTCGCCACGCCCTATGCAACGCCCACCTGCTGCGCGAGTTGATCTATATCAAGGAGGTCTGCGCCGAGCAGCAGCAATGGACCGACCCGTTGGCGAAGCTCCTCCTCAGGATGAAAGCCGCCGCCGTGCGGGTCCGGGCCGCGGGCGGGCGGGAGTTGAGTGCGGAGCAGCGGGCGCAGTTCTGCCGCCGCTACGACCGGCTGGTGACCCGCGCCGCCGAGCTCAACCCGGTGCCGACCCCGCCACCGCCGCCGGGGAAGGGGTTGCCGCTGCGGAAGGTGCCCAAGCCGGCGCGCAAGAAAAACCCGGCCCTGCCGCTGGTCAAGCGGCTGCGGGAGTGCCGGCAGGAGGTGTTGCGCTTCGTGACCGACCTCACCGTCCCGTTCGACAACAACGGGTCGGAGCGCGACCTGCGGATGGTAAAGTTGCAGCAGAAGACCTCGGGCTGCTTCCGGACGGCGGCAGGCGCCGAGCGCTTCTGCCGCATCCGCAGCAATCTCTCCAGCGCGCGGAAGCAGGGTCAGCCCCTCCTCGCAGCTATCGAACAGGCCTTCGAGGGCGGCCGGTGGCTCTTACCTCCTAAGCCCTGAATAGTTACAGGAACTGGATATGATTCCAATACTCCCCACGTAGCAGAAGCCGCCGCGGACGTTCAGCTTGTTTAGCCTGTCTGAATGGCGCTATTCAACGACTGCACGCCTGTGAAACTTCCTCACGAAAGAGCGCAGGACTGGCGGAAGATTGATTATTCAATCCTTCAGGCCAGTCCAACCGGCGCAGATGTATGGGCGCGCTGATATTTTTATACTCTACGTTTTTGAACAAAACTTCTAAAACGCTGTGACTGGTCGAGTTAAGTGCCAATTTTGGGCATGCCCATTTTTGAACCTCCCGAAAATGGGAATATCGCCTTTGTGTACAAAGGCCCACCCCTGGCAGCGATTACAGAAGGCGATTACAAAGTCAAGGCCGAACCCGACCTAAAGGCTTGAAAATCCTGGCGGTTACCCGCGTGAGGCCGCGGTTACAAGAGCTGGACCGCTCGCGGTGTGTTTAACTTCAGGGGGGTGCAATAGTTGCGGCGACGGAACGGCAAAAAATTTGACGCCCTATCTTGCCGGTGTCCGGGCGATTTCGTGATTACAAATTAGTCGGTGATTTTGGGGCGACCAGTCGGTCGAATTCCCGCGCCTGACGGGGGCGATCTAGACGCCGTCGAGCGGGGTGTCGGCTGTCCGCTCGACCTGCTCGCGCTCGCGTTCGTAGCGCGCCAGCACGGCTTCGCGAATCGCCGGCCACCGTTGGGGCTCTACCGAGTAGGAGAATCGTTCGTCGAGGTCCTGCGTGGTCATGCCGTCGTGCAGGAAGGTGACGAACATCGAGACGAGTTCGTCGTCAGTCGGGGGCTGCGCCGGCGGAAGAGGGGGCGGCTCGTCAGGCAGCGGCGTTTGACGTGCGGGCTGTGTCAGCTGCGGTCTAGCCAGCCGGCGACGAAGGTGCTCGGCCAACAGGGCCGGTGCCGACGACACGACAGGTGTGCGCCCCGCGGCCGCCTTCAGTTCGTCGGCGAGCAGTTGCGCCACTTCCCTCCACCGCTCACCCTCAGCGGCTGAAGGCTCGCGCCCGGTCACCTCTCTGGCGGTTTGCTTCAGTTGTTCGACGAGACCGGCGAACGTCTCATCATCATCTTTTTCTAAAGTCTTAAAAGAAGTCTTAGACTGGTCCGAAGTATTTGCGCCTATTGCGGATAATGTACTACTGGTAGTACCGCTTTCCGGTAATACCGGTACTACCGGATTTTGGGTAGTCTCAGTACTACCAGTTTCGTTGGTAGTACCGGCTGAGATAGGTAGACCGAACGCGCCCGCGGCCACCTCTTCCGGGGTAAACACTTCGTACTCGTTCCCCCCGTTTTCGCCGACGATGGTTTTGACAAGGATGAGGCCGACCTCTTGGAGGTGAGAGATGGCCGCGTCGACCGTGCCCATAGACCCCAGCCCAGCCCCGGCTTTGATCTGCGGCCGCGAGCGCCGGACGGTGCGACTCGGCACGACCGCGCCTCGTGAGACGCTCCACAGATAGTCCCACACCTGTTTGCTCTTGCCCCTGAATAGACGCGCCGCCATCGCCTCGCGTGTAACCGAATTGGGCACGCGTTGAAAATCTCGCTCTGGAGCGATGGGTGCGGAACGATGAAGACCCCATCTTTTCTTGGTAGTGGTAGATGATGTGGTATTACCACCGAAGCTGGTACTACCAGTCTTGCTGGTAGTAGTAGTTTTCTTGGTACTGCCAGTAGTTCTGGTACTACCAGAAGATTCGGTAGCCCCTGGTAAAACAGCAGTATCATCAATATCAGTATTGCCAGTTATATCGGTAGTGCCAGGTTCGTTGGTAGTACCAGATTCATTGGTAGTACCAGATTTATTAGTAGTACCGGCGGGGTCGGTGGAGGCATCCTGAGCTTGACCACCGGCCAGAATCTCTTCGATAGGATGGAGGCCGGTGCGCAGCTTCACCCGGTCAAACATGTTAGAGCGCGAGGCTTTGCCCGGCGGACGCGTCTTGATCGGCGGCTTACTTCTTTCTTTCGGCTCCGTCACGCAGTAGCCTCCTTAGTCCCCACTAGTTTAAGGTGAGAGGACATCGACAGGCGGCTCAGAATTTCTTCGGTCAAGTTGTCGTAGTCCTCGCTGCCGGAGGCTTTGGGCGCGTGCTCGAAGATGCTCTTCCGATAAGCGGGGGCGCTTTGCAGGTGGACGTTGTCGCGGATGAGTGTCTCGAACACTTCATCCCCGAACATCTCCTTGACCTTGTCGAGCGCGTCGGCGCAGATATTCTTGCGCTGGTGGAAGCGCGTAACGAGGTAGCCGAGCACCTTCAACTGCGGGTTCGGCTGCCGGGCCGCACGGACGGTCTCTTGCAGGTCCACCACCCCCTCTAGCGGGTAATACTCGGCCGCGATGGGGACGATGATGTGGTGGCTGGCCAGCAGAGCCTGCGTCAAGGTCAGGCCGAGGGTGTGCGGGCAGTCGAGGATGACGAAGTCGTAAGGCTCGGGGAGGGAATTGAGCGCCTCCTTGAGCCGGTACTGCTCCTGGAGCGTCACCATCTGGTCGAGCATGGCGATGCGGATGTGTGACGGCACGAGGTCCAGATTTTCGAGGTGCGTGTTGTAGATGGCCTCGTTGAGCGGGAGCCGCTTGTCGTGCCCGACGAGCACGTCGGCGAGGGTGCTCTCGATCATCTCCGGCTCGAAGTAGGTCTGCGTGGTGTTGCGCTGGCTATCGAGGTCAATGAGGAGCGTCTTGTAGCCGCGGATAGCGAGGCCGGCAGCCAGGTTAACTGCCGTAGTAGTCTTGCCGACGCCCCCCTTCTGGTTAGCGATCGCGATTACCCTCATCAGATTTCCTTTCGTCAGGAACTAGCTCACGCCGCTGCCTTAGTAGGTTCTGCCTTGGGCGCGGGCTTGCGCCCTCGCTTCGGGGGGACGAACCCTGCGAGGTCACCCTCCGGAATCACCCACACGATACCACGGGGTGTATCCAACTGGCGGGCGTTGGGGAAGAGCCCCATCTTGCACCAGAGGCGCGCCGTTGAGTGGCCGACGCCGAGACGGTCAGCGAGTTGAGAGGTGGTCAGTTCGCTTCCTTTCGTGTTCATGGCGGCTTTATAGCGTACGCGCCAGAAATTATCAATGGAAATCTTAGCGCATCACGCAGAATTCTGTCAGTCGGCCACGTCGAATGCGACACGTTCACCCGCGCCCGAGAGTGACGCCGTCAGCGGGGAAGGGAAGTGGTGAAGAGGCAAAGTAAGAGGCGAACTTCAGGCGTCGCCCGAGAGGTGTCAGGTCGCTGCACTCGTTGTTAGTTGTGGCGACCAGACACTTTTGTGCCGACGTTAGGATGCCCGACGAACTGCTGCTTTGTGAGGGGTCTGATAAACTCGGCCATAATTAGGATTATCCGTCTCAGTAGATTCACCACCGTGAGCGGCGTGTTAAGCCGTCACCTGATTGCTTGACTTCGCTACTGCCTCAGCCATACATTATCGCCAGTTCGTTACCAGCGGTCTTATCCGTCTCGTCACAATCTCACACCCCCACGACGCGCGGACTCCTTGACGCCTCGCTCTAATGACAATCTGTCTTCATGTCCTACGCTTTACTGCGAGCTGGGTGTTTTAACCACCAACCTCACGCGGCAATGCCGAATCGGAGGCCCGGATCAGACATGCAAATACGTCGGGAACAGATGGAGGTGCTTGAGGCCGCCGCTTCCGAGGCGTTCCTTATGAGGCTGATTCGTTTCCTCCGCCGGCGCTACGCGGCAGCGGTGAATCACCTCGACGACCACTCGTTAGAGGCCGGGGTGAGAGTTGCCGTCGCGCGGGCGCGGGGTTACGGACTGAAGTGGGAATCTTCACTCGCCATCTTCGTCACCGCGACTTTTGTCGTCGGCGACGATTTTGACCAGTACCCGCCGATCCGGCAGATCCTTACGGACCACAGCATACCCCCGGACACGCGAGTTTATCTTCTTCGAGAGAGGATAACGGAGGGCGAATGGGGGCAGGCCCGCAAGATGCTTCGGTTAATTGCCGCGGCGGAAGCGAAATGAAGGACGTGCGAGCGATACCGGCCGGCGGGTTCTCAACCGGCCGGACAACTTAGCCGTAAACAGAGTTGCCCGGGAGGCGACTCAGCAACCAATACTTTCAGGCCGCCCGCGGTGAGGCCACGCCATGTCACAAAGATTCTTCCACCTCTTCGTATGTCCGACCTGTGGGTATGCCTATCAAGGCGAGAGTGAACACGCCGCCATCATCTGCTGCAACGGTTACTGCCTGTATAAAGCTACGTATTATGATCTCCCCGGCCTGCCGCAACCGATTCCGCAGACGCAGGCGACACTCCCACAACAGCATGACTATAGCCGGCCGCCACTGTACACATTCCCCACGCCGACAACTCATTCGCCACATTACAATCCCCAATCTTATTACCCCTCTGGAGTCGTTTCCCAAGAAGTGTTCCATAATTCCCCTCCTCAAAGAGGCACGTGCGAGCATGCTGTCGAAGCAAAGCCTGTGCAAATGGCGGTTAATAACAACAACAATAACAACAACAACAATAATGCGACTGTGTCGAATAGTAATAACTCCGAGCCGGATATGGACGCACTTTTTGCGGCTTTCATGCAAGACGTGAATACACCGAGCTCTCAAGCCGTCAGTACACCCAGCGCCCAGCGGGATTGGTTTGACTTGCCCAGCGACAATGTTCTAGTAAAAATGCTTGAAAGTCCCCCGAATTTTAGCTATTCGAATGAGACATTTAAATTTCAGATACCGGAAAAACTTCAACAGCACTTCGACCTGATCTGGCAGTTAGCTAAAGATAAAACGGTCGAATACGGGGACACTCTGGTGAGAAATAATGAAGGCAAGTATTCCTGGGTGAAAATAATAAAGGGCGAGGAAGGAGAATTAACGCACGATTACTCTGTAGCTCAAGGTGAAAGGGCGGTCTTGGCGGTCCATACTCATAACTATGATCCTAAGTATCAGGTTCAGTCGGAAGGTAGATCATTCAGCATCGCGGACCTGCTCTGCTTAGTAGGTGCGCCGCCGGCTGTAACTATAGCGTTAGCCGGCAGCAAGATTTATGCGGCCGTGAGGACAAAAGAATTTAATGACCTACAAGGGGGCAATCGCAAAGACTTGAAGGGACGCATGAGTCGTACTTATGACTCGACGGGCCAGAAAAATACATATGCGACGACAAAAGCGGCGGCTGATTTTGCGGTTCAAAAGGCTACCGAAAAGACATGCACGGAATTTAAGCTCTTATACTACGAGCGTACTCCAAACAACTTCATGGTTAGACACAACATTTAGCGGTTAGAGGCAGCCTCGTACGTACATGGGATATGGGGCGGCCTTGACTTCCTGAGCTACACGCAGTCTCTGAATCTTATGGGGTAACGGCGGACACCGAGCCGTGCCCGTTTTACAGGCCTTGCCTCAGAACTCTCAAACTGACAGCCGTTATGAGGCAACCGCGAAATCTGACTCAAAAGTAGCTTGGATACCTAACTCGTAAACCGACTGAATCAGGCAGCAGATGTTATGAGCCAGCACCTTGCACAAAGCTTCGTTGACTTGGGCGGTCGGCGTCTTGCTCCGAAGGCGTTCGCCGAACTTCGCCTTAATCATCGAAAACGTCGTCTCGACGTTCGAACGCTTGTGGTAGTGCTGCAAAAACTCGTCACGCTGGAAGTTGTAGAAGTGGTAGATGCGCGCCCACAGCGCGCCGTTCCCGTTCGGCTGGCTGTTGACCTTGAACGGGATATACGGAATCGCCCCGTGCTTCAACGTGGCGGCGAAGTTGCCCGCGCCCAAGTAAGCCTTGTCCGCGCTTACTTCCTTCATGTTGAAACCGCTCTGCGCGGTCTTATCAACGAGCGGCTTGTAGTAGTTGTAATCGCTCGCGTAAGCCTTGCTGATTTCAACCGACGTGACGACGTTCGTCCGCACGCCGCACATGAGATGGACTTTAACCCAATCCTGTTCGCGCATCTCGCGCCCGTATTTCGCGTCAAACCATCTCAGGAAGTGCGCCGTGGCGAATCCCGAACTATCAACCGCGAAGTCCGTCTCGACGCTCTTGAGGGGCAAGCTAGAGTCAGTAATGAGTTGTTTGAGGTAAGGCGTCAACGCCTCGCTCTCAAGGTAGCGGCTGATGCTGTTGTAGTGCGGGCACTCGGAGAGGAAGCCGCGCCTGTGCGCTTCCTTCAGGTCGGAGGCGTAGCGTCGGCCCGAAAGCGTCGTGTAGGTCTTGAACACGACGCTAAAGAGCATATCCGCAATCGGCAGACGCGGGCGGCCAAAGCGGTTGACGGGCATCTCGACGCCAGCGCAGAGCGCATAAAGCAAAGCCTGAAACTCGGATTTTTCGTGCGTCTGCGCGCGGTTATAACTCGCCCACTCTTGGCGATAGGTGCGCCTAACCTTGACCGTCTCCGTCTCGACGGTCTGCGTGACGGGCGGCTTCCCCTCTTCAACGGTGGTGGTAGTGGTGACGGTCTTCGTCCGCTCGACGACGATAAGAACGGCGTGGATATGCTTGCACGTCGCGCGCCGAAACTCGTGGTCGCGGCACGTACAGCGGGGCTTATCGGAGGCGAGGTCTACGGTGTACTGCTGATTGGTATGCTCGGAGGGAACGAGCCAAAGCCCGTTCTGTTGGGTAAGTTTCGACCTATTGGCTATCTCAAGACCGCGTTGCGCTCTGGCGTCCATCGTGTGTGTTCCTCTCTTGGAGTACACACAGCGGAAGCGTATAATAACGGTTGCTCAGGCCATATGGCTTCAGCTGTGTGGTTTGGAACTCCGGTGGTAGTTGACGCTACCACCGGAGTTGAAAAGTTGGCGGCGGGGATGGGATTCGAACCCACGAAACCCGGAGGTTTGCCCGATTCGGAGTCGGGTGTATTCAACCTCTCTACCACCCCGCCGTTAACTTATTCCTCACTTCTCATCCTTCCTGTTCGGGTCGCGCAAATCCGCCAAGCCTACTTTCTTCTCTACCGCATCTTTCGCGGGGACGGGAACGTCTTTCAAAATCGGCGGCTTACCGCCCGCGGGCGTTCTTATCCACACGGTAACGGGACGTGCCTTCCAGCGGTAGACTTTCTTTTCTTCGTCCTCATTCGTCTCCACCTCATCACTCTTCACCAAACGCCTCAGAATTTGGTGGATAGAGGCGAGCGGGTTCCTGTATTTATCAACGTCGAAACCCGTCCGCCGCAACTCATCACGCACGTCAACGGGCGTGAGAAACTTGCCGGAGTTTCGCAGCACGGCGCGCACCGCGTCGGTAAATCCCACTTCCGGCGCAGCCTCATCATTGCCGAACAACTCAGGGCGCGTGGTGTAAGGGTCTTCACCCACCATCGTACACAGGCCAAATATTCCGTCCCTCAAGACGTTAATTCTGTGCTGGATTTGGTAAAGGCGAGACTGCAACTCTTCGCGTTGCTCCATGAGTTCGGAGAGTTCGTCGGTGGCCGTGCGGAGCGCGTCTTGGTAAGAGTCGTTCGGCATGGGAAGGAGAGTATCACAAGTGTCTAAAAAAGCGCAAGAAAAATCTTTATCACACCTGTCCAAATCTGCAAATGATTGGGACAATGCGATTTCCGACGCCGAGAAGATGTTGGCGGAGGCAAAAACTAGGGTCGCTAACCTCAAAAAGACCATCAGAGTCTTTATACAGTTACGTGATAGTGGCGAGCCGTTCCCTAGCGGGAACGCGAGACGTGAAGAAGCGGGCGCGTGACCGACTTTTGGGTCAAGTCATGGACTTTTGAGTCAAGCCTAACTTGTGAGGCAAAGCCCGTTTTACATAAGATACATTATCGGACGTTGTGAATATTGGCGGATTATTAAGCAAGTCTAATTATCTATACTCCTGTCTTTGCCTAACCTCCTTTCATCGAACCGCTCGCCCGTCCTGTCATAATAATCCTCTCCCCTGCAATAATAATCTTCTCTGCAAGTCACCGATTTCCGCCCGTCACAGTTACGTAGGAATCGTCACGGCACTCCTCGCCACGCTTTCCTAGTTATAAGTCTCAAACGTTACGAAGAGTGACATCCGAGCGTGGGGGCCGCAACGCTCCTCCATTCGGAGGTCTCTACCTGCGGCTTGTAGTGCGCCCACCCTGCGTTAGACCTTGGCGGCAGGTAGTTCGGGAGCAACTGCCGTCACCGAAGATGGCGAAAGGAAGTCAGGTCGGACAATCCGAATCGGCTGCATGTAATCCCCCGAAAAAGGAGAGCAGAGATGAGCACGAACGACTGCCTAAGGAAGCTTTATGTGAAGTTTCGTTACATTCCCCCGCTGAAGCCAGAGGTGCCCGCAGATTGTAAGGTCGTCAAGATCAGTAAGAATCCGGAAATCAGAACGTTCACCGGACAACTCTCTAAACTGGAAGGAGCGCGTTCGGACGAGATAATCGGTTTGGATTTGGTTTGCCTCGTGCCTTCTACCGAAGGGGCCGGCGCGATAATCCTGCTTGCTCAGGTGAGCTCATATATCGAATGGGAATTCGAATTCACCAATATACAAGGAAAGGCCGTACGCGAGACGCACCGGGTTTTCGTCTCGCTGCCGATGATGCAGAAGATTTCGGGACCACGCATAGCTCTTATGGCTATCATTCCGCTAAAAATGAAGCTGCCCGTTTATGCAGCCCAGATCTGGAACGCTTTCAAAAAACTGTCCGAGCTGGAGAAACCTTTAGCCATCATTCTCGCGCTGAAGAAGGGTTTATGTCCGCAAGATATTAAAGCGTTGGAAAGCGGACTGCAGAAGGCCGCGGACGAATTGAACGGCCTTCTCCGACAGGCGGCCAGTTCGGTGGAAGGGGAGCTTGCGCGAACATTGGATCACCAACGAGGCGACGTGGGACGGTTTGTTGGTACTCGTATCGCATGAGTACTATTTCGGACGACCGCACCTCAAGGGGGAAACGAGGTACGCAAGGCATGTAGCTCAGTTGGGAGAGCGCGGCAGTAACCTTTCGAGGACGATGATTAGTGCCCCGGGCGGTTACCTGATACTCACTGAATATAATTACGATGAGAAGCGCAAGGGTTGTGACGTTTTCTGGAATCCGAAATCGAAGCGGTATTATTGCGGGCCGATGAAGGGGTGAATGCTGTAAAACCGCAGCCTAACAGGAACGGCATGCACCCAACCGCGAATCTACAGGTCTTTAATCGTTAACTTGGCCGTACCGCAGTTGTGCTCGCGGCGGGTGATGCCTGGCGTTAGATTGCTCTCTTTTGATTGTGCTGCGGAGGTGAAGGAGGGGCGGTGAGTTTACCCATCTCTTTTGATGACACCCCCTACTTTAAGAATGAGTATCGTGGGGACTTGGTTATCACCCGCGGAGTCATCTACTACTTCCCCCATACGAATGTCGCCAGAGAGCGGGGCGAAAGGGCTAAGCTGCTCGGCCCCCCGGGGCTGGATGATGTTTTACTGGATTACCTTGTGACGAAGGTCAAAGTGCTGACGGCGACTACGAACAAGCCGAGGCTGCGCGCGCTGGGGTTATGGAGAGAGGGCGATACGAGCGAGTCCTTACAGCCTCGCCTTGACGCCTACATAGCCGAGGCCAGGAAGGAGCCGCCCCGGATGATGCAGTATGAGTACTCCCTGCCTAAGCCCATGCGTTTCGCGCGCGCCGACATTAAGAATGTGTCCGTGCGCGGCGGCCTGAGGTTCGATACCGAGTATGACACCCATGAGTTTTACATCGGCTTCACTCGGTCGAAAGCGCTGCGTGAAGCATTGTGGGAGGGCGGGTTTTTACATCAATCCGCAATCTAACAATGGCATGCACCCGACCGCGGATGTGGCCTCATCCGCAAACCTGTTTTCAACATCCTTGCCCTGTTGAAATTCAAAACCCCTTCACCACAAGATGTAGTGCCAAGCTTTGAGGCGCAAAGTAGCTGGCACCGCTTGTCTCCACAATTGCTTGTGCTTCCCTGCCCCGCTTAGCAGTAGGATTTCAATTTGACGGAATGGCAGTTATCGGACACCGCCTACCCTGCCCGGCTGGTAGATGTTAGAAAGGTCAGTCTAAACGGTAAGACTCTTTTTGTTTCCGCGTGGGACTGCTCATTCTCAAGTTGAACAAACGATTGAGATCAATAAAAGTACTCACTCGTCGCTCACGCCTGTCTTCTTTTGTAGACGCCTTGTCACTACGCGGAAAACTAGAGCCTCTTGTTAGCCTAATAAGACCACGATGAACCGCGGATGGCGACCGGCATGGGTATTGCCCCTCGATTCCGGCTCGGAGTACGACTCTCCGCTTCCTGCTCTTAGACATTCTCTCGCTGATTAACCTCACTCTAAACCTTCTCCCGCGAACGAGCACGCGCCGGAGAACAGGAGAGAACCATGAAAGTGTTGTTCACCCTGGCGATGATCGCCGTG
>DASZCR010000097.1:0-5306 GCA_035942915.1 Pyrinomonadaceae bacterium | reverse complement strand
CGGCCGACGCTCGTCGTGCTCGACAGCTTTGAGTTCATCGCCGACGCCAAGCAGCAACTCTACATCCGGCACTGGCTGCGGAACACGCGCTGCTCCGCGCTCATCGTCTCTCTGGAACGACAGGAGCAGATAGACACGCACGCCGTCTACGTCCCCACGATGCGTGCGGACGAGCAGCAGCAACTCATCGAACTGCTGCTGAAGGAGACGGAGAACTCGCAAATCTTCACCGAAGACGTGCGCCTGCGCATCTCCGGCGTGGCCGAGGGAGTGCCCTGCGCGCTCGAATGGATTGTGGCTCAAATCGACCTCAATCGAGAGCCGGAAACCGTCCTCGACGAGTTGAAACACGGCGAAGGCGACGCCGCTCAACGCGCCTTCAACCGCGCCTTCAACCTCCCGCAATTGGGCGACGACGGCCGCGCCGTGCTGCTCGCGCTCTCAATCTTCAGGCCGAGCGCCGCACGCCCCGCGCTCTCGCGTGTCGCAGGGCTGCGCGGCGACCTGCGGCGGCTCGACGAGGCTGTCACCAATCTCAGCCGCCTCTGGCTCATCAAGGGCGAAGACCTCTCGCGCCGCCTCAAGCTCGAAGGCTTGACGCTCCGGCTGGCGAAAGCGGCGCTGGCGAAAAACAGGGGCGCGTCTCACTTCCGCCGACGCTTCGTCGAGCACTTCCGGGAACTCGCCCTGCGCGATGATTGGAGCACAGACCACGCCCTGCGCGAGGCCGAGAAGAGCAACGTCGTGACGGCCATGCAACTCTCCTCTGACAAGAGAGACTGGGACACTGTGCTGGAACTGTTCTGCGCGACGGTGAACTTCATCAACTCTTTTCGAGTCTGGAAAGCGTCCATCGTCGGAGCCGAGCGCGAGTCGGAAGACAGGCTCCTCGACAAGAGGTCTACGCCGCCGCTCTTCATCGAGATTAACCACCGCGACGCGGAGCAGGCGCGCCGCTGCTATGAGCAGCTCCCGGAGAAACTCGGCCTCGCGCACTTAGACCTCACGCGGCTCTACCTCTCGCCCCCGGAGATGCTGCGCAGAGACACATGGAAGTACGTCGTGCTCTCGGTCGTCGCCTTTCAACTCGGAGTCTTCGCGCATCGCTGCGGCGAGAAAAAGTATCCGCTGGCGCGGAAATATTTCAAGACGGCGCGGGTGCTCAAAGAGAGCTTCAAAGACTATTGCGGCGTCGGCATCACCTGCAACAACCTCGGCGTCACGCTGGCTCAGGAGAAGGGCGCATCAGCCAAAGCCCGCAAGGAACTGGAACGCGCGCACGCCCTCTTCACACAAGAGCACTCGCGCTTCGAGCACGTCGCGCAACGAAACCTTCAGTGGCATAAGGAACTCGCAGATGCTTAACGGAAAGGAGACCAGCCTTGTGTGAGGCGTGGCTGTGAGAAAAGTTGCACGGGAAAGTTTGGAGCGGGTGAGGGGTGGTATGGGTGATGGGGGTTAGCGTTTTTTGCGTTGGGTGGAGGTGCGGCGAGGGATACCTTCGGTTTTGGTGGGGCTGGGGAGGTCGGCGGGGAGGTCGAGGGTGTCGTCAACGAGGGCTTCCATGTAGACGTTAGCGAGGCGGGCGTATTGCAGGAGAATGATGAGGGGTGGTTCGTTCTTGTCGAGTTCGTATTTGGAGATTGAGTGATAGGCGACGAGGTCTCCAACTCCCAGACGGTTGAGCATCTCGGTCTGAGAAATTCCAAGCGCAGTACGAATCTGTAGCAGCTTCTCGGCCAGTCGTGCCGGTCGCGGACGCGCGGAACCCATCAGGATGTCCCTCCTGATGAGACGTGAATCGCGTTTCGAGACTTGCGTTTATGGCTAGTTAGCCATAGAGTGTCGTTGCGTTTGGGAGTCGCCGAGAGTCTGAACCTCAGATGCTCAACGGCGATGCTCATCACTCTGGTTTCGTGAGGGTTGAGCTACGCATAGGCCGTTGCTGGTGTTTGAAAGAGCGTCGGGGCAGAAGATAGCAGAAGGGTGTGCCGGTCGTCATCCTCGACGTTGGGTTGCTGAATTCGTCGCTCGCGCGGAGCGTGCGGCGGGCGGGGGCTTGTCTGTCGCGTAGGTGGGCGCGGGCAAGCCCCTCTGCGCTGTTCGGTAGGGCTTGCCGATGTGGTGTAGAATTTCGTTAAGGCTTCAATCACATTTTCGGAGCAGGATGGTTTATGACACAGGAAGCGACTGGGATGAGTGAGCAGGGCGCGACGCGCGTCGAGAGCGATTCGATGGGCAAGATAGAAGTGCCCGCAGATAAGTACTGGGGAGCGCAGACGCAACGCTCGTTGATTCATTTCGACATCGGCGACGACCGGATGCCGCGCGAGATGATTCGCGCGCTCGGCATCCTGAAGAAAGCGGCGGCGCTCGTCAATCAGGACTTGGGAAAGCTTCCGGCCGAGAAGGCAGACCTTATCGTGCGCGCCTGCGACGAGGTTATCGAGGGCAGGTTGGACGAGCATTTTCCCCTGCGCGTCTGGCAGACGGGTTCGGGGACGCAGACCAACATGAA
Source organism: Pyrinomonadaceae bacterium (assembly GCA_035942915.1). Classification (GTDB taxonomy): domain Bacteria; phylum Acidobacteriota; class Blastocatellia; order Pyrinomonadales; family Pyrinomonadaceae; genus DASZCR01. The sequence continues at coordinate 2,788 of DASZCR010000097.1, read as the reverse complement.
CGCCAACGAGGTCATCTCGAATCGAGCCATCGAACTCGCGGGCGGCGTGATGGGGAGCAAGCAGCCCATCCATCCGAACGACCACGTCAACATGTCGCAGTCGTCTAATGACACGTTCCCGACCGCCATGTACGTCGCCGCCGCAGAGCAGTTGCAGGCGCTCATCCCGGAAGTGCAGAGACTTCAGGAGGCCATCGAAGCGAAGGCCGCAGAGTTCTCAGACGTGGTCAAGATTGGTCGCACGCACTTGCAGGACGCGACGCCGCTGACGGTCGGGCAGGAGATGTCCGGTTGGGCGAGCCTCGTCGAGCGCGACATCGCGCGCCTGAAGATGGTCGTGCCGGAGGTGTGCGAGTTAGCCATCGGCGGGACGGCCGTCGGGACGGGTTTGAACGCGCACCCGGAGTTTGCCGAGCGCGCCGCCGCGAAGATTGCCGAACTGACGGGGCTGCCCTTCAAGTCGCACCCGAATAAGTTCGCCGCGCTTTCGGCACACGACGAGATAGTCTTTGCCTCCGGCGCGCTGAAGACGCTCGGCTGCTCGCTGATGAAGATTGCCAACGACATCCGCTGGCTCGCGTCGGGGCCGCGCGCGGGTCTCTGCGAGTTGATTCTGCCGGAGAACGAGCCGGGTTCGTCCATCATGCCGGGCAAGGTCAACCCGACGCAGAGCGAGGCGATGACGATGGTCGCCGTGCAGGTCTTCGGCAACGATGCGGCCATCGGCTTCGCAGGCTCGCAGGGCAACTTCGAGTTGAACGTCTTCAAGCCGGTGATGATTCACAACCTCCTGCACTCGATACGACTCCTCAGAGACGCCTGTCATGGCTTCGTCGAGTACGCCGTCAGCGGCATCGAACTCAACCGCGCGCAGATTGACGCGCACCTACGCAACTCGCTCATGCTCGTCACGGCGCTGAATCCCTACATCGGCTACGACCGCGCGGCGCAGGTCGCCAAGAACGCGCACAAGAAGGGCATCTCTCTGCGCGAGTCGGCCGTCGAACTCGGCTTCCTGACGGGCGAGCAGTTCGACGAGTACGTCAAGCCGGAAGAGATGACGCATCCTTAAAAATAAGGCCGAAATCAAGGGGCAAAGGTAAAGGTTGAGAGGCTGCGTCCTCTCTAACTTTTACCTTTTGCCTTTTACTTTTCCCTGACTTTTCGCATCTAAAGAAGGCGTAGAGTTTCGCCGCTTGCGCTCGGTTTTGCGAAGTTAGTATAGTTGGCGTTTCGCGCACAGGCCGGAGCGGCGTCCGAGCGCCGATGCGCGCGCAAGGTAAAGAGGAGAGCGAAGTTGACGACAGCCTTAGCCCCGAACGAGACCTCGACGAAGCACCCGATGCTCGAAGACTACTTCGGGCTTTCGGACGCGGAGTTGCACGCGCGCATCGAAGCGGCGCGGCGCACACTGGGTCGGCGTCTACTCATTCTCGGCCATCACTATCAACGCGACGACGTGATTTGTCATGCCGACTACACGGGCGACTCCTTCAAGCTCTCGCAGTTGACGGCCGAGCGTCCAGAAGCCGACTACATCGTCTTCTGCGGCGTACACTTCATGGCCGAATCGGCCGACATCCTCAAGCCCGGCGACCAGCAGGTGATTCTGCCAGACCTCGGCGCGGGCTGTTCGATGGCCGATATGGCCTCGGCCGAACAGGTCGAAGACGCGTGGGAGCAACTCGAAGCCATCGGCATCCTTGCAGACTTCAAGGTGATGCCGATTACCTACATGAACTCGACGGCCGCCATCAAGGCTTTCTGCGGCGAGCACGGCGGAGTCGTCTGCACCTCTTCCAACGCCGTCCCGCTCTTCGACAAGAGCCTGCGCGAAGCCGATAAGCTGTTCTTCTTTCCAGACCAACATCTGGGTCGCAACACCGGCGTCAAGTTCGGCATCCCTCTCACAGAGATGGTTCTGTGGGACCCTGCGAAGGAGTTGGGCGGCAACACCGCAGAGCAGTTGCGCGGCGCGCGCCTGATTCTATGGAAGGGACACTGCTCCGTTCACGGCCGCTTCCGCGAGTGGCACGTCGAACAGGTGCGGCGCGAAGTCCCCGGCATCAAGGTCATCGTCCACCCCGAATGTGTCCGCGAGGTGGTCGAGAAGTCGGACTTGAACGGCTCGACGGAGTTCATCATCAAGACCATCGAGGCCGCTCCGGCCGGCTCGAAGTGGGCTATCGGCACGGAAGTCAACCTCGTCGACCGGCTCATCAAGCGTTTCCCCGACAAAGACATCCGACTGCTCGCGCCAGACCTCTGCATGTGCGCGACGATGTACCGCATTGCGCCGCAGAATCTCGCGTGGGCGCTCGAATCGCTCGTTGAAGGCCGCGTCGTCAACCAGATTAGCGTCGATGAAGAGACGGCGCGCTGGGCGCGCGTCGCGCTCGACCGCATGCTGAAAATCAAGTGATGGGTGATGTGTGATAGGTGATAAGAGAAAGACAGGTTTTATCCTCTCACCTCTCACCTATCACCTATCACCGAGTTGATTCCGGAGGAATCGTTGGCTGACCCGAATGACCGCGTTGCGGAGAATGTCTCCGGCACCTACTACGTGGATACGCAGTGCATTGATTGCGACGTGTGTCGCGACACTGCGCCCGACAACTTCACGCGCTCGGACTCGAACGGCTATTCGTTCGTCTATAAACAGCCGACGACGGAGGAGGAGCGCGAGTTGTGTGAGGAGGCTCTGATGGCCTGCCCGGTCGAGGCCATCGGCAACGACGGCTGAGACGCGGGAGGCCGACCGGATTGAACCTGTGCAGAGGCCGGG
>DASZCR010000096.1:0-5008 GCA_035942915.1 Pyrinomonadaceae bacterium | reverse complement strand
CCCATAAACCCTCTCTCCCCCAATTTGTGCCCCGATAGGTTTCTACTGAACGACGAAGTCCGAGCCACTCGCCGAGTCGGAGTTGAGCAGCAGGCCGCCCGTCACGGAAGTGCCGATGAGCACCTGCGACTGCGCCTGCGTTCCCGTCGAAGTCGCGCCGAGCACGTCCGAGCCGACGGCCGCGTTCACCTTATCAATCGAGACGCGGATGATGATGCGGTTGCCGGCTATCTGCCCGGAGTCGGCCGCGCCGATGGTCTCCTGATTGCGCGTGCCCGTCGGAAGCGTCGTGATACGGCCATACTCATAGGTCGTGGCCGTCTCGTCAACAGAGGCCGTCACGAAGATGTCTGTCTCACCGAAGCGCGAGGTCAGCGCCCAGCGCATGTTCGGCGTGGTCGCCGCCAGATTGACCAGTTCAATCGTGTAGACGAGTTGACGGTTGGCAGCGTCGTAGGAGAAGTCTGCCAGCCTGATGTCCTGCGCGTCCGAGCCGAAGTGGTCGCCCGTCAGGTCAACTATCTCAGGGCCGCCCGCGACCGGGAACAGGTTCGCAGGGTGCGGCACTGCGCCGAGACCCAGCGCGGCGCGCACGGCGTTGTGCGCATCGACGTAGCCCGCGCCCACGACCCGCTCCTCGAACGGCATCGGGTTCGCCGTCTGCCGCAGGATGGTCACGACTTCGTCAGGAGTCAGGAGCGGATTGGCTTCGAGCATCAGGGCGATGACGCCGGAGACCTGCGGGCAAGCGAAGCTCGTCCCTTGCGAGGTCGTGTAGAAGGGCAAGAAAGCGGGTGCGATGGTGGTCGCGTCGTTGCCAAGGAGCGGAACCGTCCCGGCGACGCTGACGACACCCGGCCCCTTCGAGCGCGTGCTCTTGATATCGACGCCCGCACCCGTGATGTCTGGACGCAGGTTCGGCTTCAACGTCTCGTCGGCGGGCTGACCGGCCACGTCCGCGCCGTCGCCGTTGTTGACGCCGCGCGAACTGAAGCCGGCGGGCGAACCCAAGCCGTGCTTCTCACCGGCCGCGACGGAAATCGTCCAAGGCATCGTCGAGTAAGGGTTAATCGATGTCGGCGTGTCGCCCGCATTACCGGCGGCGAAGACGACCACCATGTTGAGGTCGTGCATGATGCGCGTGGCGACGTTAATCGGATTGTTCGGGTCGATGGCGTCGGCATCGAGGCTCGAACCCCACGAGTTGTTGACGACGCGGATGTTGTAGCGCGTCTGGTTCGCGACGAGATAGTCGAAAGCGCCGATGATGGCGACGAGCGGAAGACCGAGGTCGTCGCCCGATTGGACGCCGATGAGCTTCGCGCCTTTGGCGACGCCGCCGTAGAAGTCGCCGGACTGCACGCCCGTCCCGGCCGCGACACCCGCGCCGAACGTCCCGTGTCCCGACTCGGCGTCCGTCATCGGCAGGTTCTCGACGTAAATCGGCGGCACGAAGCCCGTGCCGGCAATGAGGTCGGAGATGGAGACGCCGACGCCGAGCAGCAGGCCGCCATCGGAGACGACGCCCATCGCCAACGGCTGCGAGACGTTCTGCACGGTCTTCGTGCCAAACTTCAGGTCTTCGTGCGTGCCGTCGATGCCGGTGTCGACGTAGCCGATGCCGATGTCTTTACCGGAGATGGGGAAGCCCGGATTCTGCGTGTTGCGCGCGGTCACTTCGCCGTCGGCGCGCATCTGCGGGACACCGATGAACTGGCGCGCAGGGTCTGCAAAAGTCTCCATCACGCGGTTGGCGTAGATGCTGCGCACGCCCGGCTGCTGGCTGACTTTGGAGAGTTGCAGCGCGTTCATGTCGGCAATCACCATCGGCAGCGATTGCGTCGCGAAGCCTTTCATGATGCCGACCGACTGAAGGCGCGCGAACTCGGCCGAGCCGGGCTTCTGGCGATAGGTGATGACGACCGGCGTGGTCGCCAGCGGGTGCAGTTGGAAATATTTCTTGAGCACCCCGTCGACCTTGACTGCCGTGCCGGTCGCCGTGCCCGTCGGCTGTAAGGTGACCGCGAGGATTAACATCGTGATGGCGATGATAGCTTTCTTCATGACTGACTCCTTCAATCAGGTCTTGTGGTAGCTCTGTTGATTGATTTCGTGATGGATTCGGAGGGCAAATCATCTCTGCCAGAAATCTGCCCTCCGAACCCTTGCGACCGTCCGTGTGGGCCGCCACCCCGACAGAAGCGACCCACCGGAGGCTCACGGCCTAGTTGCCCGCGACAAAATGCTTACGGAAATTGTCGAGAGCGTAGGCCATGAAAGCGCGGCTTGTTGGGTCGTTGGCGCGAACGCGTGCCTTGAGCTTCGGCGTGAAGTCGAACGGCCCCTGCTCCATTGTGTAGAAGGCTTGCAACAGTTGCTTGTCGAGCGCGATTTGCACGTAGCCGCGCAGGGCAACGGGGATGTCCGCGTTATCTGTGAGCGTGTAGGTCACGCCGTCGTTGGTGACGGTGACGTTCGTGCCTGCCTTCGCGCGGGCTTCGGCGTCGAGGCCGAGGGCGCGCACGAGAGCGACGGCCACGTCGAGACGGCTGACGAGTCCTTGCGGATTAAAGGTCGAGCCGTTGGCGCTCATCATCCCGGCGGGCGAGAAGTCCCAGTCGCGCAAGGTCGAGCCTTTGGCCGTCACGGCCTCAGCGATGGCCGACAACTCAGGCGACACGTCGGAGAACTTCTGCGTCGCGCCGAGCGACTGACGCAGCGCCGTGTTCATGTAGAGCAGGCGTGCGAGGTCTTCGCGCGTGACGTTGTCTTCCGGGTGGAAGAGACCGTCGATGAAGGTGTCCATCTGACGGTTCTTGAGCACCATTTCTATCTGCGCCTGCGCGGCGTGTCCCTGAATGTCCGCGATGGGTGCGAGCGTGAACAGTTTCTGTGTGATGGTGATGTCGACGGGGCCGGGCAGCGCCGCACCGGAGGTCGGCAGGCTGAAGTTCGGCAGTGCGGTCAGACCACGCACGCCGCGCACTTCGAGCAGCCATTGACCCGGCTCAGGATTCTTGACGACGACCTGACGCGTCCGCGAGTCGAGAATCGGAAGCGCGATGCCGCTTGAATAGGTCTTGCCCTGCGGGTCGGTCAAAAGAATGCCGATGGTGTTGCCGTCGCCGCTCTCGGCGATGTTGTCGAACCGCGCGAACACGTCGAGGACGCTCATGCCTGCTTCGACCGTGAAGGGGCGCGAGTTGGCGCCGCCGGGGCCGGGCAGTGCGGCCGGCGTGTAGTCGATGTGGAATCTTTCGGCCGGCGGGCCGCTGACGGTGTAAGAAGCGTTGAAGTCGTGGTTGAAGAGTTTGCCGTAGCGCTTGGCGCGGTTGAAAACCTTGTCAACGGCGGCGTAGGCGTTGATGTAGCCCGCGCCAACCTCGAAGTCTTCGTAGCCGGGCATGCGCGAAGCAGTCTGGACGATGATGGATTTAACGTCGTCGGCCGAGAGCGAAGGGTCTGCGTCGAGCAGCAGCGCGGCCACGCCCGCGACATACGGAGTCGCCATCGAAGTTCCGACAATCTGCGTGTAGAAAGGGATGTGCGCCGGTGAGAGTTCCAAGTCGGAGTCGAGACCGTTGGAGAAGAGGTTCGACTTCGAGCGAGTCGAGATGTAGGCGGCCGTGAACTTCGCGGCGTTCGACTCGAACTCACGTCCCGCGCCGGGCGCGACGATGGTCGGCGCGTCGTGGTCGTCGAGCGGGTCGCTGTTGGTCAGGCGGTCTTCACGCGGAGTGCCGCGCGAACTGAAAGAAGCGAGTCCGCCTTCCTTCGTGCCCGCTGCCACGCCGATAACCCAGGGAGCTTTGGCGTAAGGGTTGTAGGTGTCTCGACCGGGGCCGGAGTTGCCGCCCGCGAAGACGACCACCATGTTGTACTCGTCGTGCGCGATTTTGGAGGCGATGTTGACCGGGTCGTCCGGGTTAAAGGGGCCGTCGCCGCCGTAGGAGTTCGAGATGATGCGAATCTGGTAGTCGGTCTGGTGCGCCATCGCGTACTCGAAGCCGCCGAGCGCGTTGAGGATGAACAGCACCGCGCCGGAACCCGTGCCGATGAGGTGCGCGCCCGGCGCGACGCCTCTGTAGAGACCGCCCGACATCTGACCCGAAGCGGCGACGATGCCCGCGCAGTGCGTGCCGTGACCGACGTTCAAGTCCGTGTTCGGCAGGTTCTCAAGCGCGACGAGCGGCGTGAAACCGGAGAGCGTATCGGTGTCGGTGACAATCTGAACGTTCTGCACGACGGTCTTGCCCAGTTTGAGGTCGTCGTGTGTGGCGTCGATGCCGGAGTCGTTGATGACGACGCCGACGCCCGCGCCCGTCACCGGCATGCCGCCGTTGGCGCGCGTGAAAGCGGCTTCGCCGCGCAGGCGGTCAGCGCCCGTCAGCATGCGTGCCTGATTGTCGAAATAGGAGAGCCGGTCGTTAGACCAGACGGAGCGAACGGCCGAGTTCGAGGCGAGCGCCTTGACCTGCGCGGCCGTCAGCGGCGCAGCCACCATGCCGAGGCGCTGCAAGGTAATCCCCTTGAGGATGCCGAGCGAGCGCAACAGGCCGAGGTGCGTCTCCTGTAAGCCGTTTTGCGTATTGAAAGCGATGATAACAGTACCGACGCTGGCCGTGCTCTCAAGCTGTTTAATCTTTTCCTGAAGCGTGGGACTCAGGGTGGCGGCCGAAGTAGTCTGAATGGCGCAGCAGAGCACGAGAGCCATCACAAACGCGGCAGAGATTTTTTTCAACATCGTTCTTTTCTCCATCCCCTTAATTTCTGGAATCAAATATTTCGGCGTCTCAACTTGGTCGGGTGCTTTCTCTCGTCGCCGTTGACGCGTGAAGAATAGGAAATCGGGCTTGGGAAAAACTTGAGGCCGAAAAGTTTTTCCAGAAAATTTCGACGTAACAGGATACCTCCTGTTTTCAACACTTTACGGCCACTTGAGGAATACTTGAGGAGAGCTTCAGGAGGGCTTCAAGAAGGTTGAAGACAGAAAAGCAGCGGGGGGGGG